>JAGAEN010000019.1 GCA_017613135.1 Candidatus Saccharimonadota bacterium | reverse complement strand
GCTTCTACATTGGTCCATTTGATTTGGATAGGAAAAAGAATAGAAAAGACAAGCACACCAAGAAGAGTAGAAGAGACTGAGCCAAGAAGACGGAGCTTCTTGCTGCGAGAGATATACTTAGAACAAGCGTACCTGCCAAAATAGTGTTTGTGTATGACCTGCATATTTTTATATTAGCATAAGTTGTTTTGGATTGTAAAGACTTTTTTAATACACTTTTCCACAAGCTGTATTCTTTGAAAAATTAACATTTTATGTTATAATTTCAGTATGAAAAAGATGCCAATTGTGGCTTTGATAGGCCAAACTAATGCTGGAAAATCGTCAATTCTTAACCGCTTGGCGCGGAAAAACATCGCGATTGTGGCGCGCGAGGAGGGGACGACGCGGGACAATGTGATGGCGAAGATTGACGACGCGTTTATTTTGATTGATACAGCAGGGCTGAAAGACCCGACTGATGATTTTGAGGCGTCGATTCAGGACCAAATTCTCGATGCGATAGATGCGGCGGATATAATACTAGTGACGCTTGATTCGTCAAAGTATTTTGACCACCGCGATAAGAAAATTGTTAAAGATGCTCTAAAATCTCAGAAGCCGGTGTATCTAGTGCTTAATAAATGCGATCTTTCGGAGTCTTTACCTATTACTGAGTTTCGGGCGCTAGGAATTGCGCCAGAGAAGACTTATTACGTGTCGGCGACGACCGGGCAAGGCATAATGAGATTAAAGGAGAGTTTGGAATCCGTCCTCTTTCGGGACGGGGTTCCTCGCGCCCGTCGTCACGGGGCTCGGACCCCTCATGCCTCGGTCGTAACCTCCGGAAGCCCTCAAGAGGAGGATTCCCAAACTCTCCTTAAGTCTTCTTTGAAGATTGCGCTGATTGGGCGGCCGAACGTAGGGAAGTCGTCGCTGTTTAATACGCTAGGGAAAAAGCAGCAGGCGATTGTGTCAAGTAGGCAGGGGACGACGCGGGATGTAAACCGTGTAGAAGTGCGCTACAAGGGGCGAGATTTGGAGATCTTGGATACCGCGGGGCTTAGGAAGCCGGGCAAGCGCGAAGTGGGAATTGAAAAGTTTTCTGCCATCCGGACTTTGGCGGCGATAGAAGAGGCGGATATTTGTTGTCTGCTTGTAGATGCCACGGAGCCACACTCTAAGCTCGACCAATCTCTCGCTGGGCAAATCGTCGAAGCGGGTAAGGGAATTATCATGGTAGTAACGAAGGCTGATTCATTGGATGAATCTACGCCGACTAATTATTACGGCGAGGAGAATATCGGCAACCGTACGGCGGCAGATTTTCTGATTGATGCCCTTGAAAAAGATTTTGATTTTCTCCCTTATGCGCCGGTGGTGCTGACTAGTGCGAAAACGGGGCTTAATGCAACGCAACTTTTTGAACTGGCACTAACGATTGACGAGGCGCGGCATACCGAAATCAAGACTTCGGAACTTAATAAGATTTTAAACGAAGCGATTATCTCGCACGCGCCAGCGGGGCTTAAAAACACCCGTCCGAAACCAAAATATATGGTTCAGACCGATGTCTGTCCGCCTTGGTTTGTGGTACACGGGCACGACCTGGAACTACTTCATTGGTCGTGGAAGCGCTATTTGGAGCGTATAATTCGCGAAAAATACCCATTCATTGGTACACCAATTATGTTTTCATACCGTAGTGATGGGGATAAACTTGACAAAATAGACTAGGTGTGCTATAATTAGAGGATGGAACGCTGATTTTATCGGCGTTTTTTCTTTTTTATGATAAACTAGTATGTAAGTGGGAGAAAGTAAGGAGGCTCTCATTTTCTAAACAGTGCCTTAAGCACATTAAAAGGAGGTTAGGTTATGTCTGGCAAAATTGGTAGGCCAATTTATGTGCTCGACACCAATATTTTGGTGGACTATGTGGACGTAATACCACCCCCTATAGGTCGAAAAGTTGAGCTTCGTGAGCCGACAATTGACCTAGAAGGAGCACATCTGGTCATTCCTGATGTAGTAGTGCGCGAGCTTTCCAATTTTAAAAAAGAGAAAAGCGAGCGCGGAAGAGCAGCGCGTGAGGCTCTTAGACGTATTAGGGCCTTAATCGAAAAGCGAGACACCAATATGGCTTGCTCTTACGGTCTAGAGAATCCAATCTGGATTCGCGGAACCAACCAAAAACTCTCTATCTTGCCGGTACACTGCGATTTTAAAGAATCGTTGCCGTTTAATCCATCGGAAGACGATATGGATGGACAAATAATCCTGGCAGCTCTTTCGACGATTTTTAAGACTATCGGGATAGAGAATGACGGCACAGCCGAACAACAACAAATATTGACGGCTAAATGTGACGAGGTGACGCTTCTGACCAACGACAATGGTTTGGCTATCCGCGCGAGAGAGTGCGGAATTAGGACGAGTCGCTATGGCTACAAATTCCCGGAGCCCTACACGGGGCGACGCGATATTGTAGTACCTAAGGATTTGTTGACCGAATTCTTTGTTGAGAAGCGAATCTCTCGTGAGCTCTTTGAAGAAACGATGCCACGAGAAACTACTCTGGTAGCCAACGAGTTTATTGTGATGAGGGCAGAAGGCGAAGAATACCTTGGGGCCTGTTCCCAGGAGCCTGATCCTTATTACACTTACATCGGACGCTACGATGCGCAAGAAGACGCCATAGTATCTTTGCAATATGCAAGTGATTTCCCAGTACGACCACGCAATCCTGGCCAGGCAATTTATGCCGAAGCATTGATGAACCCGGATTTTGCAGCGGTTATCTGTACGGGGCCGGCTGGTTGCGGAAAGACATTTATGGCGACAATCTATGGCTATAATGCCTGCCGCGATGGCGAGTTTATCGGTGTCACGGTGATTCCGTGCGAAAGTCAAAGCAAAATTGGCGCGCTCCCGGGTGATTTGGACGAAAAAATGGACCCCGACGTGCAGCCGCTCAAAAATGCTTTGCGTAACTATTTGTTACTCAGCGATTCAAAGTTTAAAAAGGAGCTTGAAAACCTGAGAAAATATGGCGCTGAGTGCAAAAGTACTTCGAAAAAATGTAGTTGCGATACGCAAGACGATGAGGCGCAGAGCAAACGCTCTATCAAGTCAAGACTTAAAGACCGCGTGGATTTGATTTGGGAAAACTGGTTTTCGAGTATCCCAATCGAAAACGCGCGGGGGCGAGATTTTGCCTACGAGCTAGCCATCTACGACGAGTTTCAAGATCAGAATATCTCGCAAGCTGATACTTTGATTAAGCGACTCGGGGCCGATGGCAAAATCATCTTAACAGGTGATGTAGAGCAAATTCACGCGCCGTATCTCGACCGGACCAACAACGGTCTGGTGTATGCGTCGAGATTACTTCGTGACAACCCAATGGTAGCCCAAGTATGCTTTACCGAAGATGAAATCATCCGTCATCCTCTGGTAAAGGCGATTGCCACTCGGCAAAAAGATGCCCATAAAAAAAGGACTACTTGACCTATTCACTCTTCCCCCGTGAGGACAGCGGGGGATGGTTCCTCCTGAACCCCCGCGGATTTCCGCGGGGGTATTTTTATGGTATAATTTGGCTATGAAATTAGTAGTTGGACTGGGAAATCCAGGAAATAGGTATAATTTTACTAGGCATAACGCCGGGTTTTTGGCGCTAGATTTTTATTTTAAGGTGAAGGGGCTGTCCTGGGAGAGTAAACCGCGGTTTGGGGCGGTGTGGGGGAGAGATGGTGAAGTGATCTTTATAAAGCCGCAGGATTTTTATAATGATTCGGGGCGAGCGGTGGCGGAGTTTGTGAGATTTTATAAGATTGATTTATCAGATGTGCTGGTGATTTGCGATAATTTTGATTTGGAATTTGGTAAGGTGCGGATGCGCGTGTCTGGTGCGGCGGGGGGGAATAACGGACTAAAATCGGTGGATGCTTATTTGTCGTCATCTGAATACCCACGGGTGAGAATTGGGACAGGGAATGATGTTTTGCGTCGGCAGATGGGAGATATAGATTTTGTGTTGTCGCGGTTTACACCTGAGGAAAAAGCGCTTCTTCCGGATGTTTTGAGTGAAGTGGCGGGGAAGATTGAGGATTTTATTAAATAAGGCTCCAGGTGTTCATCCCGAGAGAACGGATGCGACCTTTGATTTCGAGGAGGGTGACGGTCTGGTTAAATATCTCGGGCGGAAGGTGGGTGGCTCTCATAATGTCATCGCCTTTTCGGAGGCCTTCGGCGATGGCTTTTAGAATAATAGTCTCAACATCGGTATCGCCGATGAGGTGGGCTTTTTTCAGGCGTTTTTGTTTTTTTAGATATTCTTCGGGGAAGAGTTCTTGGAGGATGTCGGACGGCTCGGTGTAGGGAAGGGCGCCTTGTTTGATGAGCTTATTGCAACCTTGGGAATAGGGGCTGGTGATGTTGCCGGGGACTGCGTAGACGGTCTTACCCTGCTCGATGGCGTGGGTGGCGGTATTTAGGGAGCCGGACCTCTCGGCTGCTTCGACGACTACGACAATATCAGATAAGCCGGCGATAAGGCGGTTACGGTAGAGAAATGAGATTTTTTGGTCGATACGGCGGCGCCCGGTGAGTTCGTCAACAAATTCAACAGGGGCGAACGGGGCAGTAGAGTCTTTTAGCGATGGATATTCGGAGATGATGGCACCGTTTTGCTTTATAATTTCTGTCGCGAGAGGACGATGTGCCTTGGGATAAATATCGTCTATCCTGGTGCCAAGAACAGCGATGGTGGTACCACCAGCGTCTAGACAGCCGCGGTGAGCAATGGAATCGATACCAAAAGCTAGGCCAGAAATTACAATAACATTGTGCTTGGCGAGTTCGTAGGCGAGTTTATAGGCGACTTCTTCGCCGTATTTGGTATTGTGCCGAGAGCCGACAATGGCGACGGTTTTTGGGCGCTGTTTTGACACATTTTCGGGCATTTTTCCATAGAAATACAATATTTTAGGCTTAAGCGCAATAGCGTCTAACACCTCTGTAAAATTGCTCTCTAGGGGTGAGATTTGGTTGATTTTTTCAAAAAAGTATGAAAAAAGTATTGACATATTTTCTCCTGTGTGATATAATGATGGCAGTTAGGGTGCAAAAAGCGCCCTACACCGCACCTAAATAAGTTATAATTTCAGCTATACTACTCATAGTGTAGCAGAAATTGCGTGCTTTTGAAACCCTTTCGTACAATAAATTTCTTCATGGTTTATTGTTATAAGTATTACCTCCACTTTGAAAGGGAGCATTTCAAAGGCATAGCAATCCCTCTAACCGGCGGGCCCCAATTTGTGTGAGGTGGGTCGCGCTTCCGGGGTTCACCCGGTATAGTTAGTGAAGAGTTAGAGGGCCAAAATACCCTCAGGTGATGCCCACCCTTACCTGAGGGTTTTTTGGTGGCTAAATTAGTTATTTATTTTTATGATAAATAGAGTATTCTATGCTTGCATAGATTGCAATCAACGGTATTACAAGAATAGCCAAGAATGCCAATATAAACGTCATTGAATATCACAGATAGCTAGACAAAAGAATATCATACTCATAGATTTAGGGTCTTCAATTGCTTTCGTATTCTTTTTTAAAATTTCTTTTTTATGTGTAAATGTATATATGCCGATAGCAAAAAGCAAACACTTAGTACTCCGGCAATCATTGATGATAATATGAAACTGCTCATGATTAAATAGTAACGCGGGTGAATGCAGCAGTCAAGCCATCGACTAGCCCATAGATAAATATATGTGTGGTATAATAAGCTTATGGATTTAATTATTTTTGCAATTATAGCGGGGATTATAGGGCTGGCATTTCTCTCGTGGGGGATTTACCAAATTAAAACTGGCAAGATGGTGGCAAAAAACCGAGTCTTCGCGGTGGACGAACCACGCGAGGTGGGAGTGATTTTTATGTATCTTGGGATACTGGGGTTGGTCTTGGGCGTAAACTTTTTGCTTTGGGGGCTAGATAGTTTTAACGCGTTTTCGAACGAGACGGTGCATTTTCCGAGTGTTTTTGCGATGGTAGCGATTGCGGTAGGGATGTGCGGGCCGCTGCTTTTAACAATATTTGGGATTTATGATTTGGTGAAAAAGCGGGTTTTTAGTATTAAAACGATGCCAAGGACGAAAAAAATGATTAAGAAATATTATCTAGCGATTGGGTTATCGAAGATTATGGTTGGGATTTTGGCGCCGCTTGGGGTGATTTTGACTTTTGTAGCGGGGGTGAGTAACTACGTAGCCAGCGCGCTACTAATTGTTGCTATGGTGGCAACTATTATAATGAGCACTCTGATGTGTAGGATTGAGGTTGCGGCTAAGAAGCGGAAATAATACTTCGCGTTTGCGATGCTCGTGCTTGACGGGTGTGGTATGATTGTATTATGGCTAAAAACTTAGTGATAGTAGAGAGCCCGGCGAAGGCACAGACCATCGAGAAATATCTCGGTGCTGATTTTAAAGTGCTGGCGTCGGTGGGACATATTCGAAAAGATACTAAGGTAGATAAATCGACTTTTGAGGTGACTTACGAAGTGGATCCGGGACACAAGTCTATTATTGCTGAGCTGAAAAAAGAAGCGAAAAAGGCTGAGAAAATCTGGCTCGCGACGGATGAGGACCGCGAAGGGGAATCGATCTCGTGGCATTTGTGCGAGGTCTTGGGACTACCGAAAGATACGGCGCGAATTACTTTTCACGAGATTACTAAACCGGCGCTCGATGCAGCGATTTTGCATCCGCGTGTGGTAGATATGGATATGGTGTCGTCACAGCAAGCGCGGCAGACGCTTGATATGCTAGTGGGGTATGATTTATCTGATATGGTGCGGCGGAAGGTGCCAGGGGCAGTGTCGGCAGGGCGAGTACAGTCACCAGCGCTACGTTTAATCGTGGAGCGCGAGAAGGAAATTGAGAAGTTTGAGAGTAAGTCTAGTTTTAAGATTAGTGGCGAGTTTATAAAGGATGAAGAATCGGACACGGTGTGTTCTGCGGAACATAAAGACTTGGCCAGAGCGGCCCGGAGCGTGTCCGAAGGACACGCTGTGTCCGATTCTTCATCCTTCTTAGCTACCTACAATAATCTTTCCCCTGAAAACGAAGATGAGGCGAGGGAACTGCTGGAAAAGTTGATTTCGTCGCGGTTCGTGGTGGAGAACGTGGAGGAAACGGAAGGAGTGAAGGCTAATCCAGTGCCGTTTACTACGGCGGCTTTACAGATTGAGGCGAACGCGAAACTTGGATTTTCGTCAAGGACGACAATGACGGCGGCGCAGGGGCTTTATCAGGCTGGTTTGATTACTTATCACCGCACGGACTCTCTTAATTTGTCTTCTCAGGCGGTGGGGGCGATGGCGGCTTATATTAAGGAGAAATATGGGGCGGAGTATTTGAAGACGCGGCATTTTAAGACGAAGGATGCTTCGGCACAAGAGGCGCACGAAGCGATTCGGCCGACAAATATTTCGCGCACTTCGGCTGGTAAAAATGAATATGAGAAACGGCTTTATCAATTAATCTGGGCGCGAACGCTTGCCACGCAGATGGTTAATGCCAAAGTTGCCAAAACGACCATTTATTTAAGTAATGCTTTTGTAGCCAAAGGTGAAGTGGTGGTGTTTGATGGGTTTTTGAAGGTGTATGGGAAGAGTAAGGATTTGGAGTTACCGAAGGTGTCTCGTGGTGATATTTTGGACTGTTTGGAGCTTACTGCTAAGCAGACTTTTGCTAAACCACCGGCAAGATATACGGAAGGGTCTTTGGTAAAGAAACTTGAAGAGCTCGGGATTGGACGGCCATCCACTTATGCGACAATTATGACCGCTATTCAAGCCCGTGGGTATGTGGTAAAGGGTGAGTCGGAAGGCGAGGAACGGGAAGTGGTAGAGTTGAAGGCTGGGGCTACAGTCGGCGCGGCGTGTCCTTCGGACAACAGCTCCCAAGCCGCTCTGGCCAAGTCTTCATGTTCCTCAGAACACATCGCGCCGACTGTAGCCCCGACCATCACCCGCTCCATCATCAAGGAGAAATATGGGGCGAACAAGGGGAAACTCGTGCCGACGGCGATTGGCGAGCTTGTGGCTGGGTTTTTGACTGACAATTTCAAGAATATTGTAGATTATAAGTTTACCGCAAACATTGAGAAAGATTTAGATTTGGTGGCGGAAGCAAAACTGGAGCGCGTAAAGATGCTTCGAGATTTTTATGGTCCGTTTCGCGATACAGTTTTGGAAGCGCAAGGGGTGGAACGCTATAATAACGCACGTTTACTCGGCCACGACCCAGAAACTGGTAAGCCGATTTTTGCCAAAATTGGGAAAAGTGGCGGGTTTATTCAGCTAGGAGATAACGAAAAAGAGGCTGGCGTAAAGCCGCGGTTTGCGCCTTTGCCAAAGCGAAAATCAGTTAAAACCGTGACCTTAGAGCAAGCTTTAAAACAATTGGCTCTTCCGACTTTGCCACGCATGCTAGGTAAAGCGGCGGACGGGGTTGAACTAATTGCCGCGAACGGGCCGTTTGGACCATATCTTAAGGGTGGCAAATATAATATTCCGATGAAAGATTTGGACCCTTATACGGTGAGTTTAGAGGAAGTTTTGCCTCTTTATCAGAAAAAAATTGATTCGATGATTGCCGACTGGGGCGAAATTCAGATTATTAACGGGGCGTACGGACCATATGTCAAGGGGCCGGGACGACGCAATAGTGTCAAGTTGCCAAAAGAAGTAGATCCGAAGTCGATTACCTTGGAGCAGGCCAAGGAAATGCTCGAAAAAAAGCCAAAAACTGCCAAGAAAACTCGGCGCGGGGCGCGGGGCAAGAAAAAAGCAACCCGGAAGGCTGCAAAGAAAAAATAATTATACTTTCATTATAGCACACTTGACTTAAAAAGTCAAGTTTAACATGGGTGGCAAATGGATTTCAGGGAAGTGTTTATGTTTTTATAATTTTTTTCCAAAATTGTAAAAAATGTGCTACAATAATATAGGAAAATAAAGAAAATCATAGTTGACAATTTTATAAAACTATGGTATTATAAGCATAATTAACAATATTAACAGGGTTGGAAAAGGAAAAATACTGATGGACCAAAATGCGGAAATCCTTAAAAAAGCAATCTCCGGCAGCCTAAAAATTATCGAGCAAGAGCGTGAGAAGGAAATCATCTCGCGTCGATTTGGGCTTTCTGGCAACAAAGAAACACTTGAACAAATTGGTGAAATGTTGTCTATTACGCGTGAGCGGGTAAGGCAACTTGAAAAAGCGATTCTTATTCGTCTTCAAATTTCCGCAGAGGACGGTGAGATACCCGAACTCGCAGCCGCCGAAAAGATTTTGGTCCGTAATCTTACTGAAATGGGGCGGGTGGCGAAACTCTCCGATCTCGCTGACAAAGTCTATGGACGTACTTCTACCGCTTCAGAACGAACCGGTATTTATTTTATTGCGACTTTTGCGAAAAATCTGACTGTAGTGGAAGAGAACGATAAGTATAATGCAGCGGTGGGCATTGCAGAATATGGCGACGAGAAAACGATTCGTGGACGGGTAGATGAGATTGTGAAGCTGATCCGCGAGAATAAAGCGCCGATGACAATTGATGAACTTGACAATAAATTAAATTATGAGCATCCTGACCACATTAAGGCGATTGCGTCAATTTCTAAGTTGCTCGCTACCTTGAATGGCGTGTGGGGACTGGCGAAATGGCCGATGGTAAACCCGAAAAATATTCGAGATAAGATTTTTGTGATTTTGGAGGCTAAAAAAGAGCCGATGCATTTTTCGGAAATTGCGAAAGAAATTAAGGGTTCGAATTTTAGGCGCAAAAATGTGACGGTGCAGGCGATTCACAATGAGTTAATTAAAGATGCGCGATTTGTGTTAATTGGGCGGGGAATTTACGCTTTGTCTTCTTGGGGATACAAGAAGGGAACGATTGCAGAGATTATTACTGGAATTCTAGAGAAGTCTGGCGGAGCACTCACGCGCGAGGAAATCGTAAAACAAGTATTAAAAACCCGCAAGGTAAAAGAGACGACGATTCTCTTAAATTTGCAGAATAAAAAATTATTTAAGAAAATCGACAAGAACTCTTATACATTAGCATAATTTGTGATATAATAGACGTATGGACGCTGTCATACATTTTATCTTAATGCCGATTTTCTGGATACCAGTAGTGGGGATTCTGGCTTATTTTACTTATCGGAATTATAAAAAACTAAACAAACTTAAAGTCTTAAATGTGGACTCAGTGCTTTTGATGCTAGAAATTCCACGGACTAATGATAAAAAGGAACTCGCGGCAGAGCAGATGTTTGCTTCGCTGCACGGGATTTTGCGCGATAAGCAGGAACTTAGGAATTCTGGTGGGGTACAGGAGCATTTGTCATTTGAAATTGTGTCGACTTCGGGGCAGATTAGATTTTATGTGTGGGTGCCGAAAATTTTGCAAAGTTTTGTCGAAGGGCAGATTTATTCGCAATATCCGACCGTGCAAATATACAAAATGAACGAGGACTATGTAGACGACCGCACGAAATACACGGTGAGTTATTCGGCGGAGCTCGGACTGATTGAAAATGAGGCTTTACCGATTAAAACTTTTGACACTTTTGAAGTGGACCCTTTGGCTGGTATCACCGGGACTTTGGCAAAACTTAGCCCTGAGCAGACGGAGGAAATGTGGATTCAGATTCTGGCGCGACCGATTCCGGATGATTGGCATAAAAATACGACCGACAAGTGGATTCGACGGGTGAAATCGGGTGGAAAATTCTGGTTTGGTGGGTCGTTTGACTGGACTTATGTTTCGGAAATCTTTTTGGCGCTGTTTAGACCACCAGCAGGTGGCACGAATTCGGAAACTAAGGTAGAATTATCCGAGCGAGCAAAGACACAAATTGCGAAAGCCGAAGAAAAGGCAACCAAACTTGGCTATGAGGTGAAAATCCGTTTAGCATATCTTGGACATAGCGATGTAGATGCTAAGCTTAATATGCAAGCGCTGGTGGGGTCATTTAAGCAGTTTAACTCTACGAATTTGAATGGGTTTAAGCAGGTAGGTGGGACTTTTAGTCGCGACGCTTTATCGGCCTATAAACTGCGTGAATTTGCGGACCGTGGGTTTATTTTGAATATTTCGGAACTGGCGTCGGTGTATCATTTGCCACATACTTCGGTAGAAACGCCAAATATCGTGTGGGCTTCATCAAAGACAGCTGAGCCGCCAGCTAAGTTGCCGGTCATCACTGGTGAAAAATCTAACGACGAAAATATTTCGGCGTTTGGGCTAACGAATTTCCGGGGAATTAACCATCAGTTTGGGTTATTACGACGCGATCGGTCGCGCCACGTATATATTATTGGGCAAACGGGCGCAGGAAAGAGCGGGTTGCTAGAACTTTTGGCGCTGTCGGATATTTTCTATAATCAAGGGTATTGTATTATCGATCCGCACGGGGATTTTGCGATTGATAATTTGAAGTTTATTCCGGAATCGCGCGTGAAAGATGTGGTTTATTTCAACCCGGCAGATACGGCATACCCAGTGGCATTTAATCCCCTCGAAGTCTCTGATCCGGCGAAGAAGCCGAATGTGTGCTCGGAGGTAATTGGGGTACTTAAGCGGATGTTTGGCGATTCGTGGGGGCCAAGGCTTGAGCATATTCTCCGTTATACTTTGCTGGCTCTACTTGACCGTCCGGAGACGACCCTACTTGATATTTCACGGATGCTGACGGATAAGGATTTTAGAAAAGAAACTCTTGATTATTGTCACGATGTGACGGTGTTGCAATTCTGGAAACACGAGTTCGGCCAATGGAACGAAAAGCAAGTTAATGAGTCGATTGCGCCGGTGCTAAATAAGGTAGGGGCGTTTACGGCAAATCCGATTATCCGTAATATTATCGGGCAGCCGAAATCTTCGTTTGATATTCGCAAGATTATGGACGAAGGGAAAATCTTGGTAGTAAATCTATCTAAGGGTTTGATCGGTGAAGATAATGCCGGAATTTTGGGCGCATTCTTAGTAACTAAGGTACAACTTGCGGCGATGTCACGTTCTGATATTCCGGATGTTAAAGACCGGCGGCCGTTTTATCTTTATGTAGATGAGTTCCAGAACTTTGCCACGGATTCGTTTGCGGTGATTTTGTCTGAGGCGCGAAAATATGGCCTGAATTTGACCGTAGCAAACCAATACGTCGCTCAAATGACCGATTCGGTGCGTGATGCGGTGTTTGGTAACGTAGGTACCACGATTTCCTTCCGCGTGTCAGCAGATGATGCACCGGTGCTAGTAAAGCAATTCGAGCCAACTTTTGAAGAGTCTGATCTTTTACAACTTAATAATCGCCATTTTGTGATTTCAATGATTATTGGTGGTGAAAAGGTGCCAGCATTCTCGGCAACAACTTTGTCGATTCCAGATTCACCGTCGGATAATTTCGAGGCGATTATTGAACATTCGCGAGCGAATTTTGCTCGGCCACGTAGCGAGGTAGAAGCTGAGATTCGTGAAACGATTGAGCAGTCTGAGAAATATAAGAAGGAGCTATCCGATTCTGGTAGGCAAGAAGAAGTTGTGTTCAAGCCAATTTCACGAACTACCGTAAAAGAAGCGCCCACGATGCCGGAGAATACCACTATTATTCGTACCGAACAAAAACCGAACTTAAAACGACCTAGTTCTTTGCAAGCGGAATTTCGTAAACAAAACTTGAGCCCTAATGCCGCCGAGGGTAAAGAAAGATTAGGCTTAAAGGATTTGGCAAAAGTCGTGGCGGAAAAAGAGGGAAATAAAGCAGCGGAGAAATCTAGCCCCGTACCAGAGAAAGGGAAACGTCGCTCAGAGAAGAAAGGGAAACATAAGATGGGGAAAAAGGCGTCAGAGGTAAGGCCTAGTGCTTCCCCTGTAGTTCCCGTTTCTACCGATAGAATCAATCCCGCATCTGCGGCTACGCCTAAAATTAATTCAGTTTCCTCCCCTGTTAAGCCAGAGGTAAAACCGGAAGTGATTTTTCAGGAAAAAGATGTAGTTGAGATTATCCCATCTAAAGAGGCGCTCCCCTTATCTACCCCTGTTAAAAGGACGGACAGGTTCGCAGAAGTAGATAATTCAGTAGACGGGTTCCTAGCCATCAAACACGACAAATAAGCAGAGAATTAAACCGCAAATAATTATAAAGTACTGGACGACTAAAAAACTGGCCGGGCTTTGGACGTATAAATTATCGACTTTTTGATTTAGGTCTAATGTCGCACAATACATATTTTACGACATTTCACCTTGGTTAAGGGCTAGGTATTTTTCTTCAACATTCGAAATTGCGCTAGGATAAAATCAATAGTTTTAGGCGGCTCTGCACCTGTATTTGTCATACAAAGGGAAAGGTACAAACTTTACTTTATACATAAATAGTTAGAGATTATTATCGGAATTCCACCCTAACAGTACAGGGTTCGAGCCGTAAAATTATTGATTTTATCTGGCAATTTCAAAATGTTTCAGAAAAAATACCTAGCCCTTAGTACAATCTGGAGTGGCCCTAGGGCTTGCTCCAGGTTCATCTAAATGCCAATTGCCGGTTTTTTGACTCACATTCCTGGATTTTTGTTGATTTGACATTTCCCCGTTTTATTTCCCTATTTTATGTTTTTCCCTGTTTTTGTGGTGATTTCCTGCCTTTCTATGGACAAAAAGTTCTTGTATTACCGAACAGAAACCGAACAGAAGAGAAGAGAATAGCAATAGAACAAAAACCGAACAGTTCCCTGTCCCTTACTGCTCGCGCCAGTAGGCTTTGCCCTCGATACGGACATCGATATACTGGTATTCTTCGACACCTTGAGAGGCGAGATAGCGAATCATCCGGTCGGCATCTTCGGCGGATACACCACTGCCACGATCAATGATAGTCTTAATATAGCCTGGCTGATTTTCTAGATAGAAATCGACTTCGCGGATGGAGTTTACGGGGATAACGGCTTTTGTCGGCACGTAGCCGAGTTCTCGAAGACAGGCTTCTACTTGGCCGATGTATTCTTTCATTCGGCTAGTGAGATGCTCTTCACCGCTAGATGAGGCGGCTTCGTCGATTATTTCTATGGTAGGTTTTACGGGAACATAAATGGTGTTCGATGAGGGATTGCCACCATCGTCGTGACGGAAAAGTGGCAAAAGAATTAAAATAAGTACCACGGCGGCAATGACAAATCCGAGACTGGTGCCGAAAACGCGGAGATTATTTTTGACTTTATTTTTCTTGTGAGCGGCAACACGCTCGGAAGCAGTTTCGAGTTTTTCCCTTTTCTCGCCGATGGTGCGACCAGATTTCATCGTAGATTTACGATTAGCCAGACGGCGAGCAAGTTTTGGGGCATCGTTCCCTTCCATTTTAGGCAATTTCCAAGATTATTTCAGCGAGACGGTGAGCGGCGTCAGCACGGGCTTCTTTATGAAGGCTATCGGCCATATCTGCACAAAGACGAGGCGATTTGACGAGATGTTGGATGAGTTTTAATAGATCGGTAGGGTTTTCCATCATTTTGGAATCATAGATGACTTCTACGGCACCGGCTGCTTTTAGGCGCTCGGCGTTACGAACTTGGTGGCTACCAGGTAATCTTTCAAATGGAACTAAAATAACGGCTTTTTTAAGAGCGGCGAGTTCGGCGATGGTAGTAGCGCCGGCACGAGAGACTACGACGTCGGCAGCGCCCATAAGTTCATTCATCGCGGTGTTAAATTCCCACATCCGAAAATTGGATTCGAGCGAAGCGTGGTCCCAGTTTTCGTATTGTTTCAAATCGACCATATCTTCGTAGTGTTTGCGACCGGCAACGAGGCCGACAGAGGCAGTTTTTAATAATTCTGGGAGAATTTGGCGCGTGACTTCGTTGAGATTTTTGGAGCCTTGTGAGCCGCCGGTAATCACGACAAGGGGTTTTTTGTCGTTAAAAGAAAAAGCTTTTTTGAGTGACATTGTCTTTGCGGGGCTGACAGCTTTATATTCTGGTCCGACAGGGATGCCCGTCCAAACGTAATTTTTATGTTTTTCTAATACTTCGTCGGACGGCGGAATACCAAAGGCAACTTTTTTAGCTTTTTTCATTAAAATACGATTGGCTAGACCAGCTACAGCATCAGATTCGTGGATAACGTAGGGGATACGGAAAAGCTTGGCTACTAGACCAACTGGTAAGCCGACGAAACCACCTTTTAGGAAAATCACATTGGGGCGATTTTTTTTGAGGAGCATTCTGAAAAAACTAGTAAAGAGCCCGGCGATGAAGCCAAAAAACCCAAGGATATTGCCAAGAATTAAATCTTTTAAAGTGATGTCGAAATATTTAAAATAATCGGTAAACTTCCAATCTGAATAACGGTGGAATTTACCGGCTGGAATGCGACGGACTTTGATTTCGGTAGAAACACCGAGTTCGGTAGTGAGTTTGGTGACGTTTTTATAATATTTAAAATCAGTCCAAAACTCCACGTTGGCACGGGGTTTTAATTCCAAAATTTCACGCACGACGGCGACGGCTGGAGTGATGTGTCCCCCCGACCCCCCGCCGACTACTAATATCTTCATTTTTGATTACCTCTCTACTAGTATAACACGAAAGTTGTAAAACGAGGCCGATGGCAAACGAAATAAAGACCATACTAGTACCGCCATAAGAGAGCAGAGGAAGCGTAACGCCGGTAACTGGTACCAGACCGGTCATTGCCATAATATTGACTGCGACTTGTACTAGCATCCACGAAAAAACTCCGATAATAAAAATGCGCTCGTCGCCAGGAGCCGTGTGTTCGGCGACTTTTAACATCCGAAAAAGCACGGCGCCGAAAACTGCAAGAATGAGAAAAAGACCGACAAAACCAAAAGTTTCGCCCATAATAGCAAAAACCGAATCGTTAATAGACTCTGGCAAGTAGCCAGTGGCTTGCACGGAATTGCCAATGCCGACACCAAAGAACCCACCGGTGCCAATAGCAAGCATGGCGTTCTCGATATGATAAGTAGAATCCGTCACTTCGGCACCAGAAATGGTGTCTAGCCAGGCGTGAATACGCTCCATCCGGTGGCTAGAGGTGGCAATGGCGCCTACAGAAACCGCTAAAATGAGGGCAAGCATAATTAAATATTGTTTTGCTGGTACACCAGCCACTAAGAGAGTACCGAAAATAATTGCCATTAAAGTCACGCTGGAACCTAAGTCACCTTGTGCAATGACAACTAGAAAAAGCGATGCGCCACAGACGATGGCAAGTGGAAGCCAGAATTCTTTGAGCTTGCCAATATCTCCCGCTTCCCTTTTGCGGGCGAGAAAATCTGCAAGATAAATCACGAGTGCAAGTTTTAAAAATTCGGCTGGCTGAAAACTGACTGGGCCAAAATTGTACCAGCGACATTCGCCGAGTTCGCATTTAGCCAGTGAAGAGCCGGACAGAGCTAAAATCCAGAGTATTCCGGACATTAATAGCGCGATGATGATAAGAAATTTGGCAGATTTTTGAAGATATTTATATGGGACAACTTTAAAAGCGAGAAAAAAAGCTATGAGGGCCAGGGCGACTGAGCGGAGTTGACCTAGGAAGAAATAGTTTGCATCGTAGTCGGTGCCGTAAGTAGAATTTAAAACGTTGGCACGCATCGGACCAATGGCGTAAATCACAATTAAGCCTAGCGCCATCAAACCTAGCGTAGTAAACAAAATAACTAAGTCAGAGCGATGTCTTCTCAAATCGCTCCTCCGACAGCGGCGACAAAGATGCCAACAATGGCACAGACGCCGGCTAGAATCCAGAAGCGCATGACGATTTTGGCCTCACCCCACCCTTTGGCTTCAAGATGATGGTGAAGTGGAGCAGAAATGAAAATTTTGCGGTGGAAAAACTTTTTGCTCATTAATTGAATGAGGCTGGAACCAGTTTCTATGACAAACATCAGGCCAATAATCGGAAGGAGCAAGAAAGAATTGGTCATCATCGCGACTATGCCAAGACCGGCGCCAAGAGCAAAGGAGCCGGTATCTCCCATCATAAAACGGGCTGGTGGGACGTTGAACCAAATGTATGAAAGGAGCCAACCAACTACGGTCATACAAAAACCGAAGAGTAGCATATTACCTTGAAACAGAGCAATAATACCAAAAGCACCGTAGGCTAGCATCGCAAGACCACCAGAAAGGCCATCAAGACCATCGGTAATGTTGACGGCGTTCGACGTGGCAACTACAGCAAACGCAAAGACTAAAATCATCCCCACGATGCCAATTTCTATATTGCCTACAAACGGAATTAAAAGCGTAGTCCAGCCGAGCTTGACGGCAAAATACCAGCCAAGCGCTAGGCCAACAACAGAAATGAGAAAGAATTTTACTGGTCCACGAAGGCCAGCAGCGCCACGGCCACTACCAAAAATATTAATCACATCGTCGATTACGCCAACGAGCGAACCACCGAGAAAGCCAACTAACGGAAGCCAGGTCTGGCCACGATCAAGGTTGAAAGCCCAAGTAACAATGGTGACGGCGATGACACCAATAAGGCCAGCCATCGTGGGAAAAGTGTGTTTGAATTTGTGGGCGTGGAGTTTGGTCATAATCGGCAAAGCTTGACCGTCCACGGTAGTTTTTTTCTGCTTTTTCCAGAACTTATATTTGTATGCAAAGTGGGTATAAACTGGCGTCAGCATCATTGATAAAAGAAAACAAGCTAGCGCAAGAAGAAGCCCGTAAAACATTTCTTGATTTATTTCGTCTGTCATATATATATTATACTCCTGGTTTTATTTTTAGGTAGTCAATTGTGAAATTTGCCATCGATTCAAAAAGGGTCATCGCTTTTTCGCCAGAGAGGGCTTCCCCTTCGCCCCAAATTTTGACCATAATGACATATTCGGGCATTTCGGTATTTGGGCCGACAAAACCAATATAAGAACCGACAAGATTACTCATCGTATCATCATAAGAGCCATCTACAATGACCTGGGCGGTACCGGATTTGCCACCGATATTATAACCGTAGCGGTCAATGCCAAGGCGGGCTCGGTAACTACGGTTATTAATTAACATATCGCGCATTGTGGCAGACGTGTCAGAAGAGATGATTTGTTCGCTCACAGTATCTTTTCTCTCAAATGGGACAATGGTGCCATTTTCTAAAGTGCCTTTAACGATAGTGGGAGTGCGATAATAACCACCATTAATCACGGCGGAAAAGGCAGTGGCAGTCTGAATCATGGTGACACCGAGGTTTTGACCGAAAGTCATATTGGCATAGGTCGAATCGCGTCCCCAACCTTCGTTGGGGTCTTCGATGTAGCCGTCGGCTTCGATTAGTTCAATACCGGTAGCCCGGCCAAGACGGAACTTGTTATGATAATAATCATATAATCTTTCCCTGCCAACTTGAGTGATTCCGTCGGGATTGTCACCGAGAAGTTTTAGAGCGTAAATCGAGCCGGTGTTGAGCGACCAGTAAAGAGCGGTTTTCATCGTAAGTTCACGGTTGGTGATGCTGGCGTTTTGCGCGGCATTTCTGATTTTCCAGCCATCGATAATTTCGTAGCCTTTGTTGTAATATGTGGTTTCGCTAGTCATTTTACCTTCGTTGATGGCAGCGGAGAAGGTGAAGCTTTTGCAAATTGAGGCTGGTTCGTAGGGGACCTCGGTAACTTGATTAATGTAGGCCGAGGCATCATCGACACGACCATAGTCGCCAGGATTGTAACTTGGCAAACTAGTCATCGCGATGACTTCGCCAGTGTTGGGATTCATAATTAAAGTAGCGGCATGAGTGGCGGCACTGTGGTTAATATAGTCGGCCATGATTTCCTCGGCGCCTTTTTCGAGGCCACGATCGACGCTCAAAACAACGTCTTTGCCATTTTCGGCGGGGATTTTGACATTATCGTTGCCGATAGAAAGAGCGACTTTATTAATATCGGCAGTGGTTTTTAGCAAACCGTCTTTGCCAGAAAGCAGTTTATTAAGCGAGCCTTCGACGCCGTATTGGCCGACACCATCGGCATTAACAAAGCCGAGGAGCGTAGAGCCCATTTCGCCTTCTGGATAAACTCGGCGGTTCCCTTCTTTTAACCAGACGCTGCTGATTTCTGCTTCGGCAATTTTGACGGCATTTGAATAAGGCACGTTTCTTGCGACAATATAGTATCTTAAGCCTTCAATATTATAGATTTCGTCTAAATCTGCAGTAATGTATTCTTTGGCGTATTTTTCTAGTGCAGTTTTGATTTGTTCTTTGTCAGTGGTGGCTGGGTCAATGATTATTTGATAAACAGTTTGGTTTAAAACGACTTTGACTGGCTCGTTTTCGTCCATCATATATATTTCGCCACGTTTAGCGGTGATAGTTTCGAGCAAAGTGTGCTGGTCATTGGCTTTGGCGACCCAGGTGTCGTGTTCGATAATCTGAATGAAAAAAAGGCGCACGGCAATAATCGCCAGTGCGGCAAAGGTAAGACTTTTTAGAATCTTGATACGCGACATATATTATATTATATCATTATTCAGTAGCATAACCGGTGACCGAAGCATTTTCCATATTGGCAGCGACGGTACTATTCTTGGCGGTGGCGACGGAGGTGAGACGAGCTTTTTCGACGGCGAGATCATCACGGCGAGCGGTCATTTCGGTAATTTCGGATTCGACTTCGGAGATTTTGTAGTCAAAACTGGTGGCTTTGGTGCCTTCGATAACATAAATCAAGCCAAAAACCAAAGTGAGCATACTAACGATAACAATTTGGGAGATGGAACCTAAATTTCTTTTGGTGTGGCGGACGATGTTGCGATTGCGGACAAAGCCGATGCTGGCTTCCCTTCTGCTCACGTATGTTTGACTAATCATTTTTTATTTTTCCTCGCTTTGTTTATTTTTATTTTTATCACAGTTTATTTTTCATCCTTAGTCCGGGGGTTTCTGTAAGCAGAGCCATAAGTAACTTACAGAAACTTAGCCCGGGAAGGTCATACACTTCACACTCTACAATGTGAAACTCTATTTGGCGGACCGAAACGGTCCATAATCTTGGCGTCATTAGACGCCAAGTTGACTAACGGAAATTTACCTTAATGGTTTGTTTGCGCGATTTGTTCGCGACGACGATTTGTTTTGGCATATTGCCTCCTTTTTGTTTTATTTGTTTGTTTTATCAATGCCGCATCGCCACTCGCAGTTTCGCACTCCGGGCGCGCGGGTTGATAACTAATTCACTAGGTCCTGCAACGATTGGTTTCTTGGTGACTGGGGTAAGTTCGGACTCTTCGCCGTAGCTTGCGGCTTCTTTGAAATAATCTTTGACCAATCTGTCTTCCAGACTGTGGAAAGTGATGATGCCAACACGACCATTATGATTAAGGAGTCTTGGGAGGAGTGGAAGAGTTTTTTCAATCTCTTTTAACTCATCGTTGACTGCTATCCTGATGGCCTGGAAAATTGGGGCGGCGGGGTGGGTGTGGCTATATCTAGATTTGCTTAAGATTAAATCGGCGAGTGCTTTAGTAGTCGTGAGCGGGCGATGTGTGACGATTTCTCTTGCTAGCATCTTAGCGCGGCCAGGTTTTTCTTCTCCGTATTTTACGAAGAGCTCGGCAAGGTCGCGTTCGCTCCAATGATTCACTATAGTTTCAGCCGTGAGGGGCTGACGCCGGTCCATCCGCATATCTAGTGGGCCATCATTTTTGTATGAAAAACCCCGATCATCATTATCCAGTTGCGGTGAAGAAACCCCAAAATCCGCGAGTATCAAATCAAAAGTTTTTCCACACTCAATTAACTGTGACACTGCGCTATAAAAATCGGTATTCATAATGGTGATGTCGTTTTTGAACTTGCGTTTTAAATTATCTACGGCAAATTCGTCACGATCTACCAAAACGGAATCCTTATAATTCAGTGTTACATCCAAAATTGCTTTAGCGTGCCCGCCGTAACCTGCCGTCAAATCTAAATACGATTCGTGAGGTCGTGGCGCTAGAGACGCTAGAACTTCTGATAATAATACTGGGACATGTTGATTCTTCATGACCTAATTATACAATGTTTAAGACCGATCAACTAGAAACTTCAGCGTTTTTGTTTCTGCTTTGATTTTTATTTTATAACACAATTAATCTACCACGATTGTACCAGCGCGAAGCTAATCATATAATCGCAGCCGTTGAGAGACTTATTGTGTTTTGACCTTGCGGTCTATAGAGTTTTATTGGGAGGTGTGTTCATGAAGGTTCACACGATTTTTTTGACGCATCTCGCTTAAGATTTAATGCGCGCCGAAACTCCTAGTTGGCCGGTCTTAAACGTTTTTAAGGTGCATTTTGTTTGTGGTGTTTGTGTATTGTTTCCACTGATTTCAGTTTAGTATATTTTTTGAAAAAAAGCAAGAGCTTTTTTGAAGATTTTTTATAGTGAGTTTTTAGCAGGTGTGGAAAACTTCTCTGTTAATTTACCGAACAGTTGGGGTTGATTTTTGGTGATTATTGTGTTGTAATAACCGAACACGGGGGGGTGGAGTGGTGGGATTGACTTTTTATTGTATTTATATCCTGATAATGCTATTTTCCCTGTTTCGTCGCATAAAAAAGCCCCTTGGCTTTATGCGCATAGCGCAATGCCACGGGGTGGGTTGTCTCATGAGACGACGGTAATACGAGCTGACTTAGCGAAGCCGCGCTCGTTATTATCCATAAGGATCATATAGAAGTGATCCGCATTGTCTTTCATGATTTTTACGATTGTGCCCATACCGGGGCGATTGATTCCGGGACAAATAAAGCCCTTACAATCTCCGGTTACTTTGACACGATCGCCTAAGAGGTATATCCTCTCATTTTCTTTGACACCTACCGGCATTTCACTCTCATCGTCAGTGACGATAAGCTTGAAGTTGGAAATATTGGTGTCTTCGAGTTTCACCTTTACTTCCCTCGGATTACCGATGATGTCTTTGATGGTTAAGGTGCGGCTAAAGGAACGGTTCATTTGGTTCCCTTTCTCTCTGCAAAGCAGAGGCATTTGTGATTGGAATTAGTGAGAGTGTCTCACCTCACAAATGCGGATCTAATGTTTTAGACCTATTATTCTAATTATATCACATATGGTTATTTTTGTCAATATGTGCTTTGGTGTGATATAATGGGGGAAAATAAGTGAGGTAAATTATGGAAAATTCTAGTGAGCCCTTTGATGTGTTTCTCTGGGCAAACGAGGTGGATGAAGTTAAAAATAATGTCTCGGCGGAGTTGTTTTTGTTCAATAAAAATTACACGCCGTATAAGATTAAGTATTCTGACAAACTGACGGGTGCGGTGAAATCGATGTTTATGATGGAAGCGGCACATTTTATTATTGAAGAGGCGGACAAGGGGTTAGAGTGTCGCGAATACGAAAAGGCGGATGGTGAAGAGAAGGTGATTTATCGTACTTCCCTGTCGAAAGTGGGGCGGGCCGAGACTTTGATTCATTTAATTGAAAATGAGTATAAGGATATCGATTATTTTTCGGAAAACGAGTATGACTTCAAGAAGGTGAAAGGGATTATCGCGAAGTTTACCTACCCTGGCGATGAGGGGATGAAGACTTTTTATATTGCGAAGTTACTCCCGGCGTCGTCGGCGCTCAAAGGCGCTACTTCGTGGGAGATTAATGGCGAATCATTTGAGCCATTTTCGGCAGAGATTGCGCTTAAAATGCCGGATGATAATCAGGTGGCGATTGTGGATGGCACAATTATTGTGTTTAATCAGGCGAAGTTTGAAAATCTGTTCCAGTACGATTTTAAATCGCAGGTGATTGCGGAAGCGAAGGCGAAAGAGCTCACAGAGAAGTATAAATTGTCGTTTGCGGAAGGTTTGACGCTGGATTCCCTACTTGCAGATAAGAAGCCTCTACTTAAAAAAGTGCAAGCAATGGATATTGCGGAAGAGATGCCACAAGATAAGTTACTGGATTATGCGGATGAAATGCAACTAGAACTGATGACGGATGACGATGGTTCGATTATTATTATGGACGACAAAGATCTCACGATGTTTGTGAATCTCTTAAACGAGGATTACTATATTTCGCCGGTCAATGGACGCAGATACGAAATCAAGTCTAAAAAACTGCTCGGCGAGCCGGATGGAGAGCCACCGAGAGGGTAATGCTCACAATTTTTAGTTTATAATTCAAAATATGCGTTCTCGACGATGGTTTCTTCGCCGAGGGTGGAGAAGGTTTTTTTCAGATCTTCTTTCGCTTCGAGAATGGAGTCGGTGGTAGTAAGGTCGGATTCGATTTTGGCGTAGGATTCGCCAGGGCGACCGTCGATTTCGTCTAGATAAATCTTGGTGCCGGGGCCCATCATTAATTCTTGGCGACGGCGAGAGACTTCGGCGGCAGGCTTGAAACCAAGTTGCAAAATGATATTTACTGTGTTGGCGTAGTCTTCAACAGGAGTAGTTTCGACGATATCAATGCCGGAATCTTCGATGTGGCGTTTCAAAATCAGGCTATATTTTGGTGGCTCGTCGACAGCTTTCATTTCGGTGCGCATAACAAGGCGTGGGAGGTTCATACTTCTTTTGTAGCCTCGTGGTACATAGACACGGTCGTGCTGCCAATACATCGCACTAAAATCAAGGTCGATTTCGTTGAGTTTATCTTCAAAATTGTCGCGGTTCGCTAGTTTGCATTTCAAAATGACTTTTTTCATGCCTTAATTATAACATATATTGTGCCTACCCAAGCAATTCCCCTCTATCAATTAGGCTTCGCAAAAATGCGTCTTTGGATAAACGTTGTTTGAGACGATTGACGTTAGCACCATTTTTCACTAATTTGTCAGCCTGTAACCATACCTCTGTATCATTTAATTTATCAGCAAGCTTATCTACATCGTAGCCATTTTGAACCAGCTCGTCTATTGAAAGCCACCTGGTGCTTTTTGGCATATTGTCAAAAATCTCTTCTATATTAGCCCCGTTTTTGGCAAATTCGTCTATATGATGCCAGACACTTTCAGCATTGGCGTTTTTTACAAGCTCGTGGATGTCTTCTCCGTTTTTCACCCTTTCAGAGATTTCGTGAGGAAAAATATATGGTCGTTTTTCGTTGCCAACCATACGCTGTCCTTTTTCTCTCGCGATGGCTTGATTCTTGAGAAATTCTGGGTGGCGGCTAGGCGTGTGTTCGTGATTATGTTTTTTCTTCGGTGATTGTGAGCGCGGGCGAGCTACATCGAGACCTAATTTAGCAAAGAACTCTTCTGCTTCTTCGTTGTAGTGGCTATCTTGTATTTCTGGCATTTCTTCTTGCTCTGCTTGTCTTTGCCTTTCACTTTCTTCATGGGCGGTGGCGGCCTGGGCAGCGGCTGCCGCTTCAGCCTCAGCGGCAGTAAAGCGTTCAGCTTCTTCTTGACCTATTCCAGAATCTGAATCAACCAAATCGGAAGGATCGTGTGGATCGCCTTCCTTACCCCAATCTGGGGTTGGAGTCGGGGTCTCAGGAGTTGGGGATGGAGTCGGGGTCTCAGGAGTTGGGGATGGGGGCGTAGGAGTTTCCTCACCAGTCTTCCATTTCCAACTACCACCTTCATCCATATTAATCCAAACGTCATCTTCATCAGCTGGATTAGACGAAGTAACGACAATCTCTTCTCTGCCGATATCTTCACCAATATCGTCTAATCTTTGTTTGTCAACAGCTGCTAGAATCTTTGTCCCACGTTTTTTCTCTTTTTCTCTTAGCTGTTCTAGCCGTTCTTTAAAATCTGGCATTTCGGAAAGTTTCGCCATTGGGTTTGGTGGTATTACCAAATCTTCGGAATTTGGTGTTGGTATATTTTCCATATGTCACCTTTCTCCTTATAGACATATCGCACGAAATGTGGATAAATCCAATACGGAAATGTTTAATTGTAGCACTTTTATTATAGCATAAAATTTCTGCGTAAAATTTAGATGTTTATGTAATATTCTTATCAAAAGCAGGTTCAGCATATGTCAATTAGGCGAGCTTCGGCAGAGCGAGTGCCATTCCATTCGTTTTCGACAGGTTTTATCAGGAAATCGTGGGGATCGTAGTTGTCGAGCTCGAACCAGTGGTTGGGGGCGGAGAAGGCGACGCATTTTAAGATTTTGCCGTCTTTTCCTTTTAAATCAAGGCGGAGATGTTGGCCTTGGTCGCCCATACGCTTGGTTTCTAAGATTTCGGGGTTTTTTAGGCGGATAATCGGCTCTTCGTTACCGGCGCCGAAGGGCTCTAAGAGTTTTAAATCCTCTATAAGTTCGAGCGAAATGTCGCCGAGATCGGTAGTTTCAAGGTCGGCGTGATTTTTGAAATAGTCTTCTTGATTTATAAGATGAAGGCTTTTATAGTATTCGTTGATTTTTTCGCGGAACTGGTAGAGGTTTTTAAAATCTAATCTCACTCCAGCGGCGCCAGCGTGACCGCCGCCGCCGATAATGGCATCTTTCGCGTAATTTAGGGCATCGGAAAGATTAAAATCGCCAAAACTGCGACCGGAGCCTTTTAATATTCCCTGTTCAACTTCGGTAAGGACGAAGGCGGGTTGGTGATATTTTTCGACGAGACGACCGGCGACGATGCCGAGAATTCCTTCGTGCCAGTGGCCGGTTTCGATGATCACCGGCTCGGTCGTGTGTTTCCTATGGATAATTTCATCAGTGGCGGTGCGTTGCTCGGTGCGGCGTTTTTTGTTTAATTCTTCAAGTTTTACGGCAATGGTAGCAGCTTCGGGAGCAGAGGCGGTACGGAGGAGTTTTAGAGATAATTCGGCGGTTTCGAGGCGACCGGCGACATTGAGGCGCGGGCCGATTTGGAAACCGATAGATTCAGAAGTGATGCTTTTTACACCGGCGGTACGCATCAATTCTCTAAGGCCGGGGCGGCGAGTTTTTGCTAAAACTTTCGTGCCGTAGTAGCCAAGGATGCGATTTTCGCCGGTGAGCAGCATATTGTCACAGATGGTGCCAAGAAGTACGAGGTCAAGAAGCCATTTTTCTTGGCCGTCTTCGATGAGGTTTTGCTTGGTTAGTGCCTGGGCGAGTTTGAAAGCCACGCCGACGCCGGCAAGATTTTGAAGTGACTCAGTGGGGTGGTCCTTACGGTGGGGGTTAATGATAGCGCCTGCATCAGGGAGAGTGTCGGCACATTCGTGGTGGTCAGTGATGATGGTGTTTATTTTTAGAGTATTTAGTTCTTCGACGATGGCGTGATTTCTTGAGCCGCAGTCTACGGTGATGATGAGGTTGACCTGGTGGTCTTTGGCACGCTCAATCAGGCGCGGACTCATACCATAACCGTCAGCGAAGCGGTCGGGAAGCATAATTTCGATATTTTCTGGCTTGATGCCAGAGAGAATTAAAGCTTGCTCCATCAAAGTGCTTGCGGTAACGCCATCGACGTCGTAATCTCCGTAAATAAGGATTTTTTCAGCTGTGCTTTTGGCTTTTTTGATACGGTCGGTGGCTTTGTCCATATCTGGGAGAGTGAAGGGGTCGGTGAGGTTTTCGTATTTGGGGTGCAAAAAAGCGTCGTCTAAGTGCCGTTTTTCTACGAGTTGAGTAAATAACTTGTTCATTTGGCGCCCCTGTTAGCCAATAGTTTTGGAAGGTTTGCTGCCCTTTTGGCTTTTAATAACAATACTTTGAAGTTCTTTTAAAATCGGGAACTGCTTATTAGTCTGGTAGATTTTAGTGCGACCTTTTTTGGTGACGAGTAGGAATTTGCCCTCAGCCATACGCTCTAATTCTCTCTGAATATTGCCGGGGTCTTCTTTGATGAGTTTGGCAAGACCCCTAACGTGGGTTTTGAAATCGGGGTATTTGGCAAAAACCACGATGATTTTACGGCGCACCCTAGATGTAACGAAGATATCTAACATATTTCCTCACTTATAATGACCCTATTATAGCACGACTTCTGTAAAAATTACAACAATGTTATAATGATGATATGTTTTATGAGGTGATGCCGGTAGGTAAGGTGGGGATTTTAACCTATAATTATGGTGATTCCCTTTTGCCGGGGCAGATAGTGCTGGTGCCGGTAGGACGACGGGTGGTGCCGGGGATTGTTGTTAAAAAAGTTGCGCAACCGGATTTTAAAACTAAATCGATTTTGAAAATTTTGTATGCAAAGCCGCTGCCGGAACATTTGCTGAAGGTCGCGCGGTTTATTAGTGATTATTATATGGTGCCGGAAGGGCTGGTGGCGAGCCTTATCTTGCCGACAGGGGTGGAAAAGAAACGCCGAACAAGACCGAACAAGACCGAACAGGCTAGTGAAACTACCATTATTCCCCTTAACCCCGCACAAAAAGTGGCCTTGGAAGGCCTGGAGAGGGGGGGAGGAGGCACGAAAGTGCTTTATGGCGTTACTGGTAGTGGTAAGACCAATATCTACCTTAGAATGGCTCTAAATGCGTTTAAACGGCAAAAGTCCACGATACTTTTGGTGCCGGAGATTGCTCTCACTAGCCAGTTGGTACAGGTTTTTCGGGAGGTTTTTGGTGAAAAGGTGGTTTTAATCCATTCTAAGCAGACTGAGGCGGAGAGACATTTGATTTTTGAGCAAATTCTAGAAGCGGAGGAGCCATTGATAGTGGTGGGGCCGCGTTCGGCGCTATTTGCGCCAGTGTCTAATCTTGGGCTGATTATTATAGATGAGGAGCACGAGGGAACTTATTATCAGGAAAACCCTCCTAGGTATTCGGCGATACGGGTGGCGAGTGCGATGGCGAAAGCGTGCGATGTAAGCTGTATTCTCGGCTCGGCGACTCCGACGGTGACAGATTATTACATTGCAAAAAAGATAGGTTCCCTGGTGAGTTTAAAAATGCGGGCAAAAAAAGAGGCTAAAAAAGCCGAAATATCGATTATCGATCTTAAAAACAGGGATAATTTTTCGCGAAATAGGTATTTTTCTAATTCTTTATTAAAATCGATGGCGAAAAATTTGGCGGAAGGGCGGCAGACGCTAATTTTTCATAATCGACGAGGGTCGGCACCGCTTACAATTTGCGAAAAATGTGGGCACGAGGTGATATGTCCGAATTGTTATTTGCCGCTGACTTTACACGCAGATACTTACGAACTGGTGTGCCACACCTGTGATTTTCGTGAAAAAGTGCCTACTTCCTGCCCGGAATGTGGTAGTCTGGGGCTGATTCATAAAGGGTTTGGGACCAAATTATTAGAGAGCGAACTAAAGAAGCTGTTTCCAAAGGTGAGAGTGCGGCGGTTTGATGCGGATAATAAAAAAGGCGAGGGATTAGAGGCGATTTATGAGGAGGTACGTGAGGGGCAGGTGGATATTTTGGTGGGCACGCAGGGGTTGGCTAAGGGGCTGGATTTACCGTTGCTCGCGACGGTCGGGGTGGTACAGGCGGACGCCGGGCTTTCCCTGCCAGATTTTGCGGCGGAAGAAAGAGTATTTCAGCTGATTGCTCAAGTAATTGGACGGGTAGGACGAGGCCATCTCGATACGGCGGAGGTGTTTATTCAGACTTTTCAGCCTGAACACCCGGTGCTTAGATTTGCTATCTCAGAAGATTATGAAGGGTTTGCGAATTATTTATTAAAACAGAGGCGGCGCTCTGGTTTCCCGCCATTTAGATATGTAACAAGACTAGAGCTGACGATGAAGACTGAAGCGACAGTGCTAAAAAAGATGCGGGAAGCGACTAGCGTGTTACAGTGTAATACAGGGTTTTTGGTTTCGCCGCCTCAGCCGGCTTTTCACGAAAGAACGGCGGCTGGGTACTCTTGGGAAATGGTGGTGAGAGCAAAATCGCGGAAGGAACTAGTAGAAGCGTGCAAGAATTTAGACAAGAATTTCAGAGTTTTTTTGGACCCGCCGAGTTTATTGTGATAAAATAGACATAAGTATTTTAAATAAATAAACAAAGGAGGTTTATGTGTACAGGGGTGAGGTTTAGCGATGATGCCGGAAATATGTATTTTGGGCGGAATTTGGACTGGTCGACTGGCTACGGGCAAAAGGTAGTAGTCACACCGAGAGGCTACAAGTATAAATCAGCGTTTCTCGGGACGATGTCTAATTCCCCGGCTCTAATTGGGATGGGGATTGTAGCGGAAAACACGCCACTATATTTTGACTGCGCGAATGAGCATGGACTAGCGGTGGCGGGGCTAAATTTCCCTGGTTATGCAGCATATGAGCCTACTGCGGTAGATGGCAAGACTAATGTGGCAGCCTATGAATTTCCGCTCTGGGTGGCTCTTAACTTTACTTCGGTAGATGAAGTTGAAAAAGCCCTCAAAAATGTGGCAATCGTATCAAAACCAATCAATGCACAATATCCGGTATCGCAACTGCACTGGATTATCGGTGATGCCAAGAGGTCAATTGTGGTGGAATACACCAAGGCCGGGATGGAGATTTTTGAAAATGATGTGGATATTCTCACCAACCAGCCGGGGTACGGATGGCACAAAGAGAATTTGCGCAACTATATGAACCTTGATTCGACAATGCCAAAAGAAGTGGATTGGGGCAAAGCGAAGATGACGGCGTTTGGTTCTGGCTCTCTAATACGTGGACTTCCTGGCGGGTTTTATTCTACTGACCGCTTTATTCGCGTGGCATATTTTAACACACATTATCCAGTACAATCTGATGAAGCGAGCAATGTGTCGAGATTATTCCATACGCTTACTGGGGTAGCGATGATTGATGGCGGAGCGGCGATGGCCGATGGCGCGTTTGAAAAGACGGTCTACACTGGCGGATATTCAGCAAAAACCAAGACATATTATTATAATACTTACGAAAATCCGGCAATCAAAAGCGTATCGCTTAAAGATGTAGATGTTGATTCAGCAGAACTGATTGTGTTATAATATAAGAGTGAAAATAATTACCACACCAGATGCAAGACTTCGAGAGAAGTCGGAAAAAGTTGGCAAGATTACGCCGGAAGTGCTAGACATTATTGCTGAAATGCGCCGGCTTTCTTTGGAGTGGGAAAAAAAGCACCCTTATGAGTTATCTGCTGCGATGGCGGCGCCTCAGATGGGAGTGCTAAAACGGATTATTATCATTCGTGACGACATGGAAGAGAAGTCGAATGCGGGTTTTACAGCGCTGATTGATCCAGTGGTGATTAAGGCCGAGGGGAAGACAAAACGTGACTATGAGGGGTGCCTATCGGTGCCTTCCATCTATGGTATGGTGCCACGGGCTTCTAAGGTGCGGGTGAAGGCAAAGCTAGAAGATGGGACAGAGGTAAGAATCAAGGCGACCGATGAGCTTGCAAGGACTCTGCTTCACGAAATTGACCACTTGGACGGAATACTCTTTATCGACCATATTAAGGGCGAAAAAGATGCGTTTTACGAGATGAATGACAAGGGTGACTTAGTACCGGTGGATTATGATTCTCGGATTGCCGGAAATAAGAAGCTTTGGGGTGAAGAATAGGGGTTTTAACGATGGAGAAAGTGATTTTTTTCGGGAACGGGCCTTTAGCGGATTATGCATTAGCAGTTATAGAGCGAGAGTGCCAAGTGGTTTTTCACGCGAGAACTCGTGAAGATTTAGAAGAAGTGAAGAAAATAAAGCGCGAAAACCCAGATGCGCATGGGATTTTGGCGTCGTTTGGGGTGATGATTCGAAGCGATGTACTAGATTTGTTCGAACCGGAGGGGATTCTCAACATTCACCCTTCCCTTTTGCCAATTTATCGGGGGGCGTCGCCGATTGAGAGTGCGATTCTCGCAGGTGACTCTGAGTTTTCTGTATCGGTAATGAAACTAGTAAAAGCGATGGACGCGGGCCCGGTGTACTATCAGGCAACTTTATCTGATTTACTGATGGATAAAACAGCGATTTATAAGGCGCTAGCGGAAACTGGGGCAGAGTGGATTGTGAATAATCTGGGGTCACTGCCGGAGCCTAAACCTCAAGATGAGAAAAAAGCGACTTTTTGCGGAAAACTAGAAAAATCTATGGGCGAACTCTCGCCGGAAACAGATAGTGCAGAGGTGACTTTTCGGAAAATTGTGGCGTACCAAGGGTTTCCAAAACCAAAATATACGTTTTTTGGCGTAAAATGCATCATTTTAGAGGCGCATATAGCAAGGTCGGGTGAAACAGCGGTACTTTCGATTCCTTGCGCTGATGGGGGTTTGGTGGCGGTTGATAGATTGCAGCCAGAGGGGCGGAAGACGATGGACGCGAAATCTTTCTTAAATGGATACGCTAAATAAGCCTTGTTCGGTTGGCACGGATTTCGGACTTCATTTCTTCGATGGTGCGGGTGACGATTTCGCGGTAGTCGGGGCGGTTGATTTCAAGCCATTTGGCGGCTTCGGCTTGGTCGGTAATTTTGTCAAATTCGTTTAGCTGGGTTTCGGTAAGGCCTTTTGAAATCCGCTCGCCGATGCGAACCTCGAGTTCTTCCTGGATATAGGCTAGGAATCTTTGCTTTTCCTCTTCTGGCATAGCCGAGAGACCCATTTCTTGTAAAAATTTTTCGTCAAATTGCATTATTACTCCTTATGCTTATTATAGCATAAGGAATTAAATTATAGCGTGCGTTTTTTGGATTCGCGAGTGAAGAATTTGAGACGGTCGTTTAGTTTGATTTCTAGCTTGGATTTGGGTTTAAGAGCGAGGCCACCGGTCTCGCCTGCGACTAGCTCTTTTACGTCCATTTTTTCCTTTTGAACAGAAGTGACTTCTACTTCGCCGATGTATTCTTTGTCACGAACCACACGGGCGAGATACCCTGGTTTTACGTCGCCTTTTAGGACTTCGCCGCCGGCGATGATGCTGGTCTTTTCGGTACGAAAGACTCCGAGAACTTTCATTTCGCCTTTGTCTTCTTCGATAATTTCGGCGTCTAAGAGATTTTCCATTTCGTGCTTGGCATCGTCTAATAATTCATAAATCACTTTGTAAGTACGGATTGGAACATTGTCACGGGCGGCCATTTTGCTGATATTAATTGGCACGGAAACATTAAAACCATAGATAATGGTGTTTTCGCCAGCTGCCATATAGACATCGTTTTCGTTGATATCACCGACGCCGGTGCTAACAATATTTAAAGTAATCTCGCCATGAGTATCAATCATTTTAAGAGAATCGACGACGCTGGTAACCGAGCCGAGCACATCGCCTTTGATGATAACATTGAAAATCTTCGAATTGTCAGCGACATTCATCATCCGGAGAAGATCGGAGCTAGTCACGTTGGCGGAAGCAGACTCGTTTGCAATAGATTGGGCATTTAAGAGTGCCATGCGACGGGCGGTTTTTTCGTCTTTGGCCTCGACGAAGCGATCACCGAAGTTCGGAAGCTCTTTAAAACCAGTCACAGTAACTGGGGTAGATGGAGTAGCCTTGCCCCTTGGCTTGCCCTGCCAATCTAGCATGGTGCGAACCTTGCCATAAGTGCTACCCGCGACGATGAATTCGCCGGTCTTTAACTCGCCACCAGTAACGAGAAGATTTACTACTGAGCCCTTCCCCGTCTCCATGTGAGACTCGATAACAAGACCTTCGGCTGGGATATCAATATCGGCTTTTAATTCTTCAATATCAGAAGTTAGGAGAATCATATCGAGAAGCTGCTCTAGATTGGTGCCTTGTTTTGCGGAAATTGGTACCATGGTGATGTCGCCACCCCATTCTTCTGGCTGGAGACCGTGATTAGATAGGTCGGCCTTGGTGCGGTCAATATCGGCGCCTTCGCGGTCGATTTTATTAATGGCGACGATGATTTTGGCATTGGCGGACTTAGCAAAATTAATAGCCTCGACAGTCTGTGGCTTGACGCCGTCATCGGCAGCCACAACGATAACCACGATGTCGGTCAGCATGGCGCCGTGTTGACGAATGGCGGCAAAAGCTTCGTGACCTGGGGTATCAAGGAAGGTAATGAGGCGGTCGTCGTGTTTTAGCTGATAAGCGGAAATATGCTGAGTGATACCACCGGCTTCTTTTTCGACGGTTTTTTTATGAAGAAGAGTGTCGAGAAGTGTAGTCTTGCCATGATCGACGTGCCCCATAACCGCAACAACCGGTGGGCGCTCGACAGCTTTATCTGACAATTCACGGTGAAAATCGGAAGTCTTGGTAGCGGTGTTTTTCTTCTCTAATTTGACGTTTTTTAATCCTAATTCATCAATAATAATGGAAGCGGTTTCATAATCGAGGCGCTGGTTGATAGTCGCAACAATCCCGTTTTTAAAGAGGGTGCCGATAAGCTCGGTCACAGAAAGACCAAGAGCTTTTGAAAGCTCATCCACAGTAATAGAACCGGCGATTAAAATTGTTTTTTCTTCCATTTAATTAATTTTACCACAAAATGAAAAAATATGCTATAATAGAGATACCTTCCCCTGTAGCTCAATGGTGGAGCAAGAAGCTGTTAACTTCGAGGTTGCCAGTTCGAGTCTGGCCGGGGGAGCCATTTTTTTAGATAAAAAAATCCCCGCGCGAAGCGGGGATAGTTGTTAAGGGTTAATGGAAAACGGATCGTAATTTTTGAGCTTACGATCGTCACGGACGACATGAGTGCCATTTGGGCAATTTTCGTAGATGAATTTTGCCAAACTCGGCTCGACCAGAATACAACCAAGTGGAGAAATCTTCTTCCCGATTTGGCTATCGATGTCTTCAAACCGTCCGCTCTTTGGATCGAAAGAAGTACAGGAGGTCGAATGAATCCCGTATTCTCCAGAGTAAAAGACGGCGTAACACCAATACTTTTTCTCATTCTGGAACGAGATGACCCTATGTTGGATGACGTCGTCCCCAAGGAGAGTCGGAGAATCATCCTTCCCAGTGCTGCAGGCAGCATAGTAAAGGCATTTCCAATACCCCTCAGACTCACGATGGTAAACCGCAATCATTTTTGAATAATCGCTGATATAAACCAGGTAATCTGAGGTGGAATTACGTGCAATCGACTCAAGGTCGGCAACATAGCGGAAGGCGTTTGAGCTTTTGAGATTAGTAATCCCGAGGCTCTGACGAGTTTCTGGGCCAGCGGCTCCGTCAACTTTAAGACCGTGTTGATACTGATAAGCGCGAATGGCATTACCAGTTTCTGGTCCAAGTCGACCGTCTGCTTTGATGCCAAGTGCTGTTTGGAGCTTCTTGACATCTTCCTTGTCCCACTTGACGTACTTGGGAAATTCGTTCTTGTAATTAGTTGTGGGATGGGTTGTTGGGTCGATTGGTTGGTTCAGCTTTTGCAAGCAAATGGCTGCTATCGTGATAACAACAAGGATACCGAACACGATGAGTAAAATGACCCATAGATTGGGTTGACGCTTGGCGCTACAGTGGCGACTACAGTGGCGAGTTTCCATGGAAAGACCCCCTTTCTCTATTCCTTAACATAGTTTTAAAGTTCTTCTCGATACATTTCGAGACTTATATTCTTATTATATCACACTTATGCCAAAAAGTCAAGATTACTACTATTTTAATTGAATAGTACCTTAAATAAACCGAGAGAAACGGCGAGCATAATTAGGCCGGCGACAAGAATGCCAGCAGTGATGGAAAGAATAGTTTTCTTGAAATTAAGATTTAGGACGCTAGCGGCAAGAGTGCCGGTCCAGGCGCCGGTACCAGGAATTGGCACGGCCACAAATAGAAACAATGCAAAATATGTACCGTGTTTGCCGGCCTTTTGCAGTAATTTCTGGCCGCCTTTTTCGCCCTTTTTAAGACAGAAATTGCAAAATTGTTTGAATGGCTTCCACTTGACTTTACTACCCCACTCTAAAACTTTGCGAGCAAAAAGATAAATAATCGGTACAGGGATAATGTTGCCAATGATGGCGATGATGAGGACGAGCCATTCGGGGAGTCCAAGATCCATCCCGACGGCTACCGGTATAGCACCACGGAGCTCCACCAATGGAATCATCGAAATGATTAAAACTATAAGGATTTTCCAGAGCATATTAGTATTATAGCATAAATAGTATAGGCGACTTTATTTGAGCAATTTTTCTACGGTTTCTTTTAGCTGACTGGCGCTGACGGCTTCGCCGTTAATATAAAAAGTGGGGGTGCCAGAAATGTCAACCTTAGAGCCAATGCCATATTCAAAAGCGACGCGTTTCGCTACGTTATCACTAGATAAATCTTGGTAAAACTTGTCTAAATCACCTTGACCATTAGAAGCTTCGGTGAATAATTCGCCGAGATAATCGCGGAGTTTGGTGCCGCTTTGATAGTACCAAGTGGCTTGGTTTTCAAATAAGAGATTTTTGTATTCTTCCCAGTAACCTTGAAGCTGGGCGGCAGTGGCAGCAGAAGAAGCAATGACATTATTGCGGAAGTAGCTGATTAGGTAGCCACGGAAAACTAGGGCAATTTTGCCATCGTAATCTTTGAGTATTTTATTGACTACTGCGTTGGCTTCGGCGCAGTGGCTACAGGCGTAGTCGGCGTATTCATAAATGATAATGGGGGCGTCTTTATCGCCTTCGATTTTCTCAGCGATATCGCCGGAGTTCTTGTCGGCAGGAATAATAGAATTAGGCTCATAATCGTCATAATTAACTGCTTCGGCTAACCTAGCAGTATCTTGAAAACTGAAAGTGCGAGTATGGTTGTGCCCATCAGCAATAATAAAAACGGCAACTAGCGCGGAAATCGCTAGAATTACGCCTAATAAAATCCCTATACGTTTTTTCATAGTATGATTATAACACGCCCTGAGCTATTTTTTGGCTTTTTCTTCGGCTTCGAGTTTCTTGAAGGCGACTTTGCCAACAAGAGTCTGGGGGAGCTTGTCACGGAATTCGTAGGCGGTCGGGAGAGCATAAATCGGGACATTTCTCTCCAGGAGCTCTCTGATTTCCTTTTCGAGACGCTTACCTGGCTTGTAACCTGGCTTCAAAACGATGAAGGCCTTTGGCACTTGGCCTTTGTACGGGTGGTCAATACCAATTACGGTAGAAGTAAGCACTGCCTCGTGGGAATTAATGATAGATTCGAGATGAGTCGGATAAATATTATAACCGCTACTGATAATCATGCGTTTCAAGCGCTGGGCAAAGTAGAAAAGACCATCTTCGCCAAGATAGCCCAGGTCGCCAGTATGAAGCCAAAGTTTGCCATCATCGTGGAGGCGCAAAGATTGGGCGGTCTCGGCTTCGTCATTCAAGTAACCCATCATTACTAGTGGACCACTGATGCAAATTTCGCCTTCTACACCGACGGGTTGTTTTTTGAAGGTATCGTTTTTGACAACTTTAAAATCGATGTCTGGGAGTGGTGCGCCGATGATACTATCAGCAAAAGAGTTTTCCGGTGACAGACAGACGGCACCAGAACCTTCAGTAAGACCATAACCGACGCGAATCTTGGCATTAGAGCCGTGGTCTTTGAGATAATTATTTACTTTGTCGCGTAGAGTCTGAGTGAGAGCGTCGCCACCACAGATTACTGCAGTGACAGATTTAAGATCATCTTGTTTCAATTTGGTATTGACAAGTGCCTCAAACAGGGTCGGGACGCCGACGATGAAATTTGGCTCGTTTTTCTTGATGATTTCAGCAAATTGTTTGTGCGAAAAAGCTGGAATGAGAATACAACCCATACCTTTGCAAAGTGGGGTGTGGATACAGACGCCTAGACCAAAACAATGGAAAAGTGGCAAGATAGAAAGTACCGTAGCACCGGGGACAATCTGGCGAATCACCGCAGCGTCACAGAGCGACTCAGCGTTGATGTTGAGATTCGAAAGCATAACTGGCTTCGGAGCGCCGGTGGTGCCGCCGGAATACATAATTACCGCGAGATCTTCCCCGCCACGTTCTTCGTGGTAGTTCCCCTGATAAAAGTAAGAGTTCGCAATGAAATCTTCCCATAGGACGACGCGGCTATCATTTTGCGGTAGGCGAACTTTTTTAATGTGAAGGGCGGTGTAAAGCTTTTTCTTGAGGAAACCAAGGCCATCAGACGGGCGCACTACAATGATACGCTCGAGCTGAGCGGTATCGCGGAGACGGTAAATTTTATCAAACACAGCATCAATAACTAAAACGTATTTCGAGTCGGCGACTTTGATGTAATATTCTAACTCTTTTTCGGAAGAAAGTGGGTGGACCATATTGCAAACCGCACCGACCATATTGACGGCATAGACCATGGTGATACCTTCAGGAGTGTTGGGCATACAAATGGTGACGCGGTCACCTTCTTTGACACCGTAATTTTTAAGGGCGCGGGCAGCTTTTTCGATTTTTTTGACAAAATTCTTGTAAGTAACTTTGTGCCCATAATAAATATAGGCGACATTGTCTGGCCATTTTTCGGCCGACTGCATAATCATATCCACCATTGAACAATCTGGGTATTCAAGGTTCCCTGGGATGTTTTCTTCTTCGTAAAATTTGAGCCAAGGACGCTCTTCGTAATCTTTTTTAGCGTATTTCACAATAACTCCTTGCGATTAATTATACCACGAATGCAATTAAAACGTAAGGGCTTATTGTTTAGGAATGTGCGGTTAGCCAAACTCTGGCTCCGCTACCCCAATCAAGCTCGCGTGATTCTTCTGAACTATTAATCTGATTTATGAGTTCAATAACTCTTTTTCGTTCACGAATACTTAAAGAGTCCCAATAATTGCCGAATCGCTCTCCGAACGCATTGTTGTATTTAGTAGTGTCAGTTAATAGCTTTACGCCTTCTTCACCACCTATGAGGTCTTCGTTTGTTTTAATCAAATCTATCATCTTTTTACTAAACTGTTCTTGCTCAGTAGCTACATCGCTAGATGATTCTGGCTCGATGTCTTTTGAGCTTGGTTCTTCTTCAACATCGTCGTTTTTAATAGTATTATTGTCCTCTACAATACTGCCGGCTGGACTACCAAGGCCGGTACGAGCAGTTTCTGGGCCGAAAGCAATACCAGTCATTCCAAGCAACAATGTTTTGCTAGCTTTTTTCAGCGCCATATAAGCACGCATCGTATTGAACTCTGAATCTAATTCATCAATTTCATTAATAATTTCTTTGGCGATTTGCACCTTCAGTGTTTTAAGTTGTCTTTTTTCAGGAGTAGAAAGGGCTTTTTCAGCGCGAATGGTAGCAATATCTAGCTTTAAGCGTTCATCTCCACGCTTTTCGGCTGAAGTATAAGAAATTAAATCCTTGCTTTCTAAATCGGATAAATCTATGCGTACTCTAGCTTCAGCAATAGCACGTAATAAGGCCTCGTCACGACCTTCCCCTTCTTGATCGAAGGCTTTCTCTATATTGTCGATTAATTCGTTGGCTGGCTTTAACTCATAAATGGTGCCGCCAATATTGGCTTCATATTTAGCAGTACGTTTGTTGGTATTTCTGTTCTCTTCTTCATAGCTCATACCTTCAGCCATATCGCGGGTTCTGCGAGCGCGATCTTCGGCAATACGATTTTGTTCTCTAAGACCGGAGATTAATCCAGAAGCGAAGATGCCGCCGGTGACCCTGAGAGCAGCTCTAGCGCCAGTTTGCGCAAAAACGGTAGCGACGCTATAGGCGTCAGCAAGCGTTTCGGCTGAAACTGGGAGAAACTGACCGATGGCAGAACTAGAAATTTTGTCTATGGCGTCGCGATGAGCTTTAGTGCGAGCGCCGTCACGAACTTTGGCGTTGTAGACTTGGAACCCATCCATCACGTCTTTAATAGCAATACCATGTCTAACACGGTCAAAAGCCTGTTCGGCCACTAGCTCGTAATTATCAAAAATTGACTGATCGACTTCTCTTTTGTTATCTTTGTATTCGGCGCGTAGACGGCCCAATTCTTCGCTGAGCATGCGTTTGCGTTCAGTGGCCGGCATGTCTTGAGCGGTGGCAAATTTTTCAATAATGGCACGAACTTTTTCGGTGGCTTCTTTATCAGCTGGCAACATCTCTTCGCCAGCTCTTTTATGGATAAAACGTTTACTGTCTTCCGTGACGCTCATAACAAAACGGGTAATTGCATCGTCTTTACGTCTTTCCATTAATTCGTCAAGATTAAACTCTTCACCATCAATTTTTACTACACGATTACCTTCCATATAGTCGTTAGCGTAACTCTGTTCGTAATATTTTTTGAATAAAGTGCCCTTCCAAAGTCTTTTAATATAGCCTTTGACACCATTGACGTTCGATAGCTCATCATTTAGATTGCGCTCGGCTAGGTCGTAGGCTAAATCATTCTTATCGTGAGAAAAATCGGCATTAATAGCCACTAGTGGTTTATCAAAATCCATCTCGTCAAGTTCGGCAATTTCTTTATCAATTTCAGCAAGTCTAGCATCGTCTTTGGCTTGCTCTGCCAATAATTCATCGATCAGTGCCAACTCAGATTCTTTTTGCTTAGCAAGATCAAGTTCTTGCTGACGGGCAGAGTCTAATTCTTGCTGACGGGCAGAGTCTAATTCTTGCTGACGGGCAGAGTCTAATTCTTGCTGACGGGCAGAGTCTAATTCTTGCTGACGGGCAGAGTCTAATTCTTGCTGCTTGGTTGTTTCGGCTCCTTCTGGGGTAATAATCTTATCGGTGGCCTCTGTTACTTGAGAACCCACCAGCCGTGATTCATCAGCATTTTTGTGATTTGCTATGCCGCTTGCTGTAATTTGCTCTTCTACTTCATCGGGTGTGCGTTTTTCGCTTGAAGCGCTAGTAGCGATTCGCTCAACAGTAGATTCTTCTCTTGATACAATTCCAGATTGTTCTTCAGCAGTGCGTTCGCGGATGGTCCAGGTTTCTATTGGGTAATCATAGCCATCAAAATTATCAGCGCCACTGGTTTCTGCAATGTATTTTTTTCCTGGCCAATCTTCGCCCGTAAGGCGTTTAAACTCTGCTTCTTTAGTGGTACCGGGAGCAACTTGAAAAGTTTTTGACATTGGCTGATTTTTCAGAGTGTCCCACTGGTCATTCTGTTTTTGTGGTAATTCGTTATTTGTCTTTTCCCCGATGTTCTCGTTCATTTTATTCTCCTGAACCTAAATAAAAATTGCGGAATTTTAGCATCGTGTCCAGTGCGACTTCAGTAAGGTTGACACCGGCATCTTGTATAAATTTGGTTAGTTTTTCGTTTGTAAAATCAGGTTTATCAATTTGGTCGGCAAGTTCAATAGCTTTTTCTTCGCTAAGCTCCAAAATGGCGGCCTTATTAATCTGGTCCATAAGGCGCGTTTTCATATCTTCTTTTAGTTCTGCCCGAATCTCGGGGTCGACATCAGTGATGCCTTTGTCGTTTAAGAGACTTTCTAGAAAATCGTCAATGTTTTGCATTTTTGTATGGCCTTTCTTTTATGCATTTTCTTATATTATAATGCTAGTGCTAATAAAAGTCAACAAAAAACTCCGCTTTTAAGGCGGAGTTTTTTTAATAGTATTATTTCGCGATAGAAAGCGAAATCTTGCGACCTTCTTTGTCGATGTCTAGAACCTTAAAACTCTTGCGTTCGTTTAAGGTAAAGACTTTCTCTGGGTCAACGTCGGAACCTTCACCAAGTTCGGAAACATGAACTAAGGCTTCCACGGCTGGGCTGATTTGAACAAAGGCACCAAACGGAGTAATTCGAGTGACTGTACCCTCGATCTTAGAGCCTTTTTTCAGCTTTTCGACTTCGTGAAGCCACGGATCTTCGACGAGTTGCTTCATCGAGAGTGAGAGGCGCTCTTTATCGATAGCAATAATCTTTGCTTCGACTGTGTCACCAACTTTAACATAATCGGATGGGTTGTTGACACGCTCCCAAGAAATCTCAGAGATGTGAATGAGACCTTCGATGCCTTCGACATTTACGAATACGCCGAAATCAACAACACCAGTAACAACGCCTTTTACCACATCGCCAACTTTGAGTTCAGCGAAGCGCTCAGCGAGACCATCTTTGATAGCTTCTTTTTCGGAGAAGATAAGTTTGTTCTCTTTCTTGCTGGCGTCGAGAATACGAGCTCTGATTTGCTTGCCAACTAGAGAGTTGAGACGTTGCAAAATCTCGTCCTTATCCGAGCTACCGACGCGTGGATAATGCTCGGCAGAAAGTTGCGACACTGGTAAGAAGCCGCGGATACCTTCGTACTCAACGAGAAGACCACCACGATTGGCGTCAAACGGAGTAATTTCGACCGTTTCGGCATTGTCGAGCTTGGACTGAATTTCGTCCCAACCTTTGTCCTTGACGGCTTTTCTAAGCGACAAGAGGACGTAACCGTCGTCCATCTCGGCTTCGATGACCGAAGCGGAAACTTCGTCGCCGACATTTAGATTGCGTACATAAGACGCTTCACGGCGCGGGACTAGCCCCACGCCTTGCGCACCGAGATCAACCAAAATCTCGTGCTTTTTGACTGAAATCACCGTACCTTTTACGGTATCACCGGCGATGACTTTTTTGGAGGCTTCTTCGCTAGTAGCAAGAAGTTCGTCCATAGTTAATTTTTTGGCATTTGCCATGTCTTATTTTCCTTCCTTTAGACTCATTCATGGAACTATTAGTTGGACGCAATAATCGATCCGTGAATGAGTCTAAAACTTGTTCTATTATAGCAAATTTATGTGATATAATCAAGATATGTACTTAGCGATTGATATTGGAGGAACCAAAACTTTAGTAGCGCTATTTTCAGCGCGGGGGCGAGTAGTGAGAAGATTTAAATTTCACACGGCGCGGGGGGCAGTGAGATTTGTAAGTGATTTGAAAAAGGTGCTTTCTGGATTTTCCAAATATCGCGTGAAGTCGGTGGTGGTGGCCATCCCGGGTCTTGTACAAAAAAATTACTCAGTTTCGTTTGGTAATCGCGATTGGCCCGGAATTGATCTTTATTCGCCTATAAAATCTTTGTTCGACTGCCCGATTTATTTTGAAAATGATGCAAATTTGGCGGCTCTATATGAAGGTTCTTTTTATCCAGGTCGGGTAGTGTTCCTTACTTTTTCGACCGGAATTGGCGGTGGAGTGGTAGAAAAAAAGCAGATTTTGCCGGAGTCGAATAAGTTTGAGCCTGGACATAAGATTTATGAGTATAATGGGCGAAAATTGGAGTGGGAGGATATTGCGGCGGCGAGCGCGCTAGAGAAGTACTACCATGTGGATTTGGCGACAGACTTACGAAAGAAAGTAATTATGCAGGATGTGGCGAACAGAGTGGCGCTTGGGATGCCCGATATTATTAAAAAGTACTCTCCTGATGTGGTGGTGCTAGGTGGGCCGCTCGGAAAAATTTTCAAGAGATATAGTAAGTATTTGCCGACTGATTTCAAGGTTAAGTTTGTGCGGCCACGAAAACCGCTGGAGTCGGTAATTTACGGGTGCTATTTTTACGCTAAGCAAAAAACTTCTGAGCGATAGGGGCAGTCGTGAACACTAGTTTTCTAGATAAAATTCGGAGAGATTATCCGGATTTGAAATTTGTAACTGGACGAAAATTTGCCTTTCGTCCACCTAAGACGGTGGTGGTGGGACCAGAAGAGCCTGATGATTCCCTTTTACTGTTGCATGAATTGGGGCATGCGATTTTGGAGCACCGAGAATTTGGGACGAATGTGATGAGGCTCAAGATGGAACGAGCGGCCTGGGAAAAGGCGCGAGAACTGGCCAATGCTTATGGGGTGATATTTGATGATGACAAAGTGGAGCGCGAACTGGATACTTATAGAGAGTGGCTAGATAAAAAATCGCGCTGCCCGAAGTGTGGCCTGACGCGCTATGAGACGCCCGATGGGGAGTATCATTGCCCGAAGTGCGAGAATCTTTAAGATTTATTTTTAGAAAATAAAAAAGAAGTGCTTTTTAGATTGGAGCACTTCTTTTTGTCATTAGGCAGCTTTTTTAGCTGGGCCACGACGAGAGATGCGGCCACCCTTAGCGCCCGCAATGCGAGCTAGAGCAGGGTTAGCGGCAAATCCGCCAGTGTGACCATTTTGACCACCTTTTTTACCAATACGGGCATAAAACTCTTTGCCGTATTTGGCTTTGTTGGTAGCGGCGGCTTTCATACCACCAGCTTTAGTTCCAGACATTTCTCTGTTCCTATTCTGCCCACCAAATTCTTAAATTATTGATAAAACACCACCCTTTTACGAGTGAATAATTCCATTATATCATACTGCTTTAGTTTTGTCAATATGCTTTTTCTTAAAAATGTGTTTTAATATTTTTAATTTTCCCGAACAATTTTTGTGGAAAACTCGAACAAAAATGTGCAAAAAAGGTATTGACATTATGCATTCCGTGATATAAAATGGAGTTAACTTAAGTAGATTAAACTGCGAGGCTACTTAAGCGCATGTATGACCTTGGAAACCGCCTTCTACTGGGCGGTTTCCGCTTTTTAAGGTTTTGTCTTGAAATTTTTGGGAAGATGGTGTAGAATAAGTGATGTTGGGGTAATAGCTCAGTTGATTAGAGCGCTGCCTTTGCAAGGCAGAGGTCCAGGGTTTGAGTCCCTGTTACTCCACCAAATTAATAATTAGATGGGGATATAGCTCAGCTGGTTAGAGCGCGTCACTGATAATGACGAGGTCTGTGGTTCAAGTCCACATATCCCCACCAGATTATATATGAGTCGGCATTTTCGCCGATTTTTTGGTAGTAAATTTCTGTTGAGTGCCTTGCAGGTTTTAGGGTGTTATTTTGCAACGATTTTGCACAAAAAATGTGTCCGAAAACGCATTATTACCACTATAGAATCATCTGTTAATACTCTATTATTCGATCCAATATCCACTCAATATTTAACGTTTTCTTCAAATATTGGGCTACTAATAATTATTCTTTTATTATCAAAATCTATAATTGCGTCAGCATCATAAGGGATAATACACCTTGGAACAGAATGCCCAAAGTTAACATTATATAAAACTGGGGTTTCTAAATCTGCAAACACTTCTTCAAAAACTTGTTTATATTCTTCATAATATTTTTCATCTATAGGTTTTCCGACGATTACCCCTTTTACGCTTTCTAATACTTTGTTGTTTTTAAAGAAATTTAATATTATCTTTAATTTATTAGGATGCATCTTTTCTTCAGAGGTTTCGATAAATAATATTTTCTCTTTCCAATTATCCAGGGTTGGTAAAATATCATATCTAGTATATATTTCATTCTCATCACCATGTCTTTCACTCGTATAGGCATCATATAGGCTCTCTAGACACCCGCCATATAACTTTCCTGTTATTTCTCCTTTTCCATTTAATACTTCAAAACCATGCTGTTCTTTTTGGGATTTTCTCGGTTTCCCAACTTCTTCAATGCCATAGCTTTCTCTATCGTAATACCATATTGGACTAGATGTTATCTCAAAACTGGATTCATTCATAAAAATCTTTTCAAAATATTGTTTCGTATACGGCAACATTTCTTTATCTAATTCCGCAAAATCAGTCAATAAACAAGGGCCATAGAAGGTTGATAATCCTAACTTGTTTAGCATTAAGTGGTTATTCGTAGTATCAGAATAACCCGTAAATAGTTTAGGATTATTTTTGACGGCATTGATAAACTCTCCATCTTCCATTAAATACGGAATTGTTTTGTATGTATCATCACCGCCTACAGCGCAGATAATTCCTTTTATACTTGTGTCCATGAAAGCTTGTTTTAAATCATTCGCTCTTGACTCCGGATGGTTCTGAAGATAGTCCATATCTTTTAATGCGTTTGGCATTAAAACTGGTATTAACCCAATTTCCTCTAGTCTCCGAATTGCAATATCTAACTCATGTTTGCAAAAAGGCATTCCTAGTAGCCCTCTAGACAAACTTACTATTGCGACCTTATCCCCCTTATTTAGTTTTTGTGCTTTCATTGTATTATCAGTTCTTCCTATTTGCATTATACCACGTCATTAGACATTATCGAATTTAGCCAATTAAACTCCATTATCTTGTCTATATAGTGTCAATATGCCTGCCCAATTCGCCCCCACTAGATTATATGTGAGTCGGCATTTTGGCCGATTTTTTGTAGCTAATGGCTGAATAATAATGTTTATATTATTATTGATGCGTATGCCAATATGCGGAAACAAATACATAATAAGGACCAATAAGTGTTATAATTAAGATATGGATTTTGAATTCAATTTTGGTTGGATGGTAGCTGGTTTAGTTATAGCTGCGGTAGGTGGGGCCGTGGTGTTTTTTTATCGTCCAATTGCTGAGAATTTGGCGAATGGAGCTTCTTCTTATGAAAGAATTAAATTGTTTGGTGTTATTGCGATTGTGGTTGGGCTATTAGTGACAGCAAATTTGCATATTTTGGTGCTACAATTACTTGTTAAATTTATTACCGGAAAATAGATTTTGCCGGGTCCATTCGTACATGGCGATAGCGGCGGCGGCGCCGACGTTGACTGAGCGAGTGGAGCCAAAAGATTCAATATAGCGGACGTCGGTGGCTTTTTCTAGTAGATCTTCGGTGATGCCACTATTTTCAGAACCGAAGATAAGGGTGGTGTTTTTAGTAAATTCTTTGGTGTGGAGTTCTTTTGCGCGCGGAGTGTTGTTTTCGATGGCGACTAGTTCCCTGTTTTCTTGGGTTTTTAGAAAATCTGCGATATCTGGGTGGTGAATGATTTCAAGATATTTGTCAGTGCACATTGCGCCGCGACGGTTGTATTTTTTACGACCGATGATGTGGACCTTGCTCACATTGAAAGAATTGGCAGTACGGACAATGGAACCAATATTAAAATCGTGTTCGACATTTTCGATGGCGATTTCAAGACCGGTGCGTTTTTTGTTCAAGGCTTCAAAAACTTGCTCATTTTTCAAACCTTTGTACTCATCGATTAAATTTCTGGTGTCTTCCATACGTGGTATAATTATAGCATAAGAGGAGGAATAGAGATGGAATTTGATGAATACCAGAAAAGAGCCAAAAAATATGATTTTTTTGACGAAACGGAGAACTTAAAGGAACTAGGATTCTATGAAAAAGTGTTGGGGCTGGTCGGTGAGGCTGGCGAAACGGCAGATAAGGTGAAGAAGATCTTGCGAGATAAGGCTGGGGTAATATCAGATGAAGATCGAGAGTTATTGATGAAAGAACTTGGGGATACTCTATGGTATCTTGCGGCGATTGCTAGGTATCTGAGGGTACCTTTGTCTAAAGTGGCAGAGGGTAACTTGAACAAACTAGAAAGCCGCTATCAGAGAAATAAGCTTCACAGTGAGGGTGACGAGAGATAGATTTGACATTTTTGATTAGGCTTATGTATAATGAAGATATAATAATAAAGGAGTCAATATGATACAAAAACGAGATATAGTGGTGGTGTATCTTCTAACCTTCATCACCTTCGGGATTTACGGTATTTACTGGGAAGTAAAGACCAAGGAAGAGATTAATAGCCTCGGTGGAGATATTCCTACAGCCTGGCTTCTCATCATCCCGATTGCCAATATTTATTGGCTATACAAATATGCGGATGCATATTCTAAATTTGTTAAAAAAGACAATAATGGGGTTCTTTGGTTTATTGTATTTTGGTTGATTGCTATTATCATGCCAGCAATTGTGCAGTCCGATTTGAATAAGATTGCCGAGAAAAAGAGTAAATAATAATCTCTTCACTAAAAAACGCTCCTCTAGGGAGCGTTTTTGGTTTAACAACTCAGTTGTGCAATTTTCATACGTTAGTTTGTGAAGCTTAATGTTACGTCTACTACTAGATGTTGTTGTGTTATAAGCTTATCTTAACACAACCGTAACCGACCTAGCTATGCGAATCATTGCTGATACGCACGCATCATTCCTTCTCAAGAAAGGAGGTAATCCATCGACACGTTCTCGTACCGATGCCTTGTTACGACTTAACCCCAATCATCCCGCTCACCTTAGGCCGCCTAGACGGACTTCGGGTGCTCGTGACTCTCATGGTTTGACGGG
>JAGAEN010000018.1 GCA_017613135.1 Candidatus Saccharimonadota bacterium | reverse complement strand
CTATCCAGACGACCAAGATTGTACTTCTGCTGGTGGTACCCTCTACCAACCAGGCGATACCTTTGGCATAGACCAGACCACAGTAAACATTGTAGACTTATATGCTACTTGGTGGCAACCAAACCTCACTAAGTTAAATGGCAAGAAGATGCAAGACATGTCCCCAATGGCTTGCTATAACTCATCTATTAATGATACTGCTACCTTAACAGACAGTCGTGGAAAAGTGAGTCCCGACTCCCCCGAATCCTACACTATCGCCAAACTTGCCGATGGCCTCTGCTGGATGACGACGAACCTAAATCTAGGTAAAAGCAATGGTAGTATTACTCTTACGCCAGAAGACACAGACATCACTACTGACTTCACCCTCCCCGCTAGCACCACAGAATTTGCGACTTCTAACACTAGCGTTTTGCCTAAGGTTCTCACAGACAGTACCTATGGCGGTTACTATTCCTATGCCGCAGCTATTGCGAGCACTACATCATATACTGCCACTAATATCATCATCACCTCTTCCATCTGTCCAAAGAATTGGGACCTACCATCTGCTGCCCAGTATAATAATCTAAAATCTAAAGGTAATCTTACTAACTTTGCCGCCGCCAGCGCTGCTCCTTACAACTTTATCTATGCTGGCTATAGAAATGGCACTAGTTTTAGTGGCCAGGCTAATAGTATTAGATTATGGACTTCAACCAACTATGGTTCATCCTATGCCTATTACAGCTCCGCCTATAATAATGCCTCATACAGCAGTAACTATAAACGATATGGCGAATCCATCCGATGTGTCGCTAGCAGTGGTACCGCTACAGTAAACTATGACGGCAATGGCACCACCGAGTATCCAACTACCGGCACTACCGCCGCTCAAGAAAATGTAGAAATTAACTCCACCGTCACTAGAGCAAATGGCTTCACCCGTACCGGCTGGCAATTCAATGGCTGGAATACCGCGCCAGACGGCTCTGGTATCGCTATCGCCGCAAATGTCGCCTCCACCACTCCTCTTTCTAGCCTAAACTTCGCTCCCGGTAGCACCATCACTCTCTACGCCCAGTGGTTACCAGCATACATTATCACATATGTCAACAACTGCTATACCTTTAGCACCGGCTGCACTAGCGCTACCTCTGCAAATACACAGACGCAATATATAAATCTAACTAGTAGCCCTTCCGCTGGTACCGAGACCGGCACCCTCGCAGCCTACAGCAGATTCACCCAGACCGGCTACAAGATTAAGTCCTGGAACACCACCGCTACTGGTGATGGTGTAGATTACCCAGTAGAATCTATTTACACCGTTCCTAGTGGTTCTATTCTTGGCGATGGTATTACTCTCTATGCTCAATGGGTCCCAGTTTATTCACTCATCTATAATGGTAATGGTGCAGATAGCAGTGCCACAGACGGCGTGATGACAAACGTTAAGCATACTAACGTCGCCGTAGGCGACTGGCTAGACCTTTTCGCTAGTAATTATAGTAAAGCAGGCTACGGCTTTGCTGGTTGGAGTCTCACTCAGGTGAACACCACTTCCGCTTCAGACATCAACTCTGCCGTATCTGCCGGTACTCTCAAAATCTACGGCCCAAACGAAGCCTTTAACCCAGACAGTACCTTCTCCACTTATGCTGATAGTAATAAGAATGTTACCCTTTATGCCGTCTGGGTCGCACCAGAAACCGGCATCACGATGCAAACCTTTAACCCCACCAGTGCAACCTATAGCAATATGCCAAATGGTAGCGTGATAGCCTTAAGGGATAGCCGTGATAACGATGTCTATATGGTGGCTAAACTTGCCGATGGCAACTGGTGGATGGGTGAAAACTTACGGCTAGATGACGGTGCTACCCTCACCACATCTAATACCAACAACCCATTAGTAGATAACGGTAATGTAGCCTTGAAACAAACTTGGTATCAGGATTCTTCAATATCTATCACTGCTACTACCGCCAATCACTTATCACCATCTCTACCTAATAAGACTACCGGTAATACCTACGCTAGTTTCACTGGGTGGTGCACTGAATATAATAATGCAAATTGCGTAGACCAATCTATGTTAAACACCTGGAACAAACTCCATATCACAAATACCTCAACCACTGGCTATACTAATAATTATAGCCCATCTGCTACTGATATCGTCACTACCGCCACCACCCAGACTTCACCATCTCACACTGATCTTAACTACTATCCAGTTTATAGTTACGGCAACTACTACAACTGGTACTCTGCTACTGCTGGTAATGGCACTTATAGCGAATCACCCGATAATGTCACTGTCACTGGTGACCTTTGTCCTACTGGCTGGCATCTACCGTACGGCAATACCGGCACCTCTGGTACCAATATCGGTGGTACCAGCGGGGGATTCTCTTACCTAGATACTAAACTAACTAGTCCAGACGGTAGCCACGGCAATGGCCAACCTCAAGACACTTCTATTGCTTCCCAGCGTTGGCGTGTCTTCCCGAACAACTTCGTTTACTCGGGCAACTGGGGTAGCTCGTCCGCGAGCAGTCGTGGGAACCGAGGGCAGTACTGGTCGTCAACGAGCTATATGCACCACGCATATTGGCTGTTCCTTGACAGTTACAACGTCTACCCTGGTACCTACAACTTCGCCAATAAGTACTACGGTTGTAGCATCCGGTGTGTAGCTGGAGTTTAGCCGTTTTTCCAGTGGAGCGGGTAAGAGTCCGGTTTTTCTGACTCTTTCTCTTCCTCCCCCGAGCCTCCGACCCCTACCCAAAACCTTCTACAGCGCCTTTTCCGTCTTCTTCGCATCGCGTCGGCGGTTCAAGCGGTTCATCCCTTTAATAATTAGGAAAATCACCCACGCGATGATGAGAAATTGCAGTACATTTTGTAAGAAATTCCCGTAAGCAATCACCGCTTCGTCGCCCGTGCCAAAGAAATTCGGAATCCGAATCGCGAGATTGGTAAAATCCACACCTCCCGCAATTAACCCCACAATCGGCATAATGATGTCATTAACCAGGGAATTAACAATCGCCGTAAACGCTCCGCCTACCGCCACGCCTACTGCAAGGTCTACCACCGAACCGCGGTTAATAAATTCGATAAACTCTTTGCGAAACCCGCTACTTTTCTCGCGGGTTTTCGCTAGCGCCTCTTTGGCCTTTTCACTTTTGCTTTTTTCCACCTCTTTTTTGGCTTCTGCCATAACTATCCTTTCTTTTATTTAGTTTCCGAAAAACTATCTAATTTTTCATACAAAGTTTTAAGGCTATTGTATGACGAATTCATTGCCCCCCGCAAACTCTCATCCCCACTTGCATTATAAATCTCCGTTTCCTCCGCCATAAATGTCGATACCTCATACTTCATTTTCATCGCAAAGACACGATCCAAAAGACCATTTATTTTTGCATTCATCAGTTCTGCTTCCAACCCATCACGTGCCAATTTCGCCTGGTTCTTCACGTTTTGCTCTGCCGAGCTCACCTTAAATTTATACTTTGAACTCAAATAACTTGCTACATCACGACTGGTATTCGTTAGTACTGAATAAAGCGACGCACTAGTTGAACGCAAATCCGACGATTTCACACTTTTTTGAAAAGTTGAAATTAGACTAGAAGTGTTATCTAGGTGCAACTGCAGAGCGGCAAGTTGAGATTTGAAATTACCCTTACCACCTCCCAGTAATGAACCTATAATTACTATTAAGATAAATCCCACCACCCCAATCACACCAACTTTGAAAAATGGCGAGGACATCCAAGTTTTTTTTGACTTCTTCGTTGGTCTTACCGTCGAAGAAATCTGATTCAGATATTGTTTCTCATCCATGCTATAATTATAGCATATGAACGACGCGAAAGAAGAAATCAAATCTCGTCTCGCGGTGGAGGATGTAGTCGGGCAATATGTGGAGTTAAAGCGGGCCGGCCGAAACTTAAAAGGTCACTCGCCATGGGGTGTCGATAAGACCCCTTCCTTTATGGTCTCGCCCGAAAAAGGCATCTGGCACGATTTTTCTGCCAACAAGGGTGGCGATATTTTTACCTTCGTGATGGAGGTCGAAGGTCTAAGTTTCAAAGAAGCTCTCGAAAAACTCGCCGAAAAGGCCGGTGTCGACCTCTCGAAATATCGTGGCGGTAATCCTAACATCACCAAGAAAAAGCTCCGTTTGAAAGAGGCCTTAGGACTCGCCACTAAATACTACCAAGCCTGTCTAGTGAGAAGCGAGCCCGCGCGTGACTATGTCTTTTATAAGCGCCATATGAATCGTGGCACCATCTCGGAATTTCAAATCGGGTACTCACCCGCTTCAGGAAAAGCTCTCCGCACCGCTCTCGAAAAACGCGGCTTCACCGAAAGGGAATTAGACGATGCCGGGCTCTTAAATCAATACAAATCCGACCTTTTCAAAAATCGTATGATGGTCCCCTTTATCGACACCGGCGGTAGCATTATCGGTTTCACCGCCCGCGTGCTTGATAAATCCGAGCCGAAATATTTAAACACACCAGAGACTTTACTCTTTAATAAATCTCGCTTTATTTTTGGACTTTATAACGCCAAAGAAGCCATTCGCCGCAGTGGCTTTGTGGTAATTGTCGAAGGCAATATGGACGTAATTTCTTCCCATCAGGCTGGTGTGAAAGAAGCTGTCGCGACTTCTGGCACCGCAATGACCGAGCAGCATCTAAAAACGCTTTCTAAACTCACTTCCGACATTCGCCTCGCTTACGACGGTGACGCTGCCGGCATCAAAGCCACCGAACGCGCCATTATGCTCGCCGGCGACCTCGGCATCGAGCTCACTGTGATTTCAAATTACCACGGCGCCAAAGACCCTGACGAACTCATTCAAAAAGATCCTGCTCTCTGGCAGCAAGCCGTAGAAGAGCGCGTCCCCGCCGTCGACTGGCTCCTAAATAAATACGAGGAAAACTTAAATCTCCGCTCCGCTCCCGACAAGAAAAAATATTCCGATATCGCTTTAAAACTCCTATCCTATGTGAAAGACGAAGTCGAACGCGCCACCTACGAAGAAAAAGTCGCCTCAAGGCTCGGCGTGGAAGTTAAAATCCTCCGCGAAAAAGGCGACCGCCTGAATCAAAAACTAGAACAGGCCGCCTCCCACCGCTATCTCAAAAAACCTCAAACCACCGTTGTCCCAGAACACATCAAGAAACTTGAAAACAGCCTCCTTGCCCTCAAGCTTTTTGGCGGCATAACAAAGACCGACATACCCTTAGAAGTTCCCGAAGACGAAGTCAGAATTGACGAGCTAGAACTAGTTTTTAATAACGACCACGAAGGCATCAAATCTCCAAACTACGAAAAAGAAGCCGCCGAGCTGTTAAAGCGCTACGAGAAAGAATTAAACAAACAAAAAATCGCCGAACTGACCGAAAAACTCGCCACCCTAAACGAGGACGACGCTAAGTACGATGACCTTATTCGTGAGATTAACGCCTTGCAAAAATCTCAAAAATGATTATAATTACTAATAATGGATTCAAATAAAGATAATATTTTGAACGCGAAAGATTTGGCTTTTGATTTTGATGAGCCAGAGCGTGACGAATTAGAAAACGAAGAAGAGTTTAGCGACGAAGAGCTTGCTATTACGGCCGATAATGTTGACGCCTTTGCTGACGACTCCGTGAGACTGTATCTTCGTGAAATTGGCAAAATTCCTCTCCTCACTCCCGAAGAAGAAGCTGATCTTGCTGCTCGTATCGTGAAGGGTGACAAAAAAGCCAAGGACAAAATGGTTGAAAGCAACATGCGTCTTGTGGTGTCCATCGCCAAGCGTTACGGTGGTCGTGGTTTAGATTTTCTTGATTTAATTCAAGAAGGGAATACCGGACTACTTCGTGCAGTAGAGAAATTCGACCCAGACAAAGGTTTCAAATTCTCGACCTACGCAACTTGGTGGGTGCGTCAGGCCATTACTCGTGCTATCGCCGACCAAGCCCGCACTATTCGTATTCCAGTACACATGGTCGAAACCATTAATAAAGTACTCCGCACTACCCGCAAGCTTACTTCCGAATTGAATCGTGAACCTACTAACGAAGAAATCGCCGAAGAACTTGGCATGGAGCCAGAAAAGATTGATTACGTGATGCGGATTAAACAAGACATCGCCTCGCTTGACGCTTCCATCGGTCGCGAAGGCGACGACGAGGATTCCGTACTTGGTGATTTTGTCGAAGACGAGGAGCGCGATAGTCCCGAAGACTCCGCCGCCAATCAAATCTTAAAAGAGCAATTATCCGAAATCATCGCCACCCTTACCGATCGCGAACAGAAGATTATTCGCCTCCGCTTTGGTATTGGAGGTGGCCGCCCGCATACCCTTGAAGAAGTCGGCAACGAATTTGATGTCACCCGTGAGCGCATCCGCCAGATTGAGGCCAAAGCACTTTCGAAACTTCGCAAGAACAAAGATACCAAAAAACTACACGAATATTTAAAGTAGGAGTAATATGAAAAGATTTTTATTCAGCATTCTCGCAATCTTTACTTGCGGCATGTTGTTATCCGCACCAGTTTTTGCTGATTGTCCAAAAGGTTGTGTGCCAACTTCCATTCTCGGAGAGAACGGCTGTTCTTGTGATGACGGTAAAGGTTCTTCCATCACCAGTATTCTAAAAGACACAGTCATCCCCATTATGACCGCCGGCATTGGTATTCTTGCTACTATCGGTATTGTGATTTCCGGCGTGCAGTATCTTACTGCCGGCGACAACGAAGATCAAGTCAAAAAGTCCAAGCGTCGCATTTTTGAAATTATCATCGGTCTAGCAGCCTATGCCTTAATTGCCGCACTCCTTACTTGGCTATTACCAGGCTATTCAAAATGAATCGTCTAATTATCGTTTACAACCCTCGCTCTTCTCGTTACGCCGAGGTTAAACGTGACGTACTTTCACGCACAAGAGAATTAAAGGGCTATATGATTGGCAAATACGAAGTCGCCCCCACCAATCTAAACGACAACATTAATAAACTTGCCAAAATTATAAAGGACGACGACCTCATCCTCTCCGCTGGCGGCGATGCCACCGGCATTATCGCCTCAAACGCGATTATCGAATCCCAAAAATCCGCCTTTCTCGCCGCCCTCCCCTACGGCAACTTCAACGACCTTGCTCGCACCCTTCGGACCAAACAACTAGAAGATATTATTGATAATAAACAAATTAATAGTTTATATCCATTAAGTATTATTATAAATGGCAAGCATTGGCGCTACGCCACCTGCTACGTGACCATCGGAATGACCGCAAAAGCCGTCGATATTTATAATAGCCCCAAGATGCGAAAGAAATTAAAAAAGAGTTTCGGCCGCAAAATCAGTTCTTATACCGAACTTATGAAATGGTATTTTAAACATCGCCGTGAATGTATTTTGCCCGAGTTCAGCCTGAACGGCATCCGCCAGCATAAGAAAACTTCTGACTATGCCGCTGTCAATGGTCGCTCAATGGCCCGTGTGATGAAGGGAAGAGATGACTACCACGACCCCAAGTTTTTCCGTAGCGAGACTGATCGCCTGACCAACTTTTTCCGTCTTTTTAAACTTATGTCAAAAAGCATTCTTTCTCGCATTCCGGGTTCACCTACTACTGGCGACACTCTAGAGTTCACGGAACCTTCCACCATCACCCTCCAAGCCGAAGGCGAAAGCGAAACCTTTAAAAACGTCAAAAAAATTGAAATTAAAAAAGGAGATGTATGCCTGAAAGTCATCGAGAATTAGAACAAATCATTAAATATATGAAGTCGCACTGGCCTTCCACGGTGAAGCCTGAGTGGCAAGTCGGTCTCGCCGAATACCCCGCTATTTTAAATAAGGCCCTAGAAGATTTCACTCTCGCCGCCACTAAAAATCATCATCTTATTCGTATTGCCGGCCTTTCCGGCTCCGGCAAGACCACCCAAATTCTCCCCGCCGTCGAAGCATATTGTGAGAAGCATAATTACTCACCTATCCTAATGGCCGCCCGTCGCTTCGTTGAATATCACCCCCATTACCAGGAAATCAAAGAATATTACGGCGACGAAAACGTCCGTAAACTCACCGACGAATTCTCTACCATTATGCTTTTTCTCACTCTTTCAGAACTCATTAAAGGTGGCTACGATATTATTCTCGATGTGACCCTGCTCGACCCCGAGATGGAAGCCATTCTTCTCAAAATGTTAAAAACTGAAAATTACAAGTTTTTTATTTTAATGATTGCTATCTCGCCTACCGTCACCGAAAAATATCTCTCCGGCCGTGCCTGGCGCCATAGCAGGGAAACAGAACTTGAATTTATCCGCGCCACTTCCAAGGCCCTCGAATACTACGTCACCAATTCTCCCGACACCCGCATCATTCTCTGGAGTGTTTACGATAAGCCACCTATCTATGATGGCCCAATCAAGAATTCACTTCAAATTTTCGCCGACTACTCTTCGCGCGATAGTCTACCCAAAAACGACGATGACGCCCGCCGCGACGCCAAAATCAAGTATCTCACTTCCGTCTTAGACTAATATGCTATAATAATTTTTATGGACAATGTGAAAATTTTAGCCATCGTCGGGATGAGCGGCAGCGGCAAATCCGTCGCGGTAGATTACCTCACTAGCAAAGGTTATCCGAGAGTCTATTTCGGCGGTATGATTTTAAAAGAAATGGAAAAACGTGGTATCGAAATCACCGCAGAAAACGAAAAGATTTTTCGCGAGATGATTCGCGAAAAAGAAGGCAAGGACTGGGTTGTCCGCCAAGTCATCGCCGAGACCAAAGATTTAATTTCAGCCGGCCAGAAGCGCATTGTCCTAGACGGCGTCTATTCCTGGACTGAGTACAAGATTTTAAAACACGAATTTCCCAAAAATCTCACCTTTGTTGCCATAGTCACCGACAAGGAAATTCGTTATGGCAGAGTCGCCAAGCGTCCAATTCGCGCTTTTAATGGGGCCGAGGTGCGCGAACGTGACCGCAGCGAAATCGAAAATCTCGAAAAAGGTGGCCCTATTGCCGCCGCTGATTATTATGTTCTAAATAATGGCACTATCGCCGACAGCGAGAAACGCCTCGACGAAATTTTAAAGGAGATTGAGTTTTGACGGACATTGCTAATCTTTCCAATGTAGCTTACAAAAAGGGCAATTGGATGCGCTACACTCTGTGGGGTCTAGGTGCTCTCTGTATTAGTATATTAATATATACCTTTATTAGCACCTTAAATGGCGAAGTTTCCGCCGCCGTTCCTGAAGGTTACCGTTTTTCTGTCACCGATAATTATATCGAAGGTAGCAATGTTAGGACTAGATATTATGTTTATGATGACAAAATCGTTGTCGAAGACGAGAGCACTGATAAAAACACCGTTAATCGTGCCGTGATGATTTACGACAATGTCAACACTACCGGGCTTCGGTATGACGACGATACTATTGAGCTTTGCGAACTCGGCGCCTGTCGTGAGAAACCCAAGATTCTCGCCACGATTAAAAGTTTAATTTCGCGCAAAATTGGGCGCGAGTACATCGGATTCTAATATGAAGCGCCTAGTAATTATCGACGGCAAATCAGTCTTCTATCGGGGCTATTATGCTATGGGCGCCCTGTCACTTCCCGATGGTACACCTACTGGCGGAGTGTATGGTTTTGCCGCCATTGCAATGGAGATTGTAAAAAAGCTAAACCCCACCAAAGTCGTAGTAGCCTGGGACTCCAAGACTTCCGTCTCCAAGCGTCGTGCTCTCTATCCAGAGTACAAAGCCGGTCGCGTAAAGCCGGGCGAAGACTTCTACACCCAAATTCCGCTACTAAAAGAGCTAATTCACGACCTCGGCTGGGATTTTGTTGAGTTAGACAATTACGAAGCCGATGACATTATCGGCACTTTGAGCCGTGAAGCCGACGAGGCCGGCGATTACGAGACTTTTATCATCTCTTCCGATCTCGATATGCTTCAAATCGTAGACGACAATACCCATATGTGGCGCATTTTGAAAGGCTTTTCCAATATCGAAAAAATCAACGTCCCCGAGCTCGAAGCAAAATACGGTATCAAAAAATCTCAATTTCTTGATTTAAAAGCTTTAAAAGGCGACTCTTCTGATAACATCCCCGGTGTCCCCGGCATCGGTGAAAAGACCGCCGTAAAACTTTTGAACGACTATGGCACCCTAGATAATATATATAATAATATAGATAACATTAGTGGTTCCACTAAAACCAAGCTTGAAGCCGGCAAAGATTCTGCCTACCTCTCGAAAAAATTAGCTAAGATTATGTTCGACGCTCCCCTTAATCTCTCCGCCCTCCTCGACTTTTCATTTGACAAAGAAAAAATCATCTCCGGCCTCAAAAAACTCCAGTTCAACTCTCTTATCAGAAAGATAGATGACGGAATGGAGTTTTCGAGGAACTACGGAGCGCGGCAGCCCAGGGCTACACGGGCGGGTGACGGCTCTGGAAAGGGCAAAAATGTTCTCGACGCGCATGTTACACGGGCGGGTGACGGACCTGGAGGGGGCCCCCCGCTGAACGTAAGCGAAGTGGGGGAGGAGAAGGTCCGGCAGGACCCGCCCAGAGATGCACTTCTCATTGATTGGAATATTAAAGATTTGATGCACAATAATAAGAGAGTTGCCGAAAGTATTTTGACGGGCAAAAAGAAGTTTTGGGATTTGTCTCAAGCCGCCTTTTTATTAGACCCTCTGGCAAGAGATGTCCCGCAACTCGTCGTCCCCGAAGAAGAATACCAAAAACAACTAGCCGAATTTAAAAATTACCCAAGACTATATAATATATATATAGACTACGATTTACCCCTCATCCCCATTCTCTACAAAATGGAAGAAAAGGGCATGCTAATCGACCGAGATTATTTCAAAAACTTACAAAAAGAATTTACCGCCGAAGTCCGCCGTCTTGAACAAGAAGTTTATAAACTTGCCGGCAAAGAATTCAACCTAAATTCACCCATTCAACTTTCCGAGATTCTCTTTGTCGATTTAAGACTTCCCACTAAAGGCATCAAAAAAACTTCCCGCGGCTATTCCACCGGCGCCAAAGAACTAGATAAACTAAAAAATCTTCACCCAATTATTGCTAAAATTATCGAATATCGCGAAGCCGCCAAGCTTCTTTCCACTTATATTATTCCTATACCAGATCTCGCCGATTCGAACAGTCGCATTCACACCACTTTCACGCAAAATGTTACCGCTACCGGCCGCCTAAGTTCCAAAGACCCCAATCTCCAAAATATTCCTGTCCGCACTGACGCCGGCAAACGCATCCGTACCGGCTTTATCGCGCCCGAGCACAAAGTTCTCGTCTCTGCTGATTATTCGCAGTTTGAGCTTCGCCTCGCCGCCATTTTAAGTGGCGATCAAAATCTCATCGACGATTTCAATCACGACATTGATATTCACACCAAGACGGCTTCCGAGGCCTTCCATGTCCCATTTGATGAGGTGACAAAGGACCAGCGTCGCGCCGCTAAAGTCGTCAATTTTGGGATTTTATACGGTATGAGCGTCAAAGGTTTATCCGAAGCCGCCGATATGCCAATAGCGGAGGCCAAGCAATTTATCGACAATTATTTCAAACTTCGCGCTCCCATCAAAGAAAAGTTGGACCAAATTTTGCGGCAGGCCAGGGAAGAAGGTTATGTTGAAACCTATTACGGTCGTCGCCGTCCTACACCCGATGTCAAATCGTCCAATTTTGTAATTCGCCAAGCCGCCGAGCGTGCTGCGATGAATATGCCAATCCAGGGCACTGAAGCCGACCTCATGAAGCGTGCCATGATTCAAGTCGATCAGGCTCTGCCAGAAGGCGCCGAATTAGTTATGCAAATTCATGATTCGCTTATCGCCGAATGTGACGAAAACCTTGCCGATAAAGTCGCCGAAATTCTAAAACAAAAAATGGAATCTGTCGCTCCCGAGCTTCAAATCAAACTCGCCGTTGAAGTCACCATTGGCAAAAATTGGGGCGAGTTGTAAATTCGAAAAATCGTCGACTTTTCCACATATAGTGTCAAAAAACTACTTGACACCACTACATCTAGCGTCTATAATACATTTCAGGTAATGCTTAAAAACATAAGTCCAAGATGGGACAGAAAGAAAACCATGAAGAAAATTATTTACAAAAATCCGAATGACGCCGAGACCTTCGATATCAAGCGCTTCGTGAAATCCTTAAATCAGTATGCCAAGATTTCCGAAAAAGAAGCCGAAAAAGCTCTCGAAGATTTCGAACAATACGAAACAATGCACGTTTCTTGCCTTGTTGAAGTAGGCATGAAGCTCATTGCCGAGAAAAAAGGCGAGAAAGCTGCCAAAGAATATTTTGATCAATATGCTGAGTATTTTGACGAAGGCAAATTTGAGCGCCTCCGCCGCATCACTGGCTACTTAGTTGGCACTTTGGACCGCTGGAACGACGCCAAAAAAGCCGAGGAAAAGGCTCGCGTCAAGCACTCTGTGAATTCCGCTATCGACGACGCTGCCCGTTTGGCCGCCCTCGAAACTCAGGCCATGGAGCAAAACGTCGCCTACGCCCACTGATATGATATAATAGGCGTATGCCAGAGTTACCAGAGGTAGAAACAATCAGACGTGGTCTTAGCCAATTTATTGTAAAAAAGAAATTGGTAAAGACCACGATTTTGTGTGACAAATCTTTTATTGGTGCGCCAGTTACTGGCACAGTGAAAGATATTCGCCGCTTCGGCAAAGCCTTAATAATTGACCTAGATAACCATAATTCCTTAATGATTCACCTTCGCATGACTGGCCAGCTGATCTATGACGGCAAGGAGCGTTATGCCGCCGGCCACCCGAGCGACAATTTTACTGCCAAACTCCCCAACAAACAGACCAGAGTTATACTAGAATTTGACGACGGCACCCTTTATTTTAATGACCAGCGCAAATTTGGCTTTATCAAGGCTCTTCCCACAAAAGAAGTGGAGAGCGACGCCTTTATTAAAAAACTCGCCCCCGAGCCTTGGACCATTACAGTAGATGAACTATATGAAAAATTACAGCACCATAAAAATTCCTGCATCAAGCCGACCATTTTAGACCAGACCATCATTTGTGGTCTCGGTAATATTTATGCCGATGAAGCACTTTTCTTGAGTCACATTCATCCCGAGCGAAAATGTGGTACTATCACTAGAAATGAAGCCGCACTCATCATTAAAAATGCAAAAGACGTAATGGAAAAATCCATCGCTTCTGGCGGCTCCACTATGGCGACCTACGTCAAGGCCGACGGCACGACCGGCGACTATTTAGAATTATTTGCCAACGTTTTTAGAAGAGAAGGCCAACCTTGCCCGCATTGTGGCACTAAACTTATTAAAATCAAAGTCGCCGGTCGTGGCACTCATCTCTGCCCACACTGCCAAAAAAGGAGCCAAGAATGATTCAAATTTTTACCGGTGACAATCGCGTGAAAGCCCAAGAGGAAATTAAACGAATACTAGGTGATAATTACGAAGTTTTGGACGGCCCAGACTTAAATCTTTCAGACCTTCCTAGCATTTTTCTCGGCGCCTCGCTCTTTACCGACAAACGCCATATTCTTATTCGTGACTTTACTGCAAACAAAACTATCTACGCTGAACTCCCCAAATATCTTAACACTTCCCACGACATTATTCTATTTGAAACCAAATTAGACAAACGAAGTACCGTTTATAAAGATATTAAAGACAAAATTACGATTAAAGAATTCAAATCCCCCGAAGATCCCAATCTCAAACTGGTTTTTGGCATCTACCGCACCGCCAAGACCGACGGTCCCCGCGCCATCAAAATGTTAGAGATTATTAAACCGAACGAAGACCCAATCAAATTTACCGGCCTTCTTATTTCTCAAGCACTCAAAGATTATGCCTCCAACCAGGGAACCAAAGAAAAAATTATTCTAAAATCCCTCTCCAAACTCGACCTTGCCATGAAATCCACAAAAATCGACCCCTGGTTACTTGTGGAGTCGTTTTTGCTTGGGTTGTCAACTATTTAGATTTAGTTAATTTAACACCAGACTTCTTAGCAAAGGCGTGAAGCTCAGCCTTGCGACGTGCAGCGGTGTTTTTCTTTAACAAATCTTTCTTTACCGCTTTGTCATACTCAGACTGTGCCTTGGCCAAATTCTTTGCATTTGGCTTGGTTTTAAAAGCCTTCACTGCGGCCTTAATATCTTTTTTGATTTCTACATTGTGCTCTGTGCGCTTTTCCGCTTGACGAGCAGCCTTCTTGGCAGATTTAATAATCGGCATTTTTTTCCTATATAGTTAAAAATTAATTAGTTTTAAACATTATAACTCTTTTTCCCTAAAAAGTAAAGACCCCGCAAAAATAATCCTTGCTATTTTTAGAAGCTTATGTTAATCTAATATTAGAAAGGTAAAAATGCCTGACCAACAAGATAACACAAACCCAACACCAATTATTGATCCAGTTGCTCCAGTAACCGAGCAAGAAAATTTTTCTGTCACTGCTCCTTCGGATGTTGTTGTCCAACCTACGCCAGAACCTGCCCCCACCCCTACTGTTCCTACAGCCACTGCGGACCCAGCTGGTTCCTTAGCTCCAGATTTTGCTAATACAAATGTTCCAATAAACAACACAGACAATTCCGCCATCATTTCCGATGTAGCTGGCAAAATTGCCGCTGCCCACAATATCTTAGTGGCACTCTCCTCCGATCCATCTGTAGACGAAATGGCTGCCGCTATTGGGCTAGCCCTTTATTTAGATCGTTTAGGCAAGCGTGTCACTGCCATTTATTCTGGAGCCACTCCGAATGCTCTCAAATTTTTGAAACCAGAAGATACTTTTGAAAAAACCGCCGATATTTTACAAGACTTTGTAATTGCTCTGAATAAGGAAAAAGCCGACCACTTACGCTATAAGCTCGACGGCGAATACGTCAAGATTTTTATTACTCCGTATCGCTCAAAAATTACCAGCGATGATTTAGAGTTCTCCTACGGTGATTACAACGTTGACCTTGTCCTTGCACTTGATGTTGCAAATGGCATTGATCTTGACGATGCGCTCCGCGAGCACGGTCGCATTATGCATGATGCTGTAGTAATTAACATTACTACTGGCAATCCTGGAAAATTAGGTGAAATAGAGTGGAGCGATAAGACTGCTAGCTCCGTTTCCGAAATGATTGTCGAACTCATTCTCGGTATGAATTCAGAAAAACCCGAAAAAGAAGAAGCTACCGCCTTCCTTACGGGCATCGTCGCTGCAACCAATCGTTTTGCTAGCGCCGGCACCACTTCAAAGACCATGGAATTTGCTGCTCGTCTAATGGACTTTGGCGCCAATCAACAACTCATTGCCAAAAACATCACCCCTGATACCGAAAACGAATTTTTCACCTTTGATTCTGAGACCAACGAGAAAACAGATGGTGATTCTACTAAATTAGATATTCAGCATGGCAACGAAAAAGATGTCGATGAAACTAAGGAAGTCGACGCCTCGGTGAATGAAAAAGAATCTACCTTGCTAGCTGATTTGAAGGCCGCCGAAGCCGATCTTGCTACTGCTGGTGCCGAAGTCACACCAGAAAAGAATAATGGTCCAGTTCGTATCGAAGATGAAATAGACGATAAAAAGGCCGACGACAATCTTGCCTCCGCGACAGCAGAAATCAAATCTGCTATCGAAAAAGAAACTCCCCCTACGGTGGAATCTGAACCAGTTACAACTCCTGAACCAACCCCTGATATTTCCTCGGAGCCTACCGAAGAAGAAACCAATAAATATAGTCAAATGCTAGAAGATGCTCTCGCCGAAGTCGACGGGGAAGATTCTCCTATCGGCACGATTGCTAGCCCATCCAAAGAACCAGAGCCAGCCTTCAACAACCCAGCTTTGAATTCTGCTCCTGAAGTTGCCACCACACCAGAAATTAACGGCGTGCCAGAGATTAATTATATGCCACCAGCCGGGGGAGATATTTTGCCTCCACCGCCAGCCCCACCTATTGATCCTAATTCCTTAGAGCCAACTTCGCTCGGTCCTCAGCCAGCTATGCAAGATCAGATTTATCAGCCACAAGCCGTGAGCCCTGGTTCATTTCAAATCCCAGGCGTCTAAATCTCTTGATTTTATTCACTAGATGCGCTATAATGAACACCAAGTGGACACGTAGCTCAGTTGGTTAGAGCGCCGCCCTGTCACGGCGGAGGTCGCGAGTTCGAGTCTCGTCGTGTCCGCCATTATAATAAAAATAAGTCCCTAAGGGACTAATTTTTATTTAGGGCTTGATTTTTTAAAAAGTGTGGTATAATGGTAATGTCTAAAAGGATATACACAAAAATGCAAAACAAAAAAATCACCAATTGGCTAATTATGTTTATAATAGTATCTGTTATGGCGCTTACTCTTCCCACAGCCTTAGCGGACGATAACTTTGTAGACGTCGTCACGGTTACTGTGCCGGTATCCTGCTCAATTGCCACTTCAGGTATGAGCTCACACGTTGCGTCAATTCAAAATGGTGTCACTACAGAAGATATTGGAAGTACTACAATTAAAGTTACATGCAATGATAACACTGGCTATGCTCTATATGCTATTGGTTATACTAATGATGAATATGGCAATAATAAGCTAACTAATGCAACACTTGGTTCTACTCACGATATTATTACTTCTTCTACTGTCACTTCTGGTACATCTTCCTGGGCGATGAAACTCACTAAAGCTGGCTCTACTTATCTTCCTATTATTGCCGGCTCTACTGACGATACTAACAAACAAACAGGTGACCCAGATTTTTCAGGATATACCGCAGTACCAGATGAATATACCAAGGTTGCCTACGCACTCGCTTCTACTGACATAGGTTCAGGTGCTTCTGGTTCTAACCTCACTACTACCTATAGAGCCTATATCTCACAGACTCAACCTGCTGGAACTTATGTGGGACAAGTTAAGTATATACTAGTTCATCCAAACAACACTGAAGCTCCGGTTGCGCCAGTCAATATAGAATCAGCACTCAGAAAATCCGGTAAGCAAAAAATGGGCAATTATTACAAAATGCAGGATATGTCTTCAAATATTTGTAGTATGGTCAATCTAGAAGGTGATGATTCCAAAGCTACCCTAGTCGATGCCCGTGACGGTAAAACATATAGAGTTTCCAAACTTGCCGATGGAAAATGCTGGATGCTAGACAACTTAGCCCTAGATATTACCAATGTTGATATCGATACCCTTAAAGGCAACACCAATGCCTCGGATACAACCTTGGAATATCTAAAAGGTGTAAGATCGCGCAATGTGGCATTGGATCCGTCCGGCAACTATTCGACTTCGGTGGTCATTAAAGAATGGACCGACAATAATGGAGGCTCTTACAGTTCCCCAATGATTGCTGTAGATAGCTCAACTAGTGGTAGCTGTTATAATTCATATTGCGTTAACGGTGGGGTAGCTGGTTCGCCTTGGGCTTATAACGATATAACGCCCGAAATTATCAATGGAAGAACGAGCATAGTTCAAGGCCAAATAGGAGTCTACTATAATTATTGTGCCGCATCTGCAGGTTCATATTGTTATGGCGACAACGCAGACAATACCGGCAGTCCATCTTCCGACCCAGATACCAGCACACTAAGAGATGCTACGGAGGATATCTGTCCTGCTAGTTGGAGATTGCCTACCGGTGGAGACGAAGGTGAATATACCAACCTATACTCACAATATAGTAGTAGCTCAAATCAAACCGCAGCTTTCCAGACTGCACTTTCAACACCACTGTCCGGTTTCTTCTATTCCGGTAAGGCTTACGATCAAGGTTATTATGGTTACACCTGGTCATCTACGTGGTATGACGCAGAAAATATAATGAGCTTAAATATCAACGTTGATAACGTTAGCCCTACAAATCACAGCAATCGCTACGACGGTCGTTCAGTCCGCTGCGTCGTAGGTAGTTAGACCCTTGTATATTTTTACACTTTGTGATATACTTTAAGGCAATATGGCTATTAAAGTTACTAGAAAAGATCAGGGAGAAGCCAACGAGAACATCATTCGTCGCTTCAACCGCAAAGTTCTTCAGAGCGGTATGATGCCACTTAAGAAGTCGCAAATGCGTTTTTCTAAACCTATGTCAAAGCGCGAGCGCCGTCTTAAAGCCATCATTCGCGAAGCCCGCAAGGCCGAGAAGACCGAACGCATCAAGCTTGGCTTGAAATAACAAAATCTCCCCTCACGGGGAGATTTTTGTTCCTGGCGCGAAGTGAAGGCGAAGAAAATTAGATTATAAATATCTATGGTATAATAACCCTAAAGGAGAATTATGATTATTTTATTTGGTTTAGCAGGTTCAGGTAAAGGCACTCAGGGCAAGGCCTTGTCCGAGATTTTTGGCTGGCGTGCTTTGTCAGTCGGCCAGGTCATTCGCGATACCGACGAATACGCCGATGTTATCAACAATGGCAATCTCATCCCAGACGAAGATGTCATCCGCTTAATGACAAAACAAATCGAAAAGTCCGAGGCCGAAGGGTTTGATGTAATTTTAGACGGCTATCCACGCACGGAATACCAGGCTAAATGGCTAGTTGACCATATGTCCGACAAAATTGACGGCGCCATTATTTTAGAAGTCCCTAAAGAAGAGTTATACGAGCGCCTTTCGCTCCGCGGTCGCGACGACGACAAAGAAAAAGAGAGCATCGACCGCCGCTTCGAAATCTTTGAACAAAATATTTGTTCAATTTTACCTCTGTTAGAAGCCAAAAACATCCCGATTAAGCGCGTTGATGGCGTCGGCCCAATTGGCGAAGTTACCGACCGATTAGTGGATGTAGTTAAAGAATTAAACCCCGATGCCACCGAACAAAACGATGACGTCAATGGCGAAGAAATCGAAAAAAGTTACGGAGAATAAATGATTAATATTGAAAATAGCACACCTGCTAAGTTGCAGGAAAAAATTACTGCGATGCGTGAAGGCGGCAAAATTCTTGGCAATCTCTTAAAAGATCTTAAAGACTATGTTAAACCCGGTATGACCGGCAAAGAAATCGACGCTTGGGTCCGAAAGGAAATTGAAAAGCGCGGTGCCAAAGTCGCCTATGATATGCTTGATGAAGAATTTCCCGGTGCCATCTGTATCTCAATAAACGATGAGCTTGTTCACGGTGCCCCCAAAGACGAGCCACTAGAAAAGGGCGATAAGGTCAGTTTTGACCTCGATATTTATTACAAAGGCTATTTCACTGATTCCGCTTTTACTATGCTAGTTGGTGGCGAAGGTTCGCCAGCCGTGAAAAAAATGATTAGCGTTACCGAGTCCTCAATGTGGGAGGGAATCGAACAAGTAGCACCCGGTGTCGCCATCGGCACCATCGGCCACGCCGTTGAGCAAGTTTTAAGAAAAGGCCATCTCGGCGTCATTGAAAACTACGTCGGCCACGGCATCGACAAAGAAATGCACTCTGCTCCCGAAGTTCCAAATTATGGCAAAAAAGGCCACGGTTACAAACTCGTCGAGGGCGATACTATTTGTATCGAGCCGATGTCTTGCCTCGGCAAACCAGCCAACCATATTGAAGGCGACGACAACTGGACCGTCAAAATGAACGACGGCAGCATCGGTTGCCACTGCGAGCACACCATTCTCGTCACTAAAGATGGTTACGAAGTTTTGACCTTGCCAGACTAATTGTGCTATAATAAGCTTATGGATAACGATAAACGTTTTGTAACCGGTCTTGACGTGGGCACCGAAAACGTCCGCGCCATTATTGCTACAGTTGATAAAGATGGTCGCTTAGCGGTAGTGGGATATAATGAAGGAAAAACCGCTGGTATGCGAAAAGGCATTCCGGCTAATCTCACCGGCCCCGCCGAATCTATCGATCGGATGCTTGCCGAAGCCGAGCGAATGGCAGGCTACGAAGTGCGCTCCGCCTTTGTTTCTGTTAACGGCTCACAAATACTCTCCACTCACACCGAAGGTATGATTGCCGTCGGTACCGTCGAGCACGAGATTAACGAGACTGATTTGGACCGTGTTGAAGATGTCGCCGTCACTGGTCGTATTCCGGCCAACCGCGATGTTCTAGACGTTATCCCTCTTGAATATGCTCTTGATGGCCAAGCCGGCATCAAAGATCCACTTGGCATGTCCGGCGCCAGATTGGAAATGCGCGCCAATGTGATTTCTGCTCTCACTCCGAATTGTGAGAACCTAAAAAAAGCTACCCTATCTGCCGACGTTAATGCCGACCGTTTAGTCCCGAGTGCCGTCGCTGCCGCAAAGGCCGTCCTAACCGAGCGCCAAAAAGAAAATGGCGTTGCCGTTGTCGATATGGGTGCCGCTACTACTTCAGTAGCAGTTTATGAAGAAGGTGATTTGCAATACGTTGGTGTGGTGCCAGCCGGCTCCAATAACATTACCAACGACCTTGCTATCGTCCTTGCCATCGATCCAGATATGGCCGAAGAAATCAAAACTCGTTTTGTAACCGGCAATTTCGATTCCGACAAGAATCCAGTTATTCGTATCGGCAAAGAAGGGAAAATGGAGCGCGCCTTTGAACGCAAAGAAGTCGAAGAAGTGGTAAAAGCTCGCCTTAGCGAAATCTTCACCGAAATTCGCAAAAAACTAAAATCCGCTCGCTACGACCAACGTCTTCCAGAGGGAATAATTCTCACTGGTGGTGGCGCCAAAATGCGCGATATTGAATTATATGCTAAAGAAGTCCTAGAAGCTTCCGTCAAAATTGGTGTTCCAAAGGACCTAGCCGGCGTCGCTGAGCCGATTTCAAAACCAGAATACGCCGTAGCCATTGGCCTAGCCAAAATTGCCGCCGAAAATCTCGACCGTCTCCCATCCCAAGGCAAGAAATCCAAAAAATCCGCGAAATCCTCCGCGCACAAGCCGAACATTATAAAAAGAATTCTCTCAAAATTTTAATCTAAAAAGGAGTAAAAATGGATCCATCCTTAAATAATAATATTAACCCAAATACGGAGCCTGCCCTCGCCCCAACTCCAGAGCCAACCCCAACTCCAGAGCCAACCCCAACTCCAGAGCCAACCCCAGTCCCAGAACCTACCCCTATACCCGAACCAACTATCACTCCAACACCAGCTCCATCTACCGAACCTACTTCCACTCCTGACTCAGTTCCCGAGCCACCTAAGCCCAAAAACAGCAAGCCACTAATTATTTCTGCCATCGTTATTCTTATCGCTTTGGTCGTTGCTGGCGGTTTTGCTTTTGCCAAATTTTTCCCATTCAACCAAGGTGGCCAACCTTCTGACGATGATAATAGTTCAAATCAAAATCAAAACTACGACCTCAGCGCAATGAGCGATTTTGATTTGACGTTCCTACGTCTACAAGATAAAGCAGACAACATTGTCTATAGTCCAATTTCCATTAAATACGCTCTTGCAATGTTGTCTGATGCCGCCGATGGCAAGTCAAAAACCCAAATCACTAATTTGATTGGCAATTACACCCCTAAAGCTTACACCAATAATACCAATCGTTCTTTTGCCAATGCCATGTTTATTCGTGAAAGAGTCAAAGATGAAATATTATCCTCCTATACGACTACGCTCCAACAAAAATACAACGCCAGTGTCGTTTACGATGCTTTTACCAGTGTTGCTCCAATTAACCAATGGATTGCCGATAAGACGATGAATATTATTAAGAATATGCTAAGCGATGATGTTTTGCGAGAAGATACGGACTTTATGCTGATTAATGCTCTTGCTATCGATATGGATTGGAATAATCAACTACAGTGTACAAGTGCTACCACAAAAGTCTCTTGTATATTTTACTGGGCAAGGTTTGCCCACGAAAAATACTCCCATTGGATTAATTATGTTGGCGAGCAATTTGACAAAATGAATTTTGAAGATGAAGAAGTCGAAGCTGCCGAAATTGGTGCCAGTGTCAACCGCTACAATATCATTGAAGAACTTGGGGAGGAACAAATTCGCTCTACTGTCCTAGCTGCTTATGAAGAATGGAAAAATAAAAATGGAGAAGATGATGATTTCGACATCGATGAGTATATGGAGGAGCTTAGTAGCAATTATGGCAAGACTCATATCTCTACAGATTTCTATTTTTCTGATAACGATGACGAAAAAGTTTTCGCTAAAGACTTGAAAACATACGATGATTCCACCTTGCAATATGTAGGCATTATGCCAAAAAACGAAAACCTAAACACTTATGTAAATGCTATGACGGTTGAAAATCTCTCTAGCCTCATCAATGGCATCAAAGACGCTTCCGTCGTAGACAATTATAAAGATGGCGTTATTACGCAAATCGAAGGCTATATTCCATTCTTTAATTTCGACTACAACCTCAAATTAAAGGAAGATCTTATGAATCTAGGCGTTACCGACGTGTTTGACCCAGAAATTGCCGATTTATCCAGATTAACGACTATTGCTCATTCATACATTCAAGACGCGCTCCACAAAGCAAATATCGATTTTTCAAATGATGGTATTAAGGCCGCAGCCGCTACAGTAGTTTCCGGAGGTCTTGGCGCTGCGTTTAGTTTTGACTATGAGTGGGAAGTTCCCGTTGAAAAAATCGACATCACCTTCAATAAACCGTTCTTCTTCATCATTCGCGACAAATCTACTGGCGAAATCTGGTTTGCTGGCACAGTTTATCATCCAAGTAAATAATTTCTCTTGATTTTCTAATATATTAGGAGTATACTAATAATATATAAAGCGAGGAATTATTATGCCAGAAGTTAAACCTACAGAGGTGGAAAGCAAAGCAAGCATTAAAGTTGTGGGCGTGGGCGGTGCCGGAGGTTCCGCCGTCGAAAGAATGAAAGAAGTCGGACTCACCGGTGTGGAATTTGTTGCCATCAATACCGATGCCCAAGCACTCCATCATTCTTCAGCCGATGTCAAAGTTCATATTGGAAAAGGCCTTGGTGCCGGTGGTGACCCAGAAAAAGGTCGCGAAGCCGCCGAAGAAGGCAGGGAAGCCATTGACAAAGCACTCGATGGCGCTGATATGGTATTTATTACTCTCGGTGCCGGTGGTGGTACCGGTTCCGGTGCTGGTCCGATCGTTGCCGAAGAAGCCCGCAAGAAAGATATCTTGACCGTTGGTGTCGCGACTAAGCCATTTACATTTGAGGGTGCTCGCCGTCGTGCCAATGCCGATCTTGCGATTGATAAGCTCGCCCGTCAAGTCGACGCACTTATCACTATTCCGAACGATCGTTTACTTCAGACTATCGATCCCCGCACCCCACTTCTTGAGACTTTCAAAATTGCCGATGATGTTTTGCGCCAAGGCGTCCAGGGTATTTCCGAGCTCATTACTGAGCACTCACTGATTAATCTCGACTTTGCCGATGTCAAAGCCATTATGAAAAACGCCGGCTCTGCTCTTATGGGTATCGGTCGTGCTTCTGGTGAAAATCGTGCCGTGATTGCTGCTCAGCAAGCTGTCGAATCACCACTCATCGAAGTGAAGATTGAAGGTGCTCGCGGTGTACTCTTTAGCGTGGCTGGTGGCTACGATATGTCGATGAGCGAAGTTCAAGAAGCCGCCGAAGTCATCACTGGCGCCGTATCTCCGGATGCCAATATTATCTTTGGCGCTTCCATCCGCCCAGAATTACAAGACGAAATCATCGTTACCGTGGTTGCTACCGGCTTTGATTCTGATTATTACAACAATGAGCCAGCTGCCGAAGAATCCACTTCCACTTTCTCCAAAGACGAGAAACCTACTGCTGAAGCTAAGGATTTCGCTTCTGATAATAAATCGAATATGTGGGACTCCATCAAAAACGAGCCTGAGCCAGAGCCGACCCCATCCGATGACGACGAAATGGATGTACCACCTTCACTACGTGAAAGATTAAGAGGTAAAAGAAAGAAAAATTAAGGAGCGGCATGGAATATAGATTCCGCATCGGCGACAGCAAAGTGCTAGAAAGTAGGGAAACCCTCGACGGCACTATGATTCGTCGTCGTCGCGAATCTTCCGACGGCCACCGCTTTACCACCTACGAAAGAATTGAGCTTCCGCCACTTACCGTCTTAAAGCGTAGTGGCAACAAAGAAATCTACGATCGCGATAAATTACTCCTCGCCGTCAAGCGTAGTGTTGGCAAATTCTTCAATTCCGAGCTCGAAATCGAAGATGTTGTCACTCGTGCCACCGACATACTTTATTCTTACAATACCGACCAAGTTAGTTCCAAACAAATCGGCGAAGCCGTTCTCGATGTTCTTGCCGAAGTCAACGAAGTCGCCTACGTCCGCTTCGCCTCCGTTTTTCGTGAATTTAAAACTTTGGAAGATTTCGAAAACATTCTCAAAGAACAAAAAGGGAAAAAATGAGAGTCATTTGTATCTATAAAGATAAGGAAGATTACACCAGAAACGTCGAGGAATGGCTCGAAAATTTTCGTCGTCAGACCGGCTACGAAATCGAAACCATGAACCCTGATAAAAACACCGGCTTTTGTGAAGCCTACGATATAGTAGAATACCCCACAATTATTGCTCTCGGCAACACTGGCGAAGTCCGCAATATGTGGCGTGGCCGTAATTTACCGCTTATTAATGAAGTCTTATATTATGTGATATAATTTAAGCATGGGCATCAAGAAATCTTTCAAAAATTTTTCCAATAAGAAACGAAGAACTTACCTTCGGATGCTAAAAAGCATCATCGGTGCATTCATTGTCATCATTATAATCCTAATAGTGTTACAGCTTCTTGGTATTAATGTCAGCTCGATGCTCGCGGGCGTCGGTATTGCGTCTATCATCGTCGGTTTTGCGCTCCAAGATGCCATGAAAGATATCTTCCGCGGTCTTGAAATCGTCGCTGATAATTACTACGATATCGGCGACGTAATCAAATATGATGATAATTTTGGGCAGGTGCTTTCTATTAATCTTCGCACCACCAAGATCCAAGATATTAATACCATGAATATCGTCTCCATTGCTAATCGCAATATCGACAAGGTCGAAGTATCTACTGGCTATATTTATTTACCGGTGCCATTTCCACTCCGCATCAAACCTACCGCCGCTAATGATATTATGCAAGAAATTGTAAAATCTATTCAAGCCTTGCCCAATGTTACTTCCGTTCTAAATCAAGGAACCTCTAACATCACAAATTCCTCACTCAATTACCAACTCCAAATCACTTGCGACCCGATGAATCAGCTCCAAGTTCGCCGTGATTGTCTTGGCGTGATAGCTGATACTTTTGCAACACACAAAATACTATTCCCATACAACCAAATTGATGTTCACGGCAAATAACTGTCTTCACATTCCATCTCGCTCATGCTATAATATAAACAGTAACAAAGTCATAACATATAATGATATAAGGAAGAAACAACATGCGCATAGAACGCAATAAAGTAATCGCAGGTAGTCTTATTACTATCACTACACTCTCTACTGCCTTGCTCACTCTCCCTTCCGTATTAGCAGACGATGGCTTTGTTGATGTCATTTCTATTGATGTTCCAGTATCCTGTTCACTATCTTCTTCTGGTATGACTTCACATAATAAGACTATTCAGAATGGTAGTACAGAAAATGAAATAGGTACTACTAATATCAAAGTAACATGTAATGATAATACTGGCTATGCACTATATGCTATTGGATATACTAATGATGAATATGGTAATAATAAACTAACTAGTACAACTCTTGGTTCCACTCACGATATTATTACTTCAACCACTATAACTACTGGTACATCATCCTGGGCTATGAAACTAGCTAATACTGGCTCTACTTATCTTCCTATCATTGCTGGCTCTACTGACGATACCAATAAACAAACAGGTGATCCAGATTTCTCAGGATATACAGAAGTTCCAAATGAATACACCAAAGTAGCCTACTTCCCATCTTCTACTGATATAGGTTCTGGTGCTTCTGGTTCTAACCTTACTACTACCTATAGAGCTTACATATCACAGACTCAACCGGCTGGAACATACATTGGACAAGTTAAATACACTCTAGTTCACCCATCTACTGCTGGTAAACCAGTTACTCCACTTAAAGCTTCGGATTGTCCAGCTGGCTATGTCTGTTATGCACCTAACGCATCAGACATAGAAGGTTCCATGTCTTCACTCGGCTCTATTTCTTCTTCACCTACTGCTGGAAAGATTAGTGTAGGCACTTCCGCCACCACCATTAACCTTATCGCACCAAACTACAAGCGTGAAGGATATGGCTTCGCGGGTTGGAGTACAGATTTCACTGCTACAAATGCCAGTACTATCTACGGTCCAAATGAAACTCTCACAGTACCTTCTACTACTCTTGCTACAAAGGGTATGATTCTTTACCCAGTCTGGGTAGCATCTACTGGTAATCTCCAAGGTACCAATAACCAAGGTTGGACTGGCTGTTCTTCGCTCACCACCGCTCCAAGTGATGGTACTAGAGCCACTCTCGCTTCTATGACTGCCCTTACTGATACTCGTGATGGTAATGTCTATACAGTAGCTAGACTAGCTGATGGTAAATGCTGGATGACAGAAAACTTAAGACTAAACTCAGAAAACTCCGTAGGAGCAGAAAACATTGCTAAAGCCCAAGGCTATGGTGATGCCACTAATGCCACCCAAGGTAATCTCGGCAAATTCATCGGCTTAGCTAATTCAGAAGATGCGAACTTCACTAGCAATACTACTGCCAACTCCCTTTATAGTATTGATGGCAGTAACGGTACTATCAATATAAATAGTAATAGTAACTACTACCCAGGCTACCGTATGCCAAGATACAACAAAAACAATACCAATATGGCTACTAATGCTACTAACTCAGATAACACTACCACTCTCACAGACAGCTACAACGCAAATAATAATCACGTTAGATGGTACGGCTATGGCAACTACTATACCTGGCCAGCTGCTATTGCTGACACTGCATATTATGGCCAAAATAACACTTCCGTCACCACCACTTCCATTTGTCCTACTGGCTGGCGTTTACCAATAGGTGGCCAAACTACTGTTAATACCACAGGTGACTTCTACGTACTTACTAAGACCCTTATGGGTGGCACAGAACCAAATACAAACAACACTAATGGCTATGGATATTACCAAGGTATCGTAGACAACGTAGACTTAGGAGCTACCGCTTCCAAAGTATTAAGAGCTTATCCTACTAACGTTGTCTATTCCGGCTACTTCAATGGCTCGTCCGCCTACAATCGCGGCTCACGCGGCTACTACTGGTCTAGCTCGGTGAACAGCAACCTCTACGCTTACACTCTGAACTTGGACAGTAGCAGCGTCAGCCCAGGTACTAACAGCTTCACTAAGAACCTCGGGTTTAGCGTCCGCTGTATAGCGCAGTAACCACATCTCTCGCCTTTTCCTTCTATTTATGATATTATATATAATACAAGGCGTTTATGTAGATTTTTCTACAAGCCAGCGGAAGAAAGGGAGATTAAATGAAATATCAGGCCGGCAATCGCCGTAAAGCCATTGAATATGAAAAAGCCCTCGTTGAGTGGTGGAAAAAGAACAAAACTTTTGAACAATCGGTCGAAAATCGCCCGATTGATAAGTCCTATGTTTTTTATGACGGTCCTCCGTTTATTACTGGTATGCCCCACCACGGCACTCTGCTTTCTAGTATCGTCAAAGATGCTGTTCCGCGTTACTATACCATGAACGGCTACCGCGTCGAGAGACGTTGGGGGTGGGATTGCCACGGTCTTCCCGCCGAGAATTTTGTCGAAAAGCAGCTCGGCATCACCGATCGTCGCGACATCGGCACCAAATGGTCGCTCGAGGACTATATCATCAAGGCTCGCGAATCTATGGTCGCGAATTCCGAAACCTGGCACTCCACCATCGACCGCATCGGCCGTTGGGTGGATTTTGATAACTGCTACCGCACCATGAACAAAGATTTTATGGAATCTGTCTGGTGGGCCTTCAAGAAACTCTATGAAGCTGGCAAAATTTACGAAGGCCGCAAGGTCTTAATGTATGATACCAAATTCGCTACCCCAGTATCAAAAGCCGAAGTCACCATGGACAATGACGCCTACCAGACCGTCACCGACCCCAGCGCCTACGTAAAATTCAAATTGGTAGCAAATTCAGAAAAAAGTCTTTTGAGGGGCATGTGCGACGACGGGAGCACACGAAGCAAGGAGCCCCGTAACGACGGGCGCGACGAAGCGTCCCGAAAAAGACCTATTTCTGAATTTGCATTCCTAGCCTGGACCACTACGCCCTGGACCTTAATGGCGAACCGTGCTCTCGCCGTGAGCAAAGATTTACACTACGGCGTCTATGACGTGGATGGCGAAAAATTAATTGTTGCTGAAAAACTTGCAAAAAAATTGTTCAACGATATGAAGCCGGAGCGCTCTTTCGAAGGCTCCGATCTCGCCGGCCTAAAATACGAATCCCTAGATGGCACTGTCTGCCAAGTTTTCACCGCCGACTTCGTCGGTGACGAAGAAGGCACCGGCATCGTCCATATTGCACCTGCCTATGGCGAAGATGACTATGAATTATTCAAACAACACGAAGGCGAAATTGCTTTTGTCGACACCCTCGACGAAAACGGCTACTATTTGCCTGAATACGCCGACAAACTCCACGCCCTTGGCGTCCGCGACACCGACGAACACGGTATTCAGATTTGGGCCGCCAACAAATTCATCGCCAAATGCCTCGAAGAAAAGGGAATTATCTATAAAATAGATTATATTCAGCACGAATACCCATTTAACCCCCGCTCTAAAGAGCGCATTATGTATCGCGCTTTCCCATCTTGGTTCTTCGATATCGAGAGCCAAAAACCTCTGATGCTAGCCGAAAACGAAAACATCAACTGGTTCCCAGAATACTTAAAACACGGCCGTTTCGCCAAAAACATTGAACAGGCCCCTGACTGGAACCTTTCCCGCGACCGTTTCTGGGCCACCGCTATGCCAGTCTGGAAGGGCGACAAAGGTAGTATCAAGGTCATCGGTTCCTACGAAGAACTTTATGAACTTTCCGGTCAAAAACTTGAAGACTACCACCGCCCATGGGTCGATGCCATTACCTTTGATATCGACGGTGAGCATTTCACCCGTATTGAAAAGGTCCTCGACTGCTGGTTTGAATCCGGCTCTATGCCGTTCGCTCAGTTACACTACCCATTCGAAAACAAAGAGAAGTTTGAGCGTAATTATCCCGCTGATTTCATCGTAGAATACGTCGGCCAGGTCCGCGCTTGGTTCTACTATGTCCACGCTGTAAATACCGCTCTTGCTGAAAACGGCGCCTTTGGCGAAAAAGCCAAAAACGGCCACAAAAATGCCTACAAGAACGTCATTACCACCGGTACCCTAGCAGGGAACGATGGTCGCAAAATGAGCAAATCTCTCGGCAATTATACCGACCCGAATATCTTGATGGACCAGTACTCCGCCGACGCCCTTCGTTTCTTGCTGCTTTCCAGTCCCGTCCTCTCTGGCGAAGATTTCGCTCTCCTGGATAAGGACGTTTCCGATGTCAACCGTAAACTCGCCATGCTCTGGAACGTCTACGACTTCTTCACCACCTATGCTGAGATTGAAGGCATCGATTCTAAGGATTTGGAAGAAGTGTTTTTTAGGGGCATGTGCGACGACGGGAGCACACGAAGCGAGGAGCCCCGTGACGACGGGCGCGACGAAGCGTCCCGAAAAAACATTCTTCCAAATCCATTGGATGTCTGGATCATCTCCCGTGCCTGCGAGTTAAGAAACGCTATCACCGAGAACATGAACGCCTATAACCTTCCCGCCGTTCTCGAACCCGTCTTACCATTTGTTGATGATCTCTCCAACTGGTTCGTCCGCCGCTCTCGCCGTCGTTTCTCTAAAACCGACGACCAAAAGGACAAAACCAGCGCCTTTGCTACACTATACCATGTATTAATATATACTGCGAAACTCCTTGCTCCCTTTACCCCCTTCCTTTCCGAAGAATTGTATCAGAAAATGACTGGCAAAAACGAGTCCATTCATCTTACAACCTGGCCTGAGGCTGGCCCAATCGATGAAAAAGTGCTAGATAATATGTCTCGCACCCGCCAAATCATCACGGATGCTCTAGCCCTTAGAATGCAGAAGTCTGACACTGAAGAGCAAATCAAAGTCCGCCAACCTCTTTCAAAGCTCACCTACACTGGCGATAAACTCGACCCATTCTACGAGCAAATCATTGCCGACGAAGTAAACGTCAAAAAAGTTGAACGAGGCGACACCTTTATTCTCGACAAAACCCTTACCGAAGAACTGAAAAGGGAAGGCTACGCCCGCGATCTCATCCGCGCCATCCAATCCGCTCGTAAAAACGCCAAACTAAGTATGGACGACCGCATCAAGCTCTCGCTCTCTATTGACTTGCCAGAAGGCTTTGAAGAGCTCATCAAATCTGAAGTCCTCGCCGACTCCTTCGAAAAAGACATGAACTACGCCCACGACGAAATCGCCAAAGTCTCCGGTACTAACATCACCATTTCACTAGAGAAAATATAAAACTATTTGCCTTAGCGGGTTTTATCATTGAAAAACTCTTATTTTTTTCCTCTGTTAATTTGACAAAATGCCAAAATTTAGCATAAAAAGTATTGACAAAATCGCCCAAGTGTGCTATACTGAAATTAAGTTAGAAAATAAAACAAACATTCTAACAAATAACAAAATAAAAACAAAAATTAACAAAAACAAAAAAGGAAACAATATGGCGACAAACACCTACCAAATACCAAAATTAGAATACTACGACAAAGAAGCTGACTATGTCCCGCCAACAGAAGTTAGTAAAGAGGCGATAGAGAAAATCAAAAGCCGCAACATCAAAATCGGTAAAATCGCTCTCTTCGGCAACTTATAATCTCAAATAAATCGAGATTATAAGACCAGAAAGGAGTTCGTACCTTGAAAGATAAAATATCAAATTTAACTTGGAGGATTGCCAATGTAAATAATCTACAATTAGTTTACGAAGTCGCAGTTATTATTATTAACTCCATGTAAACCAAAACCAAAACTAGCCATAAAAACGTCAACAACAGACTAAAAAGACAACCATAAGTAAAAACCGAACAAAATGTTCGGTTTTTACTTTGCAAAAAACTAAAAAAACATTTGACCAATTTAGAAGCTTATGCTAAACTAAAACCAGAAAGGTCAATAAAATAACACAAAATTAATTTTATGGAAAATTATCTCATCGGGCGTGAAACTCTTGGTAAATTTATCGACCAGCTTATTGCCCAAAAATATGTCAATCAATTCCCGGACTCCCTGAAAGAGCTTCGCGAAGAAAACATCAAAAAACTAGATAATCAAGTTAGTGAAGCTATTTTTAGTAGTCTCGACGACGACCAGCTAGATGAGATCAGCGCTATGTTTGATCGAGAAGAAAATGATCCCACGGCCTTTCAAATATTTTTTAAAAATGCCGACGTTAATCTAGAACAAATCATTACGGATACCATGACAAAATTTAGCCAAGAATTCTTAGGAGGTGAAAATGCCTAACCCAGAATTTGTCAATCAAGTAGAGTTGGATTCTAACAAAGAGTTATCGCGTGACATATCAAAAGAGCGTGGAAGCATGACTCTTGACGTTGCAAAAAGAGATGCTCTCATGAAAGAGAGAGAATTACTGTTGGCCAAAAGAGCCAAAATCGAAGAGGAAATAGCAATTCTTCGAAGACTTTCCGCCATACAAAGCGAAGAAAATAAATACAATAATCCGAATTCAAAGCTAGAAGAATCGCCACAAACTGACGAATCGGAAGACGTCGAAGAAGACGTCGACGAAAACGTCGATGAAAACAATTCTCCAGAAGCTCCACGTAGGGCAAAAATTGAATACGTCAAGAAAAAAGCCAAAAACAATTCATCTTTCCGCAGCGTCATAATAGGAGTAACAACTATTGCGCTAGCTGGGCTAATTGGAGTTGGCATTGCCACCGACGGGTTCAATAATAGAATCGGACAAGTGGGCCAAGAAGAGCGCCCGTCTATTACAGAAACTGCCGAAACAGAGAAAGGCATCAAAGATGGCTATGATAAGCCAGGGCTCTGGTTGTCTAAGAACAAGGACCATGACTATGATTATGGTGATGCCAAAGAAGTCAGCGAAGTATGCGACCACGATGAAGTAGAAATGCTCAAATACACTGCTGATAATCAAGTAGAAAGCCTCGCCGATTATATGGCTGAGTTTCCGAAAGACTTATGCCCAGAAGGTTTTTATGGACTAAAGCCTCGTGCCATCGAGAAAAAATTAGAAGCTCTCAGCCCTGATGAATATGAAGAAGTTAAAGCTCAGGCAATGCATGCATTAGATGAGGCCCTCACCCGTACCACAATTACCAAGTATGATTATCATCACTACGGCATGTTACTCAAAGACAAAAATGGGGCAGTAGTACACGAAAATATGCAACTCGTTGACAGAGGAATTGGCCCAGGTGTTGAGGTCGTCGAATTTTACTGGGTAGACAAAGATGGTATGGAAACTGGCTCGATGCTAGTTAATATTCGTCGCACTTCTGCTAATGAGAAGGGTGAGGTAAATGGCCATATCGGAGGTTTAGAAGTTTTGCGTCGCGGCAAAAAAACTCCAACCCCAGAAACCCCAACTCCAACCCCAGAAACCCCAACTCCAACCCCAGAAACCCCAACTCCAACCCCAGAAACCCCAACTCCAACCCCAACTCCACTAGCTACCAAAGATCCAAGTCAGGAAACTGAGCACGCCGGACCACGCGTTAATCCGACTGGGCTTGACGAAAGCGTAACTCCGCCGACAAAACAAGAAGAAGACCAAGCCAATTTCGATGATATGGAGCGACAAAGACAAGAAGATGAAGCTAGAAGACAAGAAGCCGAAAGGATAAGAAGAGAGCAAGAAGAAGCCGAGCGCCAAGCTGCTGCGGAAGCAGAAGCTCGTCGCGCTGCCGAGGAAGCTGCTAGAAAAGAAGCTGAAGAAAAAGCTGCCGCCGAGGAAGCTGAACGCCAACGTAAAGCCGAGGAGGCCGCTCGTCAAGCCGCCGAACAGGCTGCTAGAGAACAAGCTGCCGCCGAGGAAGCTGAACGTCAGCGTCAAGCTGAAGAAGCCGCCAGACAAGAGGCACAAAGAAGAGCCGATGAAGAAGCTGCCGCTAACGCCGCAGAATCTGCTGGAAACGCCGGCGCTTCAGCCAGTGAAAGAGCGGGGATGGATTATTAAAATGAAAGGAAGCAAGATGAAAAAGATTCTTACAAAAACAATAGTAGCAATGCTGACGGTTCTCTCGACATGTTGCATAGTCAGCTCAACTTCAGCTTGGGGTCCCGAACGCCCAACCTATACCAATGAATCACCCGCTACTTATGCAACCTTCAACTCAATCACTAATAATGCTGCAGTAGGCGACGAACGCAACTTCGTCAGGATTGGCGAAGCCGACTCCACCGCTCCATACACAGATGAGATAGAGATAGTCCCTGGTAAGGAATATGAAGTATATATTTATTACCATAATGACGCCTCTTCCAGCACCAATGCTACCGGCTATGGCATAGCTACTAACACCAAGCTTTCATCGGCCTATCCGACTACCATCTCTGCGGGAGAGCGAGGTATGGTTTCTGGTATCATTTCTTGGAGCTATGTAAAACCAAGTGATGATAGCGTGAATACTGGCACCGTGTGGGATGAAGCCTATGTTACTACCAAATCTAATAATGTCACGTTAAGGTACAAAACCGGTACCGCTATTATTCATAATGGTGGTAAAGCTAACGGTTCTGTTCTTCCGTCCGCGCTCTTCACCAAAGATGGTACGCCGATTGGCTACAATAAACTAGCCGGCACTATTCCAGGCTGTGCAGAATACTCTGGTTATATTACTTACACTCTCGTTGCTGAAAAAACCGATGCCTCACTTGAAAAAATGGTTTCGACCGATGGCGTGAATTGGTCCAAAAATGTGACTGTAAAACCAGGCGACTATGTTACCTATAAAGTGAAGTTTAATAACACTGGCAATACTAAATTGACCAATGTTATTTTCAAAGATACCCACGACAATGGGCTCAGTCTTAAATCTGGTAGCACCAAAGTTTTCGATGTCAATAACGTCAATGGAAAAGTTATAGATGACATATTGGATTTAAGTGGCTACAATACAGGCGATGCTGCCGCTGGTGCTCTTATCCAAATAGTTTATCAATCTAAAGTATCAACTGACACGAGCTACTGTGATAAAACCCTAAAAAACACCATTACTGCCAAATTTAATTCTAATTTATTAAGAGAAGACAATGCTAGTGTCACTGTAAAATGCGATCCTACCACCGAGCCCGAACCAGAGCCAGAACCAGAACCCGAGCCCGAACCGGAGCCAGAACCAGAACCCGAGCCCGAAACTCCTGAAGAAATCGTCACCACCGGCCCCGTCGAAATAACACTCGCTATCATTATAATTCTTGGTATTTGTGGTGGTGGCTTCTATTACTATCGTACCAGGAAGACCTTAAAGTCCGTCGAAAACAAAGTTTCTGGCGGCGACCAAGGTAGTCTTCCCAAATCTTAAATAGTGTGATATAATATATCAAACTAATTAAAGGATTAATATGAAGAAAGCAGTTATCCTCGTTGGCGGGAAGCAATATCTCGTCGTGGAAAAAGAGACCCTACGGGTGGACCTCCTCCCGGCAGGCACCAAAGAGCTCGAAACTGATGCTTTACTCGTAATCGATGGCGACAAGACTACTGTCGGCACCCCTACAGTGAAAGGCGTGAAAGTTTCAGCCAAAGTAAAAACCGAAGAAGTTAAAGGCGACAAAATCCGCGTCATCCGCTACCACAGCAAAAAGCGTGTTCACAAAGAGACCGGCCATCGCCAAAAATACTCTGAGATTGAAATTACTTCAATTAAATAAAAATAAGCCCCACGGGGCTTATTTTATGATATAATATAAGCATTATGAGTGCGAAGGTAATTTGTGTAACTAATCAAAAAGGCGGCGTAGGGAAGACCACCACCGCCGTAAATCTTTGCTATTATCTTGCGAAGAATAAAAAACGCACTCTTCTCGTTGATTTTGACCCCCAAGGTAACGCCACTTCTGGCCTCGGTATCGATAAAAATAGTGGAGACCTCGGCCCCACCATGACCGAAGTGATTCTTGGCACTATCAATATGGCGGATTGTATTAGAAATACTAAGTACAAAAACTACGACCTCGCCCCCACCACCCCAGAACTCGCCAACACCGAAGTCGAGATTACTAATATGAACAAAAAATTTGTCCGCCTCCGCGACGCTATTAATACTGTGAGAGAGAACTACGATTATATCGTCATCGATTTACCGCCTAGCCTATCACTTCTTACCGTCAACGGTATGATTGCTTCAGACTATTTACTTTTACCAGTCCAGACTGAGTTTTACGCTCTCGAAGGCGTGGCGCAACTTCTTGAATCTATGAAGCTCGTAATGAAACAAGCCAACCCTAAGCTCCGTCTTCTCGGTGTGGTCGCCACGATGTACGACAAACGCACCAGCCTTTCTTCTCAGGTTCTCGCCGAAATCAAGAAATACTTCAAAGATTTGACCTTCAGGACTACTATTCCGCGTAACGTCCGTCTCGCCGAAGCCCCTTCTCACGGCGTGCCGGTTGGAGCATACGATAAGTTTAGCAAAGGCGCCAAAGCCTATAAAGAATTTACTAAAGAAGTGGAGGAAAGAATAAATGGCAAATAAAGGTCTCGGTCGCGGGTTTGAGTCACTCATTCCTACCGACCTCGTAGATGAAGAATTTGATTTAACCGCCGTGGAAGACAAAGTTTCCAGCGAACTAAAATCATTAAAATTAGAAGATATTATCCCAGACGATGAGCAACCTCGTCGTGAATTTAATGAGGAAGCCATCGAGGCTCTCGCAACTTCCATCAAAGAGCACGGCGTCTTACAGCCTATTGTTGTCACCAAGGAAGACGGCAAATACAAAATTGTCGCCGGCGAACGTCGTTGGCGCGCGTCGAAACTCGCTGGACTTAAGAAAATCCCCGCCATCATCCGTACTCTCGATTCTCAAAATCGCCTCGAACTCTCCATCATCGAAAACGCTCAGCGTGAAGATTTAAATGCTATCGAGCTTGCCACTGCCTATGCTAAATTAAAAACCCAGTTTAATTTATCCATCGAGGAAATTTCTGCCAAAGTCGGCAAAAGCGAAGCCTCCATCCAGGGCACGATGCGCCTTTTGAATCTCCCCGATGACGTCAAGAAAATCATGGTCAAGGAGAAACTTACAGAAGGTGTGATGCGCCCACTCGTGGCACGCGACGAGGCGACTATCAAAAAAGTCCTCCCCAAAATCATCAAAGAAGGTTGGACCGCCAGAAAAGTTGAGCGTTACTTCCAAGACACCAAGAAAAAATCCAGCGCCGCCCTCATCAAGCGCCACGAATCCCACAAAGACGAAGACGCTCTTTCCAAAAAATTCGGCGTCCCCGTCGTTATTCGTAACCATTCGCTCACTTTCAAGTGTAAAACCGACGCCAACCTGAAAGCTATAATTAAAAAACTAATAATTTAAGAGCATTGAGCAAACCCGAGAAAGTTTTTGTAAATTTTAGGGTGCTATAATATTTATATGAAGCAAGATTCCGAGCGGATTAAGTACGCGATTGAAGTGGCTAAAAAAGCTCACGAAGGCCAATTCCGAAAGACCGGCGAGCCCTACATTGTGCACCCTTTGGCTGTCAAAAAAATTCTTGAAGAATGGGGCATGGACGAAGACACCATTATTGCTGGCATCCTTCACGATACCGTTGAGGACACCCCACTAACGCTAAACGACATCAAAAAAGAATTTGGCGAATCCGTAGCCTTTCTCGTCGATGGCGTAACCAAACTTTCCACGGCTCGTAACGGTATGCGTGACATCGATACCTATCTCCCTGAAACCAAAGATAATTTTCTGAGGCTTATGATTGCGCTCGGTAGCGACATTAGGGTGCTCATTATCAAACTCGCCGACCGTCTCCACAATCTCCGTACTCTTTCCGCCCTCCCTCCCGACAAGCAGAAAAAAATCGCTAAGGAATCCTTGGAAGTTTTCGCGCCACTTGCTGATCGTCTCAATATGGGACGTCTCCGCGTTGAGATGGCCGACCTTGCTTTTAAATATGTTGACCCCCGCCGCTATGAAGAGCTCAAAAACTTAATCGAGAAATATAATAAATCCGCCGCTAAATCTCTCCAAAAAATCGAAGACGAAGTCTCAGCCGCACTTAAAAAAGAAAAAATCAATTTCACTATTTCCGGTCGCGTCAAATCAGTTTATTCACTTCACAAAAAACTCGCCAAGCACAATCAAAATATGGGCGAGATTTACGACCTTACTGCTCTCCGCGTAATCGTTGATGACATCACCGACTGCTATCTTACCCTTGGCGTTATTCATTCGCTCTACACTCCTATGGGTGGCCGCATCAAAGATTATATTGCTATGCCAAAACAAAACGGGTATCAGTCGCTCCACACTACCGTTATCACCAAAGACACGCGCGTAGTTGAGTTTCAAATTCGAACTAAAGAAATGCACGAATACGCCGAGCGTGGTCTCGCCGCCAGTTTCTATTACAACGAGCAGAAACTCACCGAAAATTACAAAAAAGGGAAGATAGAACATCTTCCGACCAATCTACTTTGGATCACCGAACTCCAAACCACCGCCGCGCGGCTTCGTGAAGGCAAAAAAGTCGATCTCAAAAAACTCAAACTCAATCTCTTTGCCGATAAGATTTTTGTCTATACTCCAAAAGGCGACATCATCGACCTCCCTGCTGGTGCGATGCCATTAGATTTTGCCTATCGTCTTCATTCCGAAATCGGCGACCACGTCGTCGGTGTTAAAATCAACGGCAAGATGAGTAATCTCAATAAAAAATTAGAACAAGGCGACATTGTCGAAATTCTGACTTCTAAGAACCAAACTCCTAAGACTTCTTGGCTCGACCGCATCATTACTCCCCACGCCCGTCAAAAACTCCTTCGTGCCCTGAAACTAAAATCAGACAAAAAAGAGCCACCCATTCCGCCTATCAAAAAGAAATAAATCTCCTTAAAATATGATATAATTATAAAAGTGCCGTTGTAGCTCAGTTGGTAGAGCAGCTCATTCGTAACGAGCAGGTCACAGGTTCGATCCCTGCCAACGGCTCCATTTTTTTACGATTATGTTATAATGGTTATAGAAAAAGGAGTGAAAATGACAAAAGCGGAGATTATCAAACGTCCAGTCGAGCAAATTGGTGGCGATATTAAAAAATCAGCCTGGTCGGCAATTATCGAATCACTTGCCGTGATGGTGCTTGGTATTCTATTTATTGTTTGGCCAGACACGATGATAAAAGTTCTAGCTTACATCGTCGGCGCTTTCTTTATTGTAAAAGGTGGTTTTCAAATTATCACTTATTTCATGTCTGGTGGTCGCAACGACTTTTTCGATAACGGACTTCTCTACGGCGTAGTTTCAATTTTGCTCGGTATTACTGCCTTAGTGATAGGCGAAGACATCGCTGGCGTTTTCCGCGTTATTATTGGCGTAATTATTATTTATGAATCCTTAGTCCGCATTAATACTGCTACCAAACTCGCCACTGCCAGCATCTCGACCTGGAAATATATTTTGCTTCTAGCACTTGTTATGCTAGTACTTGGCATCTTTGTCACCTTTAATACCGGAGCCGTAGTAGCGTTAATCGGTGGGTTAATGGTTGCTACTGGTATTATTGGCATCATCGGTGACGTGATGTTCATTCAACACATTAATATGGTTATAGAAAAACTTACCAAATAATATGAAACACTTTATAGAAGATTTAAAAAAGATATACCGGAACGAAAGATTAACCTTGGTTTTGATTATAATCAATATTTTAGGCTCCATCGCTTTACTAGTAGTTGGTATTTTGAAACTCAATCCTGATAGCGCTATAGTTAAAATTGGCTACGGCGACATCGGCGGTTACCGTAATGGTTCCTGGGCCGATATGCTCGTTTTCCCACTTCTAGCAATTATTTTTGGTTTCTTTCACACTCTCATCGCGCTTCGTATTTATGAAAAACGTGGCGCCGGTATGACCAAGTTTTTCTTAATTACGACCGCCACCCTTATTATCGGAGCCTTTATTGTTCTATTTAGGCTAACCAAAGGAGCCTAAAAAATGCGCCGCAACTTAGAAATTCCTCAGGGCAAACGTACCAAGGCCTACCGTTTTTTCGAAATCTTACCCGGCCTCATTTCTTATGGCGCCATCATTCTACTATTTATTTTATCCTGGCTTGATCCAGTTGCTGGTTCCATATATTTATTTATTATCATTGCGTCGACCTTGGTCAAAGCTATCGGTGTGGCTTATCGTACCGTGCAAGGTTACGAAGTAATTAAACGTGCCGAGCGCGTTGATTGGCGAAAACGCATTGAAGATTTAGAAAACCCCCACGCCGCCTATGAACGCTTAAGAGATAGCCACGACAAGAGTTATCACTTTGACGAACATATTGAGAATCTTAAATTTATGGCCACAATGGATACTGAATATCCCAAACCTTCTAAAGTTTACCACGTAGTTATCGTCACCGCTTACAATGAAGGGTTAGAAGTTTTGGAACCATCTATTGAAGCCATCAAAAAATCGACTTTTCCAAATAGCCACATCATCGTAGCACTCGCCTATGAAGAGCGGGGCGGGGAAGCGATGGCCACTACCGCAAAAATCTTAACAAACAAATACAAAAAGACTTTCAAAGATTTTCTCGCCATCAAACATCCTGATAATCTTCCTGGCGAAGTCATTGGCAAAGGCCCCAATCTTACTTATGCTGGTGAAAAAGTCGCGGAATATGTTAAAAAGAACCATCTCCCGGTCGAAAACATCATTGTCACTTCGCTTGACAGCGACAATCATATGCACGAAAAATATCTTGATTCAGTGGCCTATGAATTTATTACTCACCCCAATCGCCAGCGCTTAAGCTATCAGCCAGTTTCGCTATTCACCAATAATATCTGGGACGCCCCTGCTCCTACTAGGGTAATTGCAGTATCAAACTCCTTCTTTAACGTGATTTCCACTATGCGCCCACACGTACTTAGAAATTTCGCCTCCCACTCCCAGCCTTTACAGGCTCTCGAAGCGATGCATTTTTGGAGTAAACGCACCATCGTAGAAGACGGCCATCAGTACTGGCGAAGTTTGTTTTTCTTCAGCGGTGATTATACAGTTTTGCCCATTCGCATTCCGATTTACCAAGACGCCGTAATTGACGAAACTTTTCTAAAAACCGTTAAGGCCCAATTCATTCAAGTCCGCCGTTGGTATTATGGCGCTTCCGATGTGGCATATGTCGGCACGCGATTATTCACTAAAAAGAAAAATCGCCCGATGCCGTTCCTCCAACTTTTTCCCAAATTCTGGCGCCTTCTCGATGGTCACATAACGCTTGCTATTCTTGCTCCTATTGTGGCTTTTGGCGGCTGGGTGCCGATGATCATGAATGTTTCTTCTCATAATATGGTCGCCTATAATCTTCCAAACATTGTCAGCATAGTTGAAACCTTTGCCTCGGTTGGTCTTATTGTTTCGGTGTTGGTCTCTTTTAAACTTTTACCGAAACGCCCCGCCAAATATCATAAAACTAAAAACATCGTAATGCTTTTACAATGGATTTTAATGCCAGTCACCTCAATTATTTATCAATCGCTCGCCGCTTTTTACGCCCAAACTCGCCTAATGCTCGGGCTTTATATGGAGAAATTTGACGTTACTAAAAAAATCATCAAAAAATAATTAGAATTTCGTGGTGGGTAGCAAAATCACAGACCAAAAACTAAAGAACCAAAGGTTTAGAAAAACCGAAGAAATCATCATCGTAAACTTCTGCTTACTAAAAGGGAACTTAAGTGTCTGTCGGCTTGTAAAGACCGCTAGAATTTCGCATTCAACTTTTTATCGTCACCATCATTCTATTCACGAAATCATTCCAAGTTACGAACAATACATTTTACGAAAATATAGAAGTCTAATTAAAAAGACCTTGAATAATAAAAATGCCCACTTGCCGCACCTTTTTCGAAATACTTTAATTTTTTTAACTGTCCATCAAAAAATTGTACAGTTTTTATTGGATTACGGTAATCCCAACTTTACCGAAACCATGCTTTTATGCTTATCATCTAAACTCTTAGCCACCGGTCGGATTAAAAACCAAGCGATGTTTGAAATTTATTTAAAAGAAATCTCTGCCCTAATTGGGCAATGGGAGAAAAACGGTTTTAGAAAAGAAGAAATCACTACCGTTACAGATAAAATAGTTTATCTTACCAATACCGCCATCACTCGCCTCGGCCCAGTGACCAGCTAGACGCCGAGACAGTAGTAGCAAAAAATCCCGTCTTATGCTATAATAGAAATTACGGGTGATTAGCTCAGTTGGCTAGAGCGTCTCGTTTACACCGAGAAGGTCGGGGGTTCGAGCCCCTCATCACCCACCAGAAATTAAAGAAAGAGCCAAGGGCTCTTTATTTAATCTCTGACGAGCGTTGAGAGGGGCGAGAACCCCGTAGGGGTTCGCTCGTGGTAGGAGCCGAGTAAAAATCCCAAACCTTGTTTGGGATTTTTTGAGGCGACGCCCCACGAATTGTTTTCGCCTTAGCGAAAACAAAACCCCTCATCACCCACCAAACGGTTTATAATATTATTTTTATCTATTCCGCAATCTGTAAATGTCTGTTAAATCCCTTGCTAAAATAGAGGGCTATTTTTATGCCATTTTTACGACAAAAACACGCAAAAAATCGTATTTTACCTCTATAATTTCGGCTGTTAAATTCCTTAAGATTTATTTTTCAGTCGTTGGAGATTAGCGTTCCAAAAATTAAAAGCATCTTTATCTCCCAATATCTTTTCTTCTTTCATTTTTAACTTGTAGAATCTCTCTTTTTGTTCGTCATTCATATTATCCCAGTCTTTTGGGGATACTTCGAGACGATTCCTCTCGACTACCATTTTTAATGCAGCACGATAGCCTCTTGCAGTCTCTTCGTCGCCCTCTTCCTGTGCTTTAATTAGTTCCGCCTCAAGTTTGCTTAATTGTTCTGCTGCTGGATGGCTAAAAGAATTTGGATTACTGGATGCTCTTTCAGCTTTTGTGATTGGAGCAGCATCAACTTTTATGTCTACTGTGGAATACCCATCTTTTTTAAAGGTAGAAGAATCAACATTTATATCCATATTAATCATCTTTAAGCCATGTTGCTTGAGTCTGCGCCCCAGGAGTGCTCTACCAAGGTCTCCCTTATTACCGATAAACATATCGAATTTCGAATTAATTAGGTTGTCATCTCCTATTGATTGGTGGTAAGAGCCATTATTGACTAGGTTTTTCAGAAGTTTTCCTTCGGCGTACTCGGTGTCCTCATTCTTAAAACCGTACCTATCCATTATCTTGTCTACATAGTAGTCTGGCCCTTTGTCAACAAATCTATCGCCAAGCATTTGGGCTTGTTCGTCACGGAGATTTTTAGCTTCGTTGAACAAAAACCTTGATGTTTTCACTCTAAGGACTGTATCCTCATCAGATTCTTCTCGACCAGTTTCTCTTGAATATATTTTTCCATTCTTGATTACAAATTTTTGGGTATCATTCAAAACATCAGAAGGGGAAGTCAGCTCAGTTTCGAAGCTCTCAGATTGTTTTTCACCGTTAAAAGGAACATCTTTCAACTTGTCCCATTTTGTTAATTTTGGGGTTCCAGATGCTTGTTCACCGATATTTGATAATGTTTCTGCCATAAGTATATAATTATATTATACCATCTACTAGTAATTACTCGTCATTTTTTCTTATAGTCTGTTAAAACCTGGCGAATTAAGCCCCAACAAACTTAGATTCTCCCCACTTTTTTAGAAAGTGGGATTTTTGTATCATTTTTAGTATTTTTCTCACCCCTGTTATTTTTGACGAAATTTTGAGTTTCGGGACATTTGTCCCATAACTCGAAAAATCACCAACTCATCGCCCTAAGGTTCGTGCTACAATCATGGCTGTGGAGGAAGAAAGGATTTTTATGCTTAAAGTTGTGGTTTTTGACAGTGGTTATGGCGGCGAGCTTTTCGCCGACTACTTAGAAGAGGAATTACCGTTAGTCGATATTGTCAGGGTGATCGATTGGCGAAATGCCGATAAAATGCAACATAACGCCAGATTGACGCGTCGTCTTGCAGAAGAGGCTCTAAAACCTTACATCGGTAAGGCCGATGCGATAGTTTTCGCAAACTATCTCTTGTCAGTCACCAGCCTCAAATATTTTCGGCGTAAATACAAAAACCAGTGCTTCGTCGGTCTAAAACTCAATCATCCAGCGAATTTCCGTTATCGCACCGTCATTCTTACTACCAAAGCCGTCGCGAGAACTTTTAAATACAAACGTTTCGCGCATCAAATCAAAGCTAGAACCCTTGTTCTCGATGACTGGCCGATTCTAATTGACGACGGGGAACTAGGCCACGGCAAAATTCGCCGTGACCTTAAACCGCTCCTACCCTATAAACCAGAGCAATTGATTTTTACCTGCACGCAGTTTGCCGATCTCGAAAATGAACTCCGCCGTATCTTTGGTCATAACACTAAAATCATTAACAATTTCGATGAAGCCGCCCGCGACATCTGCCACACTTTAAAGATTCGCGGCGCTCTCAAAAAACAAAAATAACCAAAATATGCTAAAATAAGCATATGCAGATAGAACTTTCTGTCTTTTATGCTCGCCTTGGATCCATCGCGCTAATTATGACGCTCGGGTTTTTGCTTGGTAAATTCAAAATCATCAGCGAACACACCAACAAACAAATTACCAACCTTCTCCTCACGGTCTTTATGCCAGCCTCACTTTTTATGGCTTTCCCCTCAGAGTATAATCAGGACTCCGCCAATTTGTTTTTCTCCGGCCTCCTTGCTGGCACTCTCATTATGTTTGTGCTAATTATTCTCGCTAAACTTATTTTTAATAAAAAATGGATGAAAAAGGAATTGTCTGATGAAGCCCAATTCGCAATGATTTTTAATAATGCCACTTTTCTCGGCTATCCCATTGTGGCTAATACTTTTGGTGCGAGCGGCATTTTGGCCTACTGTGGGTTCATTATCGCGTTTAATATCGCACTATTTTCTTATGGCATTTGGCTCTTTGAACAAAAAATTTCCATAAAACTATTACTAAACATTATTTTTAATCCTAATATCATCGCCGTGATTTTAGGTATGATTTTATTTCTTATCGGCATTAAGCTGCCGAGCTTTTTAACAGATGCAGTAGGTTATATCGGCGGCGCCACTACTCCACTCTCGATTATTTGCATTGGCTTTATGTTGTCACAAGCTAAGTTAAAAAATGTATTCAAAAAATGGCGTTTAATGCTCACGGCGCTTATCCAACTCACTCTTGGTCCGCTCGTCACGTGGGGCATTCTCACTTTGCTCCAATTTCCAATCGAAGTCATTGAGGTCTGCACTCTCATCCAGGCTCTTCCTACCGCTACTTCGCTTGGACTTTTTGCCGTCAAATACGGTGGCAACGCCGCCGAATCTTCCGAGCTCGTCACCATTTCGACCATTTTCTCCGTCGCAACGCTACCTTTAATGGTGCTGCTTTTACTGGTTTAAACCCAAAAATATTTATTTCGAGACCTTTGAGCGACAACGGGAGCGAAGTGAGCGAAGCGCCGCCCGTAACGACGGGCCGGCGTGAGCGCGTCGAGAAACGAATTTTTTGGGTTTATGACAGGACCCGCCGAAAATAATCAAGTGTGGTATAATAGTACGATAAAGAAAGGATAAAGATGAAAAAAGAGGAAAATCTCGAAAAAATGAGGCACACTTTAAGTCACGTACTCGCTGCTGCGGTACAGGAGCTTTATCCTACAGCCACATTCGGTATCGGCCCAGCTATTGACAATGGCTTCTATTATGATATTGACTTCGGCGACGCCAAGATTTCTGATGCAGATTTGCCGAAAATTGAGAAGAAAATGCGTGGTATTATCGCCCGTAAGCTTCCAATGGAAAAGCGCGTCGTGTCCAAAATGGACGCTTTAAACTGGGCTCGCGACCACAGCCAGAAATACAAGGTTGAGTTAATTGAAGATTTACCAGAGAGCGCCGAGATTTCATTTTACGATTTAGGTGATGTCTTTACTGATTTATGTAAAGGCCCTCACGTTAAAAACACCGGTGAGGTTGGTGCCTTTAAACTCATCCGCGTTGCCGGCGCCTATTGGCGTGGTGATGAAAAAAGAGAAATGCTTACTCGCATCTACGGTGTTGCCTTTGATACACAGGAAGAGTTGGACGAATATTTGAAGCGTCAAGAAGAAGCCAAAGCTCGCGACCATCGTAAACTCGGTAGAGAACTAGATCTTTTCTGCTTCTCTGATTTGGTTGGTGCTGGTTTGCCACTCTTTACTCCTCGTGGTACAGAACTCCGCGAATTAATGGCAAATTATTCGCTTAGTTTACGTGGCCGTGAAGGGTTTAAGAAAGTTTGGACCCCACATATTACCAAGACCGACCTTTATAAGACTTCCGGTCACTATGCCAAATTCGGCGACGAACTCTTTATGGTCCATTCTCAAGTTAATGGTGAAGATTTTGCAATGAAACCAATGAACTGTCCACACCATGCGCAGATTTTTGCTTCTCGCCCACGTACTTATAAAGAGATGCCAGTGCGTTATATGGAAGCCACTACCGATTATCGCGACGAGAAAACTGGCGAGCTCGGCGGTCTTTCGCGCGTTCGCTCACTCACTCAAGATGATTCGCATGTTTTCTGCCGCAAAGATCAAATCAAAGATGAGGTTAAGCGACTAGTCGCTATCGTTAAAGAGCTTTACACTACCATGGGTATGCAGAAGCTCCGTGCTCGTCTCTCTTACCGTTCCGATGAAGACAAATATCTCGGCGATAAGAAGCTTTGGGGAATGGCCCAAAAACAAATCAAACAAGCCGCTATCGACAATGGCCTAGATTATTTTGAACAAGAAGGCGAGGCCGCCTTCTATGGTCCGAAGATTGATTTTATGGCCGAAGACGCCATCGGTCGCGAGCATCAACTTGCCACTATTCAGTTAGATTTTGTCCAACCGGAACGCTTTGGTCTCGAATTCACTAACGAAAAAGGCGAAAAAGAACGCCCTGTGATGATTCACCACGCTACGCTCGGCTCCATTGAGCGCTTCCTTTCGGTCTTTATTGAGCACACTGGTGGTTGGTTCCCATTCTGGTGCGCCCCAGAGCAAGTTCGCATCGTCACCGTAAATGACAAAGTTTCTGATTATGTCAAAAAAATTACTGACACTCTAAGCGGCATCGTACTCGACAAACCACTTAAATACAACGAACTCCGCTTCACTGTAGATGACTCAGCCGATTCTCTTGGCAAGAAAATCAAACGCGCCACCGACCTCAAAATCCCAGTTCTTATCATTGTCGGCCCGAAAGATGTCGAAGAGGGAATCGTCTCTCTCCGTCTTCGCGATAAAGAAGAAAAAATCAAACTCTCCGCCCTCGCCGACTATCTAAGAGGCTTGTAGTGCTTGAAAAAGACACCTTCGAGGAGCATGTTTGGCGACGGGCCAAACACGGAGCGACCGAGCCCCGTAACGACGGGAGCGAGGGAGCGTTCCGAGAAGGTACTTTTTCAAGCACCATCGTTATACTGGGACCTACAGGCTCTGGTAAAACTGGTGTTTCCATCAAAATAGCAAAAGCCATCGACGGCGAGATTATTTCGGCCGACTCCCGCGCTATTTATGAAGGCATGGATATCGGCACGGCCAAACCCACGAAGAAAGAACAGCAAGGTATCCCGCATTACGGCATAGACCTAGTAAAGCCCGGCGAGCGTTTCACTGTCGCCGACTGGAAATCCTACGCCGAGGAGAAAATTAAAGACATTAAATCTCGCGGCAAAGTCCCCATCATCGTTGGTGGCACCGGTCTTTACATCGATGCGTTAATTTATGATTACCATTTTAAGGGCCCCACCGGTCATAAAATCGGCGATATTGAACAAAAAACTTGTTCAGACCGTACAGAGATAAAAGGTGATTTTTTATTAATCGGCATAGATTGGCCTACCGATATCTTGCGTCAAAGATTAAAGAAGCGCATCGACCAAATGTTCTCAGATGATTTATATGATGAAACTCAAAAACTCGTAAAAACCTACGGTTGGGGAAGCCAAGCGATGAAAAGCGATATTTACGAATACGCCTGGAAATATCTCGAGGGCGAATTTACTGAAGAAGAAGCCAAAGAGAAGTGTTTCTATGAAGATTACCATCTCGCCAAGCGTCAACTCACTTGGTTCAAACGCAACAAAAATATTATTTGGCTTCCGCTCGACCAAGTTTATCCATTTGTGATAAATAAATTTAATGATTTTTAAAAATCGTGCTAAAATAATATGTAGGATGAGCAAAGAAAATAACACACCTACTGAAAAATTATTTGGTTCTAAAACTCGTGCCAAATTATTAAAACTATTTTTTGAAAACCCGGAGAAATCTTTTTATGTCCGCGAGATGACCAGGGTCATTGACGAACAGATTAACTCCGTCCGTCGCGAACTTTTAAATCTCGAAAGTATCGGCGTCATTAAAAATGAAACCTTCGACAACAAAGTCTATTACTCGGCCAATAACAAGCACCCATATTCTAGACCACTTACTGAAATATTTTCTAAAAAAATTGATACAACCCGCGAAAAAGATGTGCGCGAAACTACGTGGGAAGATTATTGTCGTCCAGTCAAAAACTATTTGAAGGGTCTTATCGTCACTAATCGTTTGCCAGGACAAGACGGCATTGACCTCCTCATTATTGGAAACGACAAAACTAAAAAACTTACTCGCTGGGCCGAAGTCATCGAAAAAAAGCAGGGCAAACCTATCAATTATGTCATTATGTCCGCCGACGATTTTTCATATAGAAAAAGCGTTAAGGACCGTTTCGTGGAAGATATTTTCGAAATGGAAATCACCGAAATCATTGATCCAGATAAACTAATCAAAGGATAGGAGAAAAAATGTTTGAGATTGAAAGCAAAAATCAAGATGAGATTATCCTCACTACCAAAAAAACCACCGTTAAGTTTAACATCAAAAACGAGACCATCGATGCCAATCTAGCGGTAGGCAAAATAAAAGGTCCCGGTGAATTTGAAATTGGCGACGCCACCATTCGCGGCATTTTGACTACCAGCAATAAGACCATTTATGATGTTGAAGTCGGCGGTATCCATATTGGCATCCTCGGCGACATTGAAGAAAATCTTGATGATATTGTAGCCGACATCCTTTGTACTTCATCTATTCGCGCCATTCGCGAGATTGAGCCAAAATTAGTCGTCTCGATGGGCAATGTTGACGCGATGGTTTCCGAATTAAAACTTTCTGCCCGCAGCGATAAAAAGCTCAAAGTCAAATCTCTCGACTCTCTCCCAACCACTAAAGAAGTGGTGGTTCTAAACTGATGAACGCCAATATATTATATATTATTATTGTTCTTCTCATTGTAGTTTTTTCAGTTATTTTGCACGAACTCGCCCACGGCATCGTCGCTTACTGGCTGGGCGATCATACCGCAAAAGACGCTGGCCGCCTGACTTTTAACCCCATTAAACACATCGACCCCTATATGTCGATTCTTATTCCAGTTATTTTGTATATTTTAAAAGCCCCGGTTTTCGGCGGCGCCAAACCTGTCCCCATCAATTACCACAATCTCAAAGGTCGCGAGTGGGGCATGGCGCTGGTCGCCATCGCCGGTCCTTTGACAAATTTTCTAATCGCATTCCTAGCCTTTCTCATCGGTCATTTTGCTGGCTTTCTCTATGGCAGGGGTGGGGAATTATTAGATTTTGTTTTTAGCGAACTACTCTTTATTAATCTCGGTTTTATGTTATTCAATCTTATTCCTATCCCACCCCTTGACGGCTCCCGTGTCCTTTATGCCATCTCTCCCGACCTAGTCCGTAATTTTATAAAATCGCTGGAAGTTTACGGCGTCATTTTAGTCTACATTCTCATCCTTCTCTTCGGCGAGGTTTTCTCCAACCTGATGATAAACGGCATGGACGGTATACTCCATCTATTCTACTTCATCGTCGGTGCCTAGATTTAAAATTTTTTTTCTTTGAAGCATATGAAATTGCCCATATAAGAATTACAATATCACAGTTTTCGCGAGTAGAGCTTGTCTTCGCGAGCGAAAACATGACTGATGTTGTAATTTTTATCTTGGCGAAATATCATCGCTGAAAAGAAATAGAATTTTAAATCCATCCCCAATATGATATAATAAAGATAGCCCCACCGGCAGCATGATTTTCCTGAATAATCATGTTTTAGGGATTTCGTGGCTTACATCCGTGGATGTATCGCATAAGATTTTACCCACCTTGTATATATTACGGGGAAAACAGGCCGGCGGGGCACCTAACGAGTGGGCTATGAAACAAAGAATTCGTGTAGTTGGTATTATTAAGAATGAGGATGGGGTGCTGATTTTGAAACGCAACCGAGGCCGTTCCGACGCCCCGGTTTTTTGGGAACTTCCCACTGGCAAGATTAAATTTGGTGAACAGCCTGAAGAAGCGATGGCCCGCTCACTTACCGAATATACCGGCTACCGCGCCAGCTCAGTCAAGCTAAGAGATGTTATTACATTTTTAAATCTTGAAGGCTCCAGCCGTCTCAGTAATCTTTACATCGTTTATGATATAGAAGTCATTGGCAATACTAAGCCAACTCCGCGTGACAGGTATACAGGGTATAAATATGTCAAAGATTTTACCACCGCTGGCGTTCGTTTGAACGAAGCTAGCCTTTCAGTCTTTGAAATTATCGAAAACAAGATTGAGCCTAGCCGTATTTCATCTCGTGATACAGCCAACGCAGTCAGTATTTACGTTGACGGCGCCTCGCGTGGTAATCCTGGCCCCTCTGGTATTGGTTATTACGTGGTCGATATGGACGGTAAGGTTATCAGCCAGGGCGGCAAGTTTATTGGCTTTGCCACCTCTCGGGTAGCCGAGTATTATGCTATGAAAAACGGCATCGAACTCGCTCTCGAACTTGGCCTTAAATCAGTACATTTCTTCTCTGATAGTCTTATGGTGGTTAATCAATTAAATGGCATCTTTTCCATCAAAAATCCCGACATTATCACCATTTATGATGCTATCCAAAAACTACTTAGCAATTTTGACAGTGTTTCCTTCACTCACATCTCCCGTTTTGAAAACCTTATCGCCGATTCCGAGGCAAATCACGCCATCGACGACCTCCTTAGGAAGCATTGACATTTTAGATAAACCGTGATATAATAGAAAGATATGGCATCTATGTCAAAAACCCCATTAAAAATCATTGGCTCGACCGCTTACGTCGAGATTTTTGATGTAAAATGCATTCCTGCTAAGATTGATACTGGGGCTGACACTTCGGCTATTTGGGCCTCTGATATTAATATGGAAAAGGACGGCACGCTAACTTTTTCACTTTTTGGCGAAAAATCCCCATTTTATACCGGTAAGAAGATTAGGACTTCTGACTATTTTGCCAAAGTTGTGCGTTCCTCTCACGGCGACACACAAATTCGTTACCGCGTCAAAATACCAATTGCTATTAATGGCGAATCGTTTACGACAACCTTTACTTTGGCCAATCGCTCGCGCAACCATTTTCCGATTTTAATTGGCCGGCATACCCTTGAAAATAGATTTTTAGTTGATGTTTCAAAGATTTGCGTAGAGCACTCATCCAACAGAAATTCAATTCGTTTAAATAAGGAGCTTCAAGAAGACCCCTATGCGTTTCATCAAAAGTATTTTAAAAAAGGAGCAATATGAAATTAGCCATTTTATCTAATGGACCAGGGAATTATTCCACCAAGCGTCTCGTCGAAGAGGCAAAAAATCGTGGTCACGACGTCCGCGTGATTAAGTACAAAAATTGCTATCTGTCACTTGATGACAAGCACCCTGATGTTTATTATGGGGGAGAAAAACTAGAAGGTTTTGATGCGATTTTACCTCGCATTTCTAACAATATGACTCGTTATGGCTGCGCTGTTGTGCGTCAATTTGAAATGCAAGGAGTTTGGACGGCTGCTCCATCAGTGGCGATTACGCGTGCTCGCGATAAACTGCGCGCCGCCCAGATTCTCGCTAAATATGACATCGATACGCCAAAAACCCTCGTCTCACGCAATACCTCCGATATAGACGATTTGCTAGAGCAAATCGGTCTTCCTGTAATCATCAAACTTGCTACTGGCACTCACGGCAATGGTGTGATTTTGGCTGACACTAGAAAAGCCGCCAAATCCGCTCTCCAAGCCTTCTATCTCTATAATGAAGATGGCACCAATATTTTACTCCAGGAGTTTATTAAAGAGTCTGCCGGCACCGACATCCGTGCCTTTGTGGTCGGGAACCAAGTAGTCGCCTCGATGCAACGAGCTTCTCTCGATGACGATTTTCGCTCTAATCTCCATCAAGGTGGCCAGGGAACCCCGATTAAACTTACCGCCGAAGAGAAAAAAGTGGCATTGAAAGCCGCTCGCGCGATGGGGCTTCACATCTGTGGTGTCGATTTAATGCGTTCCGCTCGCGGCCCACTGGTGCTAGAAGTCAACGCTTCGCCAGGGTTTGGCATCGAAAAAGTTACCGGCAAAGACGTTGCTTCGAAAATCATCGAATATATCGAGCTCAACGCCCCTCGCCATAATGGCAAGGATCGCGTTGGCGCCTAAAATATGATATAATACAACAGAGCCAGCAAGGCAATCGCTTGGAAACACCCAAGAGGAAAGTCCGGGCAACATAGAGCAAGGTAGTCGCTAACGGCGACCGTCCGTAAGGATAGGGAAAGTACCACAGAAACAATACTGCCCTTCACGGGGCGATGGTGAAAAGAGTGGGGTAAGAGCCCACAGCATCTCGTAGTGATACGGGGTGGCGGCAAACCCTACCTGTTGCAAGGAGTGCTATCAGCTTCTGCTCGAAGACGCACGCTCACCGCTTGAATACTATAGCAATATAGTATCTAGATAGATGATTGCCGACCCTTCACAGGGTTACAGAACCCGGCTTAAAAATGGCTCATTATCAAAAATCCACCCGAGAAGGGTGGACTTTTGTTTCAGGCACAGTTTACTATTTATCAGCCTTTTTTGCAGCTTCTTTCGGCGCAGTAATCAAACCTTTTTTCTTCAAAGTTCGAAGCGCAGAGGTCGAAACATTGCATTTTATCTTCTTACCATCGATAATCAAAGTTCTCTTTGAAACATTTGGCTTGAATACTTTGCGTGTATGGCGTTGAGAAAACGACACATTGTGACCATACATTTTGCCTTTTCCGGTAACTTCACAAATTGCCATCTTATTTCTCCTTCACCGTATTTACAATTGCTTTAAATGCTTCAGGGTTGTTTACAGCAAGATCAGCTAAAACTTTGCGATCGAGCGTAATGTTCTTGGCTTTCATCCCAGCAATCAGTTGCGAGTAAGAAACACCAAGTTCACGAGAAGCATTGTTAATGCGGGTAATCCAAAGGGCCCGAAGATCGCGTTTGCGATTGCGACGATCGCGGTAACTGTACCGCAAAGCCTTAATTACACCTTGTTTACCCAAACGAAAACTACGCGTGCGGGCATGTTGCATCCCCTTCGCAGCTTTCAAAATTTTCTTATGCTTGGCCATTGCGGCCACACCACGTTTTACTCTCATGATTAAACCCCTAATGCAGTCTTAACGTTTTTCTTGATTTTGCCACTGATGAAAGCAGCAGTTTTCATATTGCGCTTTCTGGCTTTGCTTTTTTTAGCGAGAATGTGATTCCCGTAGGCACGCTCACGCGAAATTTTACCAGAGCCGGTAATTTTAATGCGCTTGGCGGTACCTTTATGCGTCTTTAGTTTTGGCATAGGTTTTCCTTTAGTTAAAATTATTATTACAATGTGCGACCAGGGAACCGTGGAAGTAGGAAATTACTTCTTCCGTATTCCGACTGATAGGTTGCGTCCGTTAAATTGCATTTTGCCCTCTTCGACAATGTCGTCACCGATCAGGCCAAGAACTTTATTCATTAATTCCGTCCCAATCTCTTTGTGCGCCATTTCGCGACCCTTGAAAACAATCATTATTTTCACACGGTCACCATCGTCAAGGAACTCACGCATCTTGCGGACTTTGATATTTAGGTCGTTATCTGAAATTTTGAGACCAATCTTCATTTGTTTTAGCTCGGACTGCTTTTCACGAGCTTTCTTCCGATTCTTGGCTTCTTCTTTCATCTTTTGATACTGGAATTTACCCCAGTCAATGATTTTAACGACCGGCGGATTGGCGTTAGCGGCGATTTCCACTAAATCCACTCCTTGGTCTCTCGCGAGAAGTTGAGCATCACGACTGGACATAATGCCCAGCTGCTCCCCACTAGATCCTATTACGCGTACCTCTGGATAACGAATTTCTGTGTTAAGCCGGGTGCGTGATGAATTTTTTATAGTAGTCCTTTCTTCTCTTGAATTAACCTGATAACTATTATATCAAATCGTTTAAAATAATGCAAGAGATAAAGGGCTAATTTTATATAACAACAGCAATAGCGCAAAATGAACCGCCTGCAAATTAGTCCGTTACCTTTTTCTATAAGTTAACGCCTCGGCAATATGTTCTTGCTTAATAAGCCAAGAGCCATCAAGATCCGCAATTGTCTGCGCGACTTTAATGGTCTTAAAATACGCTCTGGCCGAAAGATTTAGTTTTTCCGAAGCGCTAGAAAGTAGCTTTTCCGCCTCCGCGTCCATTTTTAAAATACTCGAAACCTGAAAACTCGAAAGCGAACTATTATAAAATCCATCCCGCCCAAATCTGGCCATTTGTCGCGAAATTGCCCCTGTTATAGTATTTTTTACAACATTATGTTCACGGTCCGAGGCAGTAATTTTGGCGCCTAATTCTGAATTTTTTACTTTCTCTACTTCGATATACATATCAATCCGATCAAGCAGTGGCCCTGATAGTTTCTTATGATAGTTTTGGATTTGCGTTTCCGTGCACTTGCATTCATGAGTGGGGTCACCCAGATACCCACAAGGGCAAGGATTCATCGTCGCGACCAGCATAAAATCTGCCGGATAGGTAGTTCTTTGGTTGGCGCGCGAAATCGTCACCTCTTTATCCTCTAAAGGCTGTCTAAGGGCCTCTAGCACCGAACGGGGAAACTCTGGCAGTTCATCCAGAAATAAAATCCCCTTATGCGCTAGAGAAATCTCGCCCGGCCCATTGACACCACCGATGATAGAAGTCGCCGAAGCCGTATGATGTGGACACCGAAACGGTCGACTCGTCACAATCTCCCCGGTAGTCATCCCCGCAATTGAATATAATTTGGTAATTTCCACCATCTCACTTGGCGTCAAATCAGGGAGTAGATTCGCCGCAGCCTTAGACAGAAGCGTCTTCCCAGCTCCTGGTGGCCCCGAAATTAGGATATTATGGTGCCCCGCAATTGCAATTTCCATCGCGCGCTTGGCGATTTCTTGCCCCCGAATGTGGTCCAAAATCGCGTCAGAATGGCCTAAAATGGCCTTTTCGGGCGCCTTTACGTCCTTTTCCGTGCGCAGTATCTCGCCCTGCTTTTTAAGTTGCAGGAACAGATTAAGTAGCGTATCTACTCCATAAATCTTCACACCACTAATCAGTGCCGCCTGCGACAAATTTTGGATTGGCAAATAGATTTCAGTTATCCCGGCCTCTCTCGCCGTTTCTACGATGTTAATAATGCCTTTTACCGGCCGAAGTTCGCCATCAAGCGAGAGTTCTCCTACGAATAGTTTGCCTTCCACATCAGCCTTTACTAACTGCCCAGATAGCATTAATACCGACAAAGCAATCGGTAGATCCAGATACGACCCGTCTTTTAAAAGATCCGCCGGCGCTAGATTTATTGTCACTTTTTTATCAGGGAACGAAAATCCCGAATTCACAATAGCACTCCGCACTCTCTCCTTAGCCTCGTTGATAGTTTTATTCGCCATCCCCACAATATTGAAAGCTGGTAGCCCACGATTTTTGTCCCCTTCGACTTCTACCAACTTTCCAGAAAAGCCGTAGGGAATTGCTGAATGAATTTTACTTGTCATGAAGCTTCGATAGCATAGTCAGAAAAGTATTACAACCCCCCACCCACTTTCATGATGCTAGTGCTAAGAATATAACCACAAATAGTTAGAACCTGCTTGTGGAAAACTCATCAAAAAAATACAAAAATTGTTCAAAAAATCTATTGACATTAGCATTTTTTCGCGGTATTATAGAGGTAGCTTCTGAATAAAAAAATTATTCAGAAGGTAAAAACAAAAATTTAGCCAAAATAACTCCACACTCTACTTGAAGACCGGTTTTCCTCGCAGTTACCGGTCTTCTTCTTTCGTTAAAAATATGATATAATTAAGAAAGTTGGGGCTGACAAAGCTTAGACGGATCATTAACAAGCATAAGGCATACCGATTAAATACCGTAAGTATTAATAAGTGCTAAAAACACAAAAACTGCGCATGTCATGTACATGCCAGCCTATGCCTAATTTATTCTAGGCTGGTTCACGCGTGAGATTCCGTAGCGCACGAATTATCATACAACGGGATTAAGGCCGTTTTAGCGGCGAAAAGCGGCACGAAAATTTAGCCACGGCAGTTACCAGTTTCGTTTCTTGCAGCTAGTAGCACACGCCAAAACCAAAACAGGAAACTATGTATGTAGAATTATGCTCACGTGATGACTCGGACCCGGAGGCAGTATCCGGCAGCTCCACCATTGAAGAAGATTTAGGGAAATAAAAGATGATAAAAAATAAGCCGTTAGGCTTATTTTTAGTTTAGGCCTAGGCTCGACCAGAATAAATATATTTATTCTGGGAGAGGCCCAGCCTAAACTAAAACAGCATTGCTGTTTTTATCATCCTTTATTTAAAACGCCTGACTATGGACGACTTTTTGCGAAGCAAAATAGTCGACCACGGCAACAAAACCCTGCCAACCGTTGTAAAAATCACAACAAAACGAACAAAAAAATAGAACAGAGAGAAACAGGGAAGCACATTGTAAAAAATACAATAAAATATTTGAACAACCCTCTTGCATTTTTAAGAAGTCTATGCTAATATGGAATCAGTCGAGATGACTAAAATAAAAACTAAAAATAAACCTTAAAAATATGAAAAAACAAAAGAAACCATAGAATTTGGCGGGCGAAAAGGTAATTTCTAGCCATAAATTACAAATAGGAATTACCTAGAGCTCCGCCAAAGCTAGTGAAAACTAGTAAAATAGCTAAACTAACTCCGTTAGGAAAGCTAGAAAAGCGTTAAGAGCGCGTTAGTAAATCTTTCATTAGTACATTCCTAAATAGCATAAACCAGAATGAAAGAAAAAAACTAGCAAGGATCAATGCTTCACCTCGCGTGAAGCGGTCAAAAGAAGGGAAAAGCGGACCAGGTTGTGGCCAATAGTTGTGATTATAGCGCCAGATAACCCCCGCTTCCCTCCAAAAATACTTGGGGGATTAAACCAGTTATGTTATAATCAAGGTATGAAGAAGAATCGCATCATATCTTACATAAGCATTATCGGACTCGCAGCCTTAATTCTTATGCTTAATCTCACATCACCGACGGAAATTGGGCCCTTCGGTGTTTTATTATTTTTTACAACATTATACATATCGATTTTTGGCATTATTTCCGCCATCATGCAGGCTTACTACAAAGTTGCTCTTAAAAGAACCACCTTCAGAAACAAAGACTATCTTTACGCTGCTGTGATGTCTTTTGGCCCAATTATGCTTCTAATGGCAAGGTCATTTGGCGTTGTCAATATCTGGACCATCGGCCTTATTGCCTCTTTTCTATTTTTAGCTGAATTTTTAGTAGCAAAACGTATTTAATTGTGATAAAATAAGCATATGGATTATAGTCAGAAAGGTCAATTAGCAAACGAACCAAGTAGCTTTTTTACTCCCGGGGTTGGGAATATTCCTGCTAATCAAAATACTTACGAGGAAGAGAATAATCTGGATCTTACCAACGACCAAACCCCTTGGAATGTTGACAAAGCCTCAAGCGAAAACATTCGTGCTATTGGCAATAGAGCGATCTCTTCATCTGAAAATATTGCAGAATCTAGAGCCGAGAGCCAACCGCTTGGAGAAATGATCGAATCTGTGGTCCCACAAGATATGGTTACTTCACCAGCTTCAGAAAACATCATCGAAAAAATCTCTTATGACGCTAGCCTTATTCGTACTGATGGTGATCGCATCAATAAATCTGCTATTTCAGAAGTTAGTAGTGTTATTTCCGAATTCAACCAAACCGGCAGCACCGCTAATTTTTATGCTACCGTGAGAGGTGACGATGAACACCCTGGTATGGTTCGCGCTAATCTTAAGAACTCTTATAACAGAGAGGTCGCCTAATGGAACCTTGGGTGGTCGCTATTATCGCGGTAGTCTCAGTCCTCATTCTCCTATCCATTATTTTTGCTTCTAGAATTTCTAAACTTAGAAAAGCCAAAAAATACGAGCGTGGTCTCAAGATGGTTCCACTCCTTATCCATCTCCCGCCCACCACTGACGACATCGAGAACAATGGTCGCGATAAGCGTGATATTGCCAATGAAGCCATCTCCAAAGCTCAAGTGATGTATTCAATCTTAGCTTCTACTATTACAAAAGGTTTTAAAACCAGACTTTATGGCCAACGTCATTTCTCTTTTGAAATAATCGCAAAAGACGGTATCATCAGATATTACGCTATCGTTCCTGCCGTTCTCACAGAGATAGTAAAGCAATCCATCCAGTCCGCCTACCCCACTGCCAGAATAGAAGAAAAAAGAGAAGAAAACATTTTCGCCCCTGATGGCAGAGTCGATAATGTCTCCGGCGCCGAACTCACTCTAAACAAAGAATACTATCTCCCGATTGCTACTTACGAAGACACTAAGCGCGATGCCTCAATGGCCATACTAAACGCGTTATCTAGTGTGGGTAAAAATGAAGGTGCCACCGTACAAATATTGTTCCGCCCTGCACAAAAAAATTGGTTCTCGACCGGCAAACAGTACATCGAAAACGTCCAAAAAGGCAAAAAAGTCAAAACTGGCGGTGCTACGATTGGCGAATTGGTAATGGATGTGGTGCGAGCTCCCTGGGAAGTTCCCAAAGAACACGAAAAATCTGAAGAAACTACTGTCATTTCTAACCTCAAACAAGAGGAAATCCAAGCTATTGCCAACAAAATGCGCTACCCAGGCTTTGAAACTTTAATCAGAATCATTGCGAGTTCCGATACCAAGCCCCGCTCAGAAGCCATCGTCGGCGGTATTATCTCAGCCTTCTCTCAGTTTAACTCGCCAGAATATAATGGTTTCAAGGTTAATACTTTTAAAGACCCCAAAAAACTCACCGTAGATTACACCTTCCGATTTTTCCCCTTAAAAACTAGCTCGAACATCCTAAATAGCGTCGAATTAGCCTCAATTTTCCATCTACCAGAGCAAAATGCCATTCCAAACTCCCAAGTCGAGCGACAATTAATCAAGCAAGTCGATGGTCCAGCCCGACTTGTCACCGAAGGTGTTTTCCTCGGCACTAATGAATTTAGGGGTGAGAAAAAGGCTATCTACCTTGATGACGACGACCGTCGTCGCCATATGTACGTGATAGGTCAAACCGGTATGGGTAAATCTGTCTTCCTTGAAAACATTGCCTTCCAAGATATGTGTGATGGTCGTGGGTTCGCCTTTATCGATCCTCACGGCGATGCGGTCGAGGCTTTGTTAAAGCGTGTTCCAGAAGAGCGTATCGATGACGTCATCTATTTCGACCCCGCCGACATCGAGCATCCGGTCGGTATGAATATGTTTGAATATAATTCCGAAGATCAAAAAGATTTCATCGTCCAAGAGGGCATCAGTATGCTACAATCTCTCTTTGACCCCAATAATCAAGGTTTCTTTGGCCCCCGTGGCCAGCATATGTTTAGAAATGCCGCACTTCTTCTAATGTCCGACCCTGCCGGCGCCACCTTTATTGACATTCCACAGTGCTTCACTGACCCAGAGTTCGTCAAATCAAAACTAAAATACGTCACCGACAAAGCCGTTTATGATTATTGGACCAAAGAGTTCCCAGCCTCTCAAAAATCTAACGATGCCGGTGAAGTTATTACCTGGTTTGCCTCTAAATGGGGCCCATTCCTCTCTAATACTATTATGCGTAACACCTTGGGTCAGGTCAAATCCGGCTTTAACATTCGCGAGATAATGGACAACAAGAAAATATTCTTGGTGAATCTATCAAAAGGCCGTCTCGGCGACATTAACGCCAACCTTCTTGGTATGATTTTTGTAATGAAATTCCAGCAAGCCGCCATGAGCCGCCAAGATATCCCAGAGGACCAGCGTCAAGACTTTTGTCTTTACGTGGATGAGTTCCAGAACTTCGCTACTGAATCATTCGAGTCGATTCTCTCAGAGGCTCGCAAATATCGCTTAAATCTCATCGTCGCGAACCAGTTTATGACCCAGCTTACTGACAAAATCAGGGAAGCGCTTCTCGGCAACGTCGGCACTATTATTTGTGGTCGTGTTGGTGTCACCGATGCTGATTTAATGGTTAAAGCCTTCACGCCTACCTTCACCGCCGAAGACCTTACCAAGACACCAAACCACGCTGCCATCGCCAAGGTGATGATGTTTGGTATGCCATCTAATCCATTCACAATGAATTTGCCTGCCCCAATGGGCGAGCCAAATGACGAATTGATGAATACTCTAAAACTTTATTCTGCTACCAAGTTTGCCAAAACTCGTGCTGAGGTAGAAAAAGAAATCAACGACCGCTGGAGTGCTGCCGACCGCGCCAAGGCCGAAGAAGAAGCCAAAAAAGAAGAAGAAAAGGGCTTCCTCGATGACTGGCTTGCAAAAAAGTAAGTACAGGTGTATAATAGATAGGTATATTTAAGAAGAGGTACTAAAATGGCCAAAGAAGCCTATGATTCATCTGAGATTCGGGTACTTGAAGGTCTTGAACCAGTGCGTTTAAGGCCGGGTATGTATATCGGTTCTACCGGTTACGATGGGCTACATCACCTAATCAAAGAAATTGCCGATAACTCTATTGATGAAGCGATTGCTGGCTATGCCAACAAAATCGATATCACTATATTAAATGATGGTGGAGTACGGGTCGACGACAATGGTCGTGGTATCCCAGTAGACATTCACCCCAAGACTAAGAAATCCACTCTCGAGACGGTACTTACCGTCCTTCACGCCGGTGGTAAATTCGGCGACGGTGGCTATAAAGTTTCTTCTGGTCTTCACGGCGTCGGTTCATCTGTGGTAAATGCACTTTCTAGCAAGATGATTGCCGAAGTTTATCGTGACGGCAAGACTCACCACATTGAATTTGACACTGGTAAGCCTACAATGGAGCTAAAAGTCACTTCAGGCTCTCCAAGAGAACACGGTACCTCTATTACTTTCTATCCAGATCCTACCATTTTCAAAGAAACTACCACCTTTGACTACGATTGGGTTTCAAGTTATGCTCGCCATCAAGCCTATCTTACCAAGGGTATATTAATTACTGTAAATGATGAGCGCACCGGTGCCAGGGAATCGTTCTACTTTGAGGGTGGCATCAAGAGCTATGTTAAGCGCCTCAACAATGGCAAGGAAGTTTTATCAGATGATATCTTCTATGTCGAAAAGCAAGTTGGTGACACCGGTGTAGAAATCGCCCTTCAGTATAACGATACCTTTGCTGAAATTATGAAGCCATTTGCCAATAATGTCCTTACTCCTGATGGCGGTATGCACGTAGTTGGTTTCCGCACTGGCCTTAATCGTACGATTAATGATTACGCCAGGAAAAATGGTCTACTCAAAGAAAAAGAAGATAATCTTACCGGCGATGATATTAAGGAAGGTTTAACTGCTGTAATTCTTGTAAAACTCCCCGACCCACAATTTGAAGGCCAGACCAAAAACAAACTTGGCAACCCCGAAGTCAGAGGTTATGTCGATAAAGTAATGACCGAATATTTCGGCTACTATCTTGAAGAAAACCCCGCCATCGCCAAAAAAATCGTTGGTAAAGCCACGCTCGCGGCCCGCGCTAGAAAAGCCGCTCGCGCCGCCCGTGATAATGTCATCAGGAAGGGCGCCTTCGAAGGTCTCAATCTCCCATCAAAACTCGCCGATTGTTCTTCTAGAAATGCCGAAGAATGCGAACTCTTCATCGTGGAGGGTAACTCCGCTGCTGGTTCTGCTAAGGAAGGCCGCGATTCTCGTATTCAGGCCATCTTACCGCTTCGTGGTAAAGTTTTAAATACCGAGCGTGCCAGATTAGATAAAATGCTTGCCAACGCTGAGCTAGTTTCTCTGATTAAAGGTCTAGGCGTTGGTATTGGCGATCAGTTTAATATTGAGGGTCTCAGATATCATAAAATCGTCTTTATGACCGATGCCGATGTCGATGGCTCGCATATTTCCACTCTGCTTCTGACTTTCTTTTTCCGCTATATGCCAGACATTATTAAAGCTGGCCACGTCTATCTCGCCAAGCCACCGCTATTTGGCCTGATTAAAGGTACAGGGAATGGCCGTAAGATTGACTATATTTATGACGAACAAGCCCTCGAAGAAACCCTCACCAAGAAAATCGAAGAGCGGAAAGCCTCTGGTACTAAGATTGACGAAGATTCCGAGCGTTTCAAGCAAGCCGGTTACACTGCTCAGCAGCGCTTCAAAGGTCTTGGTGAAATGGATGCTTCTCAACTCTGGGAAACCACGATGAACCCAGAAAACCGCATTCTTATCCGTGTAAACATCGAAGACGCCGAGAAAGCCGATGCGATTTTCGCTAAATTGATGGGCGACCAAGCCGAATTACGTAAAAACTTTATCCAAGCTCGCGCTGGCAGCGTCGATCTTGATGATTTGGACTTTTAAGGAGGAATTATGGAAGATGATAAGAAACCAGAAATCACTACTGAAAACGGTATCGAATTCCGCACCGTTGAAAACACCATGGAAGACTACTTCCTGCGATACTCTTTGTCCGTCATTGTCGACCGTGCTCTCCCAGACGTCCGCGACGGCTTAAAGCCAGTCAACCGCCGTATATTATATGCGATGAACAAAAACGGCTGGAAAGCTCCCCATGCCACAGTCAAATCCGCTCGTATCGTCGGTGAAGTAATGGGTAAATATCACCCACACGGTGATTCTTCGATTTACGACGCGATGGTCAATCTCGCTCAGCCTTGGAAAATGCGATACACCCTAGTTGAGGGCCAAGGTAACTTCGGTTCTATGGATGGCGATGAGCCAGCCGCTTCTCGTTATACCGAAGCTCGCCTCGATAAAGTTGGCGCCGAACTCCTTGCTGACATCGAGAAGGAAACAGTAGACTTCAGAGATAATTTCGATGGTACCGAAAAAGAGCCATCCGTTCTCCCGTCTGCCGTACCGAATATTCTCCTAAATGGTCAAATGGGTATCGCTGTTGGTATGGCCACCAATATTCCGCCACATAATCTCGGTGAGTTAGTTGATGCCACTGTTGCCCAGATTGACAATCCAGAAATTAGCCTCGAAGGTTTAATGAAATACGTCAAAGGCCCCGATTTCCCGACTGGCGCCGAAGTTTACGGTGGTGCCCCGATGAAAGAAGCCTACGCCACTGGTAAAGGTTCCGTCACTATTCGTGCCGTTGCCAATATCGAAGAGCGCAAAAACGGTCGTTATAACATCGTTATTACCGAAGTCCCTTATGGCATGAGCAAAGAAGATTTTATCGAGAAAGTCCGTGACCTCGTTCTTTCTAAAAAGTTAGACCACATCGCCGATGCCCGTGATGAATCCGCCCGCGGCAAGGTTCGTGTAGTAGTAGAACTCAAAAAAGACGCCTTCCCGAAGAAGATTTTAAATCAACTTTATAAACTTACTCCTCTTCAGACCTCATTCCATTACAATATGCTCGCGCTCGTCGATGGCATTCAGCCACGCATCCTCGGTCTTAAAGAGATTTTAGCCGAGTTTATCAAACACCGCCAAAAAGTTATTCGTCGTCGTACAGAATTTGATTTAAGAAAAGCCAAAGAACGTGCCCACATCTTGGAAGGCTTGAAAATCGCTCTTGATAATATCGATGAAGTAATCAAAGTTATTCGCGCCTCTTATGATGATGCCGACCAGCAGCTCATGAAGCGCTTCGGTCTATCCGAGATTCAGGCTAACGCCATTCTTCAGATGCAACTTCGTCGTCTCCAAGGTCTCGAACGTGACAAGATTGAAGAAGAACTAAAAGAGCTCCATGAACTAATTAAGAAATTAGAGGCTATTCTAGCGGACGAAAAGGAAGTTCTCCGTGTCGTTAAAGAAGAGCTCATCGCCATCAAGGAAAAATACGACGATCCACGCCGCTCCAAGATTATCAACCACGAAGTTGGCAAGTTTTCCGAAGAAGAACTTATCCCTGAAGAAGAAAGTGTCATCTTGCTCACCTCTGAGAATTATATGAAACGTGTCCCGCAAGCTGATTTCAGAAAACAAAATCGTGGCGGCAAAGGTAAACGCGGCATGACTACCAAGGAAGAAGACGTAATTGCTCAGATTCTCACCGCTAATTCGCACGACTATCTATTATTCTTTACTAGCCAAGGTCGCCTCTTCCGTATGAAAGCCTACGAAGTGCCACAAGCATCTCTCTCTGCTAAGGGTACCGCTGCGGTCAATATGCTTAATATGCACCCAGAAGAGAAAATCACCGCCATCATCAAGCAAGGCGAAGCCAAAGAAGACGGCTATCTCTTTATGGCGACCAAAAAGGGAACCATCAAGAAAACTGCCATCAAAGATTTTTATAATGTCAGAAGTAACGGCCTCATCGCTATTAAACTTGACCAAGGTGATGAACTAAAATGGGTTAAAGAAACCACCGGCGAAAATGACATTGTAATTTCTACCTCTGCTGGTCAGGCCACTAGATTTAACGAAAAAGAAGTTCGCGCTATGGGGCGTTCCGCTATGGGTGTCCGTGGTATGCGTCTCCGTCCGAAAGACGAAATCGTCGGTATGGATGTGATTACTGACCCAGGTCAGAAACTCATTGCAGTTTCTGCCAATGGTTATGGTAAAGCTACTCTAGTCTCCAACTTCCCACCACACAAGCGTGGTGGTGTTGGCATCAAAGTTGCTGCCGTGACCGCAAAGACCGGCCCTATCGTAGCCGTTCATACCTTAGACCCACTTGCAAAAGAAGTTATTATGATGTCCACCAAGGGTCAGGCTATCCGTGTAGCGATGAAGGAAATTCCAACTCTCGGTCGTGCCACCCAGGGCGTCCGCATTATGCGTCTTGCTGATGGCGATAGCGTGGCTTCCATCGGTATCGTTTTGCCAGAAGAAGAATCCGAAGACAAAGCATAAGTTTTTATTAATAAAACTTATGCTAGTCTGCCCACTGGTGGGGGGTTGTATATTCTAGTATTTCGTGTCTATACTCCTTCAAAATTTAACAAAGGAGTATATGAAAAAACTCACCTACCTATTTTTATCAACTTTAATTATCGGCGCTATAATTGCGTTAGTAAATCACGAGCCGACCTCGGCTATTATGAAAACCTCAGATGGCCGCACCTGGTATTCTGCCAAAGAAATGACTGCGGTTATCGAAAACGAAATGGCGAAGATCAGCCTTTATTGCGAGGAAACAGATTATGATTGCTGGAACAAAATCTACGAAGCCCGCGCCAGTAGTGATAATAGATTTTTTATCACCGACTTTTTCTCCGCCAAGATGTTTGTCCCGACTATTATTAACCACGAGGAGAAAACTATCACCGGGGTGTTCCATAATGGCAGTTTCTTGGAGCATAGCTACCCCGATCTAACCGGTTATCAGATAGATGGAATATATCTAGCTTGGTTTGACTATCCCACCTACGGCATTTTTGAAAACCTTCAAAATTTCAAAAATGACGAAGAAGTTGAAGGCATGCATCAAATTTATAAACAGCGTAGTCACGAGCAATATATTCCGCTTGTCACCGAATATGAAATGCCATTATTAGATCGTTTACCAGATGATTATGAAATTAATTATCACGTTGCTGGTGGCAACTTTACTTCTACCGGTATTTATAATTATTCAAATTGTATTAATTCTGAATTATATACTCCCGGTATGGAATGTCGTTTTATGATGTCTGAAGATATGGGATCAGAATATTTTCCATTTTGGCCAGGGGATGAATCTGATACAGATTTTAGTTTTTTAGATGAAGACGACAGTATTGATTATGAACAACTTCTCCATCCTTACGATCCATTCCAGGATTTTCCAGATGAGCCAGAACCAAACCCAACTCCCGACGAACCCGAATCGATTATTGAAGAAATTCCAGAAGACATAGACGAGCCTACGCCTAATGAGCCTATATTAGCCTCATTGGGAGACGCCTCTGAGCCAGAACTCGTACCATCTGCTCCGAATACCGGCGTAAATAGGGAACTAGTCTGCGAAAAGACCATCGAATTCCCCTGGTGGATTACGCTCCTAGTAGCACTTGGCGAGATAATAATAATCTGGTGGTTCGCTCCAACTTACAAAAATCACAAAAATTCTAAAAAATCTTGAAAAAAAGTCTTGACAAATCTCGCATCATTTGATAAACTGATAACAGTCTAAAGCTGCGAGAACAAGTTATTTTAGTAGTCTTTGGAAATAGTTTAACAATTTAGTTGTGCAATTAATCATCGTCAGTTTATTTATTTTAATTTGAGTTTTTCAAATTTTCTATAATGGAGAGTTTGATCCTGGCTCAGGATG
>JAGAEN010000017.1 GCA_017613135.1 Candidatus Saccharimonadota bacterium | reverse complement strand
TGCCGGCAGTGAGTACTTGAATGACAATTGAGAGAATCGCATATACTTCGGTCCCCTCGCCGGTGCTACAAACTTTACCAAAAAAACTAGTTTCGACACACTTGCAAATGCCTTCGGCAAAGGTGGTAAGGGAGTTGTAGAAATAGCTTAGCATATTAACCATATATTATATTTTAACATGTCCATTGATGGATTTTGATGTAATTATTATTCAAGAAGAAAACCACGGCTTTTGCCGTGGTTTTATGGGGGGTAGTTAGTAACCTGCACGCTTGGAGATGAGTTGTGGCTCTGTGATTGGGGATTTATGACAGGCGCGGATTAGCGAAATCATATGCTTCGCTGTCAGTTTTTCGGCTTCCTCCTTGATTTCGGGAGAAACAGGTGGCCATGATGTCCAGCAGCCATAGGCAGTGATCCGGGCGATCGGGACTCCGTTGTGGCAAAGATGCCAGTGCGGGCTCTCCTTGTCAAGATGCTTGTCGTCATTGTCGATTGCTAGGACGAACCTAGGATTCGACAGCGTCGCAATGAACTGCGACTTTTCAACGAAATTTCCGTGATAGGAAGTTTTCTTTTCCATTTGATACCCTCCAAAGGTACAAAGTAACGACAATAGATGTCGCTCTATTATCATTATACCACATATGTTTAAAAAAGTCAATAGTTGCTTTGTAAAAAATGTGTGCTATAATCTTAAGCAGGATGGGCAAAATTGCGAGGTATTTAAACGAACTAATAATTGGAAATGTTTTTGATACGCCGGAGATATTGGAATCTTACGCGGTGGATCGCTCAGTTGTGCAAATTAAACCAAAGGCTGTGGCTCTGCCAGAATCGACTGAAGATTTAAGCAAACTGATGAGATTTTGCACTCAACTAGCGATAAAAGATATTAAGGTACCGGTATCGGTTTGGGGGTCAGGGCTTGATGAGATGGGGGCGGACGTTGGTGAAGGTATTATTATTTCAACCGAAAAACTGAATCGTTTGATGGAAGCTGACCGGCGCGAGAGATTAGTGAGAGTGCAAGCGGGAATTACTTTGAAGGAATTAAACACGGCACTTTCGATGTACGGACTAACAGTGCCAGTGGGTGGGCGCGAAAATGAAACGATCGGTGGGTTAATTTCGAATTGTCCATCGGATGTTTATGCTGGTAAATACGGGGGGATTATGAATTTTGTGGAAAGAATTGAGGTGGTGCTACCGAGCGGTGACATTTTGCAGACTAATCGGCAGAATATGAAAGGTCTGGCACGGGTAATGCAAGATAAGACGATAGAAGGAAGATTATATCGCAAAGTAACTGATTTGATAAAAAATAACGCTGAACTAATTCAGGATATTAAAAAAACTGGGCACGGTTCGGCGGGTTATGCCACAATTGCGCAGGTTGAGCGGAAAGGGACGGTAGATTTGATGCCGCTGTTCTTCGGGGCGCAGGGGACGCTGGGCGTAATTTCGGAAGTAATTATACGTGCGGTGCCGATACGGAGTAAAACCGCCCGCGTAATGGCGACGTTTAAAGATTTTGTGAGTGCGCAGAAGTTCCTTGATTTTCTAAATGAATTGAAACCTTGCCAGCTAGACGTTTATGATATAGAAATTATTCGGGCAGCAAAAAAATATGGCAAAAAACTGAGCGCGGTAAGCGACCGAGCAGAAATGGGTTTTGTGGTATTTTCTAAATTTGACCACAAAATTAACTCTTGTCTAAAGAAAATTAAGAATATTAAGATTGTGCTGCCTAGAACTGCACAGTTAATAATGGAATCTCCCGAAAACCAAGCAAAACTCGATGAATTTGAAAGCTCTTTGACAAGCTTCCTAAATCAAGTACGAACTGGTGAGCGGGTGCCAATGGTGATTGATTTTTATCTTCCTTCGGAAAACATTTTGAAATTCTTGGATGACCTTTCGGTAGTAGAAAAAAGTTTGAAGATGGAACTAAAATTATTTGGCTCGTATGCGGCGTCGAATTATAATTTAAGACCGAAGTTTAATCTTGAGGATGAAGATTTTGCGAAGAAAGCCCTTTCGTTTATCCGAGCGTGCAATTTTATTATCGAACGGCAGGGTGGTTCGATTACAGGCGGTTCGCCAGAAGGTAGAGTAAAAGCCATCGTAACTAATACTAGTATGTCCGAGAAGGAAAAAGCACTTTATGGCGAAATTAAGAAGATTTTTGACCCGCGAGAGATTTTGAATGCCGACGTGAAGTTGGGAGCCGACGCTAAATATACCGTAAAGCATTTCCGCACTTCTAACTCATCTAAAACTGTGTTATAATATATCTAAATAGAGGAGTAATTATGAAAACAAAGCTGAAAAAGCTATCTGATTCACGCGTGGAATTAACTGTCACGCTAGATGCAAAAGATTTAAAAGTCGCGGCAAAAAAAGCCGTCGAGAAATTGGCCAAAGAAATCCGGGTGGAAGGTTTCCGCAAAGGCAAGGTGCCGACGGAAGTTGCAAAAAAATTCATCCCGGAAAATGATTTGAATGCTGAGACGGCAGATATTGCGGTACGGACGACCGTGATTCCTGCATTTTCGGAAAGCCAAAAGCAGCCTTTGGTGATGCCAAATGTCAATGTGACGAAATACGTTCCGGGCGAAATGATGGAATACACCGCCACGGCAGATATTATTCCAGACATTAAACTCTGCGATTATAAGAAACTCGGCGTGAAAAAGGAAGAAGTCAAGATTTTGGCGAAAGATGTTCAGGGTGTACTAGACAATATCGCAAAATCGTTTGCTGAGAAAAAAGCAGTGAAGCGCGCCGCGAAGCTCACGGACGAAGTAATTATTGATTTTGTCGGAAAAAAGGATGGCGTGGCTTTTCCGGGTGGTTCGGCGAAGGATTTTCATTTAACTCTTGGGTCGATGAGTCTGATCCCAGGATTTGAAGACGGTATCGTCGGACACGAGCCAGGTGATAAGTTTGAATTAAAACTGGTTTTCCCGAAAGATTACGGAATGGCAGACCTTGCTGGCGCAAAGACCGTGTTCGAAGTATTGCTGAAGCAAGTAAACGAAGTCAAAACTCCAGCAATCGATGACGAAATGGCGAAGAAAGTCGGACCATTTAAAGATTTGGCGGCATTAAAAGATGATATTAAGAAGAATTTGAGTTTACAGACCGAGCAACGTGAAGCTGAGAAATACAAAGATGCTCTAATTAAAGCTTTAGTGAAAAAGTCCAAAATCCCAGCACCAGAAATTTTGGTTAGCGATAATTTACGAATGATTCGTAGTGATGTGGAGCGTAATGCGGCGTCACAAGGAATGAGTTTTGAAGACTACATTAAGCGTGCTAACGAAACGCCAGAAACTTGGGAGAAGAAGGCTCGCGAGATTGCCGAAGAAAGAGTAAAAGCATCTCTCGCACTTCAAACTATCGCGGTCGAGCAGAAAATCACTGTGTCGGATGATTTAGTGGCGGCAAAAATCGCCGAGTTACGCGATGTTTACCGTAAATCGCCTGAAGCTTTGAAATCCTTAAAAGACCCAAATGTTAAAATGGACATCAAGAACCGAATGATTGTAGAAAAAACAGTTGATTATCTTGTCGAAAATAATAAATAGTGGTATAATTAGGTAAAGAGTTTCATCTCACTTGCTATTGCTGTATTTTGCAGGTGGGGCAATAATATAATATATATAATATAAGGAATTTTGAATGCCAACTATCAATCAGTTGATTCGTAAGCCTCGTAAAAAGGCTGCGAAAAAATCCAAATCTCCAGCCCTTGGTTCTATCATTAATACTTTGAAGACCAGGCGCTACGAGACCGCCGCACCATTAAAGCGTGGTGTATGTATTAAAGTAACGACTAAGACTCCGAAGAAACCAAACTCCGCGATGCGGAAAGTCGCACGTGTGCGTCTTACCAACGGACAAGAAGTTTGGGCCTACATTGGTGGGGAAGGCCACAATCTTCAGGAACACGCTGTCGTGTTGGTGCGTGGTGGTCGTGTGCCAGATCTTCCTGGTGTGCGTTATCACGTAGTGCGCGGGACGCTTGATTTGCAAGGTGTCCAGGGCCGCAAGCAAGGTCGCTCGAAATACGGTGCGAAGAAGGAGGATAAGTAATTATGCCGCGTAAAACTACTAAATCTCTGGAACGCAAAGTTAATCCAGACCGTAAATATCAATCCATCATGGTGCAAAGGTTAATCAATAAATCAATGCTCGATGGTAAAAAACAGGTAGCCGAGCGTGCAGTGTATACTGCTATTGAAGGCGCCGCAAAGAAATTGAAATCCGAAAATCCAGTGGAAGTTCTAGAAAAAGCTATCGCCAACGTGTCGCCAGATTTCGAAGTGAAGTCACGCCGCGTGGGTGGTGCTAACTACCAGATTCCATTCCCAATTTCGGGACATCGCCAAATGCACTTTGCCTTTACTTGGCTGGTGCAATCTGCCCGGGCTCGCTCTGGTATGCCATATGCCAAACGCCTGGAAGCGGAAATCGTAGATGCTTACAACCAAACTGGTGCAGCCTTCAAGAAGAAGGAAGATTGTCACCGTATGGCTGAAGCCAACCGTGCTTTCGCACATTTTGCGAGATAAAACAACAAAAAATACCTTCACGGGGCCGCGTCCGGCCGTACGAAAGCCACGGGCGGCCGGCGCTCACCCTCCGACGGACGCGCTCCGGAAGTCCCCTTTGAAGGTATTTTTTTGTTGTTTTTTATTGCAATGTGGTATAATTAGCGTAAGAATAATAGGAGGTTTATGATAAAAGTTGCAATAAATGGGTTTGGTAGAATTGGACGCAATGCGTTTAAGATTCTAATGGGTCGAAAAGATGCTGAGGTGGTAGCGATTAATGATATTACCGATGCAAGGACTTTGGCTCATCTTCTAAAACACGATTCTTCTTATGGTACTTATGACGAAGAAGTGACTTTTGATGAACATTCTATTACGGTTGGCGGGAAAAAGGTACCAATTTACGCTGAAAAAGACCCACATAATTTACCTTGGAGAGACCTTGGCGTGGATGTGGTGATTGAATCCACGGGATTTTTTACTAAACCAGAAGATGCAAGGGCGCATATCGAAGCCGGTGCAAAACGCGTGGTAATTTCGGCGCCAGCCAAAGGCGAAGGTGCTAAGACCGTGGTGCTTGGTGTTAATGAAAACATTTTGGAGCCAGGTGATGAAATTATTTCAAATGCTTCCTGCACTACGAATTGTATCGCACCGGTCATGAAAGTGCTAGAAGACAACTTGGGCATTGAAAAAGCAATGATGACGACGGTGCATTCTTATACTGGTTCACAGAGACTGCTTGATGCGCCGGCGAAAGATTTGCGTGAGGCACGTTCGGCAGCAGAAAACATCGTACCGACTACGACCGGCGCTTCAAAAGCTGCAGCACTAACTATCCCGAGTCTCAAAGATAAATTTAATGGTCTGTCAGTACGGGTACCGACGCCGGTGGTGTCTTTGTCGGATATTACTGCCATCGTTAAGCGTGACACCACCAAAGAAGAACTCGTGGAATTGTTTAAAAAAGCCGCGAAGGAGCCATATTATGAAGGCATTATTGGTGTGACGGAAGAGGAATTAGTGTCGTCCGATTTTATTGGTGACCCACATTCTTGTATTGTGGATTTGCCTTTGATTGATGTGGTGGGTGGCAATATGATAAAAGTTGTGGCTTGGTACGATAATGAGTGGGGGTATTCAAATCGTCTGGTGGAGCTCACGGTCGATTACGGTGGAGAAAACTAATGGAAGTATTTGTCGGAGCAGATTATCGCGGATTCGAGCTAAAAAATGAACTTCTCAAATTTTTGGTGGAGAATAATTACAGCGCGACGGACGAGGGAGCCTATGAATTAAAAGAAGGTGATGATTTTAATGACCCGGCGATCAAAGTGTCACTTTCAGTGCGCGAAAATCCAGGTGCTTTTGGAATACTAATCTGCGATTCGGCACACGGGATGACGATGCAGGCTAATCGTTTTAAAGGCATTCGGGCGGCACACTGTGATTCGCCGGAGTCGGCAGTTTTGGCACGCGAACACGATGATGCAAACGTACTGTGTTTATCGGCACATTTTGTGGATGCAGAAAAAATGCGCGAAATCGTAAGAACATTTCTTGAAACTAATTTTAATAATTTAGAACGGCGGGTACGCCGAATTAATCGTCTAGACGAAAGGGAGGATTATGATTAGGGAAGTATCAATTGTCCCGACAATTTTAGTCAACAATAAAAAAGATTTTCGAGCGCAAATCGAAGTAATTAATACTTTTACCAGACGCGCGCAAATTGATATCACAGACGGCGTGTTTGCGCCAACAGAAACATTAGATATTACCAACGTCTGGTGGCCGCGAGGTTGGGAGACGGATTTGCATTTGATGATGGCGCGACCGTCGGAGAGTCTAGATACGATTTTCAAACTTTCACCCTCACTTTGTATTCTACATGCGGAAGCGAGCGAAGATTTGTTGCCGATTTTCGAGCAGCTGAAAGCTCACGACATTAAATGTGGCGTGGCACTTCTGCCATCGACTTACCCAGGAAACGTGAAACAATATATTGAAGCGGCAGACCACGTGTTGATTTTTGCAGGGCAGTTAGGCGTGCAAGGTAGCCCGGCGGATTTATTACAGACAGAAAAGGTTACTTTGGTGCGAAATATTAAACCAGAGCTTGAAATTGGTTGGGATGGCGGAGCGAATTTATCAAATATCAGGGCCTTGGCACACGCCGACCTTGACGTGATTAATGTCGGTTCAGCTTTGTCGCAAGCAGATAACCCTGCAGATATGTTCAACCAGTTGGTTTCTGAGATTGATAAAAGCGGAGTGGTATTATAATGGCACGCATTGTTTCGCTCGGCTCAGCTCTGCAAGATATTTATTTAATCGACCACGACGATCTATCGCCGACCGCAATTGGTGACGAAGCGATTTTTGGCAATATTTTGGTAGGATCAAAAGTGGATATTGACCAACTAAGTTATGAGGTCGGTGGGGGTGGAATTAATTCAGCAATTACTTTTGCTCGCCACGGACACGAGGCGGTGTTTATCGGGAACATCGCGCGGGATGCGGCAGGTGAAGCAATTGTAAGAGTCCTGGATCGCGAAGGAATTGATAGCAGCTATGCTAGCTTTATTAGCCGTAAATCAACTGGCACTTCGGTGATTTTATTAGATGCACGGGGCGGCGAGCGGACAATTTTGACTTATCGTGGCGCAAGCGAAAAATTTGATAATTTTGAGGCGGATGATTTAGATTTAATCCAACCAGATTATTTATATGTCACGACACTCAGAGGCGATCTTGATACGCTGAGACGATTTTTCAAAAAAGCACAAGATATTGGTACAAAAATTATGTTTAATCCAGGGATTAAAGAGCTTAAAAAACGCCAAGAGCTTGCAAGGTTGTTGCCTTATGTGGATATTCTGTTGGTTAATAAATCGGAAGCTACCGAAATGGTGCCGGGGGTGGTTTTATCTGAACTTTTGTATCATCTAAATAATTACGTGCCAACTGTAATTATCACTGACGGAGCGATGGGTGGCATTGCTGGGAATCGTGAAACCTGTGAAACATATCGGTTTGGAATATACGAAGATGTGAAAATGAAGGATGCCACGGGCGCGGGAGATGCGTTTGGTTCAGGATTTCTAGCGGCGTTTGCAGATGGAAAGTCATTCAGGAATGCTCTGATTTTTGCGTCGGCAAATTCTACCTCGGTAGTAACAAAAATTGGCGCAAATCGTGGAATTCTGACAGGCCATGAAGAACTTCATCCGATGCCAATACAAAAATTATAAAGGAGGATTATGTTATCAACTGAACAGGCGTTACTAAAAAAGTTATCTATTGCAGACCTTGAGCGGGCAAATGCTTATGCCAAGGATCTTGGAATGGGTCTTCAAATTGTGCGCTCTTTCCCACAAGGGGTAACGATTTTTGGTTCGGCGAGACTACCACAAGATGATAAATACTGCATTATGGCCTATCGTTTAGGTGGACTGCTTGCTAAAAATGGTCATACCGTGGTAACTGGTGGTGGACCAGGTATTATGGAAGCGGCCTCGCACGGAGCTTACGAAATTGGTGGGCGGACGATTGGTCTTAATATTACTTTGCAGCACGAGCAATTTCCTAATCCATATCTTACGGATTGTATCACTTTTGAATACTTCTTCGCTAGGAAGGTGTCGCTCGCGATGGCGGCAAAGGTATTTGTGTTTTTCCCGGGCGGATTTGGCACAATGGATGAATTGTCTGAAATATTATGTTTAATGCAAGAAAAAAAGATGCCAAAAATGCCAGTGTTTCTGATTGGCAAGGCTTACTGGCGGAGTTTTGACCGCATTATTAAAAAAATGCTCGAGATGAAACTAATTGCAAAAGAGGATGTAGGTATATTTAAAATCACGGATGATATTACTGAGGTGGTAAAAGCAGCGAACAAAATCGGTCATCCGAAAATTTCGGAAAACTTCTACGACGGATTTCGCGAAGCGAGTGCTCTAAACTAAAACGGGTCGGTAAGGCCGAGAGTGGAATTAGTATCGGCTATACGAATAAGTTCGTTGTATTTGGCGATGCGTTCAGAACGGGAAAGAGAACCGGTCTTAATCTGACCAGTACCGAGCCCGACGGCAAGGTGAGCGATAGAAACGTCTTCGGTCTCGCCAGAACGGTGTGACATTACGGTATGGTAGCCAGCATTTTTAGCCATTAATACGGCATCAATAGTTTCAGACAAGGTGCCAATTTGGTTTGGCTTAATCAAAATAGCGTTAGCAACACCAGATTCGATGCCTTTTTCGAGCAACTTGGTATTGGTAACAAATAAGTCATCGCCGACTAATTGGACTTGCGAACCGAGACGGTCGGTCATAATTTTCCAATTTTTCCAATCGTTTTCGGCTAAACCGTCTTCTATGGATACCACTGGGTAGTTATCTATTATCCATTCATACCAGTTGATTAAATCGTCGGCGGATTTCCAATCGCCGTTGGTTTTTAATACATAATGGTCTTTATCATAAAACTCCGAAGCGGCAATGTCCATCGCGATAGCAATATCTTCACCGAAACGATAGCCAGTTTTTTCTACGGCGGATTTGATGCACTCGAGTGGCTCATTGTTACCTTCACGGACGCGGGGAGCATAGCCACCTTCGTCACCAACCGTGGTGGGATAATCGCGTTCTTTTAGAACATTTTTGAGCGCGTGAAAGACTTCGGCACCCATCCGCACGGCGTCAGCGATGTTGCCAGCTCCGCGTGGAATAATCATATATTCTTGAAAATCCGTAGCCCAAGAAGCGTGCTCGCCACCGTTCATCACGTTCATCATCGGCATCGGGATGGACATTTCATCTGTAGTGCCAGCGAGTTCGGCAACGTAACGGTAAAATGGTATTTGAAGAGTGCGGGCGTTGGCCTTAGCAGTGGCAAGAGAAACGGCGAGAATTGCATTGGCACCGAGCTCTGATTTATTATCGGTGCCGTCTAACTCTAACATCATTTGGTCGACAGTACGAGGGTCAGAAGTGTTGCCGACTAAGACATCAGCGATTTTAGAATTGACATTCCAGACGGCTTTTAAAACGCCTTTACCATTAAAACGCTCTTTATCACCGTCGCGAAGCTCGAGAGCTTCGCCCGAACCGGTGGAAGCACCGGACGGCACAATGGCACGACCAAAACCGCCATTTTCTAAATACACTTCGGCTTCTACGGTAGGATTACCGCGAGAATCTAAAACTTGTCTTCCTTTAATATTTGAAATTACAAAATTTTCCATATTTTTATTATAACATGATATAATATAAACATAAGCATTATTAACATTAAGGAGTTTTTTATGAATGAAAACCCAGAGGGGACGCCAAATCCTCTCAATCCAAATCCTGGTGCGACCCCGACGGGGACAGAGCCAGTCGCTCCCGTGGAGCAGCCAGTGGCGGCAGAACCAGTAATGAGTGCTGAGCCAAGTGAGGAGCCAATGCCAAGCACAGAGCCAATGCCAAGCACAGAGCCAATACACGATGGCTCGTCCGTGGTAATCAATAAACCAAAAAAGAAAACTGGTCTTATTGTTGCGATCATTTTGTTTATCGTGGCGATTGCGGGTGGCATAGCAGCAGCATTAATAGTCTTAAACCCATTTGGTGCTAAGAAGGATGCAGTCCCAGCGGCGATGGCCAAACTAATGGGTGGTAATGCCCCGAAGCTCGTAGTGATGGACGGGACAATTAGTCTATCTTCTACTGACGAGAGCCTACCATTTTCGTCGATAAATCTTAAACTTCAATCTGGTTCTAATGGCGAAACAATGAATAGTTATGCCAACGTCAAGGTGACGGCAACCTTAAAAAATGGTTCAGATTTTTCCTTTGATACTAACGAAATTGGAATGGCGGACGGTACTTTGTATTTAAAACTGTCCAATATTGCGGAGGCGCTAGACAATTACGAGCCGACTAACGATATAAAAAATTGCATAGATGGCGAGGAAGGAACAAATTGCGGAGAATATGAATACACCACGATTGAATGCGATGAAGAAGATGAAGATTGTGTAGAAACTGATGTAATTATGCCAGATATGACTGATTCTATTCTCGAATTTTTTGGAGTGTTTGAGGTGATTGATGATGAATGGATTAAAATTCCAATGAGCGACTTTAGTAATGTCTCAGATTTAGTCCAAGTCAATATGCCGACTCAATGTCTAATTGGTGCGAGTGAGAAACTTAGCGAGTATAGCAACACCATCGCCGAATTGTATAATAAGAATCAATTCATCAACTACACTACTGATGGCCTGAAAGTCGCGCAGAAAAAAGACACCCTTTACCAACTGAAGTTTGACGCAGATAAGTTGACGGCGTTCATTAATTCGATAAGCAACTCTGGTTTTGCTAACGAGTTACTGGCTTGTATGGGCGGGCAAGCGACCAACTTAGATATTCCGGTAGAATCTGTAGAACAAATCGTAGATGTGTTGCCAGAAATCTACGTAGAAATTGACGGTCAAGACAATTTCACTCGTGTATATCTCACGCTATCTACACCAGATGGTAATACTAGCGTGACGGCCGATTTGTCACTTTCTTACCCAACCGAACTTAACATCAAAGAGCCTGATGTGTATATTGATATAAACGAGGTACTTTCACGGCTTCTCACGATGTTCTACGGTGAAGATGTGTACGATTTTGAAGAGTAGGTCTTTACTTTTTACGAGTTTTGTGATATAATTAGAAGATGGACGAGAGGTTAAGACAAAAACTAAATAAACTCCCGGTGGCGCCGGGGGTTTATTTTCATAAAAACAAAGCGGGGGAGATTATCTATGTTGGCAAAGCAGCGGTGCTAAAAAACCGGGTACGACAGTATTTTCAGAAATCGCATAAGGATGCAAAGACTGAGGCGCTGGTTTCGGAAATCTATGACACGGATTGGATTACCGTAGATACAGAGATGGATGCGCTGTTTTTAGAGTCTGAAATGATTAAAAGGTATATGCCGAAGTGGAATATCCTTCTTCGTGACGATAAAACCGTGTCTTACGTAAGAGTATCGATGCAGGATGAGGTGCCGTATATTTCCTTTACTCGCACGCCGATGGACGACGGAGCGGTGTATGTGGGGCCTTTTTACGGAAAACTGGTAGTAGAAAAAGCGCTTCGGGTGCTTCGGCGAATTTTCCCATATTATGATAAACCTTACACTGGAAAAAAGACCTTGAATACTGATCTTGGGCTCACGCCGGGAATTGAAATTGGAAAATGTACGCCAAAGGATTATAAACGAAACTTAAGAAAACTAATTCGGTATTTAGAAGGCGACCGGGAAAAGCTCCTAAAAGAACTTGAAAAAACCATGCACGATGAGGCGACACAAGGGAACTATGAACTAGCAGCGGAAGCACGCGATCAATTATTTGGGCTCAAAGAATTAAAGAAAAAAATTGTATTTTCGGACAAGGAGTTTTTAGATATTTCGTCGGACCAGGCTTTGTCGGATTTACAAAAAATGCTAGGGCTAGAAAAACCACCACGGAGAATAGAGGGTTATGATATTTCGCACCAGTCTGGCACCAATACGGTGGCGAGTATGGTAGTGTTTATTAATGGCGTGGCGGCGCGAAGTGAATATCGCAAATTTAAAATTCGCTCTTCAACTAATGACGATTTAAAAAGTATGGTGGAAGTGATATCAAGACGGTTAAAACATACTGAATGGGAATATCCGGATTTAATTATTCTAGACGGTGGAATAAATCAAGTTAATGCAGTTCTGCCGCTGGTGGAACCGCATCACATACCGGTGATTGGACGCGACAAGTCGGGTGACCATTCGCACAATGCTCGTGTAAAGTTAATAATTCCAAATGATTCCATTCTCGGGGCGCGTCCAAAATCCCTGTCGCCACAGGGGTTTTGGCGCTCATCCTCGCCTTGCCAGGCTCCGGAGCCCCTCGAATTGGAACATTTGGAATTATCGCCCTACCAGAATACAGCGACGACGGGCCGGCCGGACGCGACCCGAGATCGACACTTGCCGGAACTACCAACAGGTTCGCATGTGGCGCGACTGATTGCTCGGATTGACGAGGAATCACACCGATTTGCAATTACGTATCATTCTTTACTCAAACGAAAAAATATGCTAAAGTAGAGTAAGAGGAGTTATTTTATGCAATTAGGAAATTTTCTAGAAGTAGTAATCTTTATCTCAGCGTTTTTGACTATACTATTAATATTGCTGCAGCAACGTGGCGCTTCGCTTGGGGCGGGATTTGGTAGCTCAGGAGAGCTTTATACTAAAAGGCGGGGGCTCGAAAAATCACTATTTGTTACCACAATTGTGACCGCAGTGATTTTTGTTTCTTCAATTCTAGGGTTATTATTAATTCCGGCATAATATGGTAGGCAATCTAAAAAAGAGTGGGCAAAAGTTCTTAAAGAAATTCTCGCGAGTTTCTAAAAAGGCTGGCGAAGAAAGCAAGGAACATATTAAAGAGAATTTAATCCAACGGGTTTCGCATATCCGTGATATTAAGCTTTTGATTCTGGAATGGTCGCTTCTTGTCGCGGCGCTAGTAATGCTTTCGATTACGCAGGCGTTTTGGTTTAGTAGTTCGTATGCGAGTGATGTGTTTGTAAACGGCGGGACTTACGCCGAGGCAACGATTGGGCAGGTCAATTCTTTAAATCCACTTTTTGCCACAACAAATAGCGAAAAAGTGGTAAGTAAACTACTTTTTGCTAATTTGATTGCGGTGGATTATTCAGGAAACCCAGGGTTACAGCTAGCGAAGTCTTTAAGAGCGAGCGAAAATGGAAAAGTTTGGACAGTACGTCTCCGCGAAAATCTAAAATGGTCTGATGATGAGCCACTGACAAATGAAGATGTATTATTTACGGTGAATTTAATCCAAAACCCAGCAGTGAACTCAATTTATGGTTCAAATCTCAACGGTGTAAAAGTGGCGGAAAATGAAAGCGGTGAAATTGTGTTCACTCTCAATACTGCTTATGCGGATTTCGCCACAGCACTTCAGATTCCAATTTTACCTAAGCATAAGTTAGAAAATGTTGAGCCGAAGACTTTGATTGAAAATGATTTTTCAAAAACTCCCGTTGGGGCAGGGCCATTTATGCTCAATGCAATACAAACGAATAGCTTTGGTTATACTTCAGTGGTCTATTTATCGGCAAACCCAAATTATTATCTTGGACGTCCGATGTTAAATAGTTTTGCAGTACAGGTTTACGATGATAAAGACGAAATCATTAATGCAATGAACACGAGCAAAGTTACGGCAACGGCGGAATTATCTGGTCCAGAGGTTGAAAAGGTTGTATCAAAGGCTTTTCTTTATAAAAACTCCAGTGTGGATGCAGGTGCGTTTATCTTCTTTAATACAGCAAGTGCTAAGCTTAAGAACCACGATCTCAGAGCCGCCATCAGGCAGGGTATCAACATAGATAAATTAAGAGAATCGGCACCAGACACAATAGCCTTAAACTACCCGCTGGTAGATGCTCAAATTGGATTACAATCGTACCCAGAAATACCAACAATGGACGTAGATGCCGCAAAGTCAAAAATTGCCGAAATTAGTGGTGATGGAGAAATCAATTTGAGATTAGCAACGGTTAATTCTGGCTACTTGCCAGCTGTTGCCGAAACGTTGAAAAACGAACTTTTGGCGCTTGGGATTAAGACCGATGTGATAGTCTATGAGGAAACACAGGAATTCGTGACCAACATCGTGGCACAAAGGAATTATGATATTTTAGTTTATGAAATAGAACTCGGGGCCGACCCAGATCCTTTGCCATATTACCATTCGTCACAGATTTCAACGGTTGGGCTAAATCTATCTAATTATCATCAAGCAATGGTTGATGATTTGCTAGTGGGGGCGCGGGAAACTTTGGACTCTTCGCTCAGGGCGAAGAAATACGAGGCGTTTCTTAAATATTGGGTGGATGATGTGCCAGCGATTGGATTATATCAAGCCAATCTGACATATATTTATAATAAAAACGCGCGGGCTTACGGAAACGACGTAAGGTTGGTCACGGCAATAGACAGATTTTCAGATGTATTGAACTATGCGACAGTCAAGGCATCGCGCAGTAAGACACCTTAGGAGAGCAATGGATAATTTGTCGGAGAACTGGGAGAAAAAGAAGAAAATAAAAGCCGAAGTAGAGAAGGCAGAGCAGGCTAGTATGGCGGAAAGTAAAGCAAATCTAGCAAATATAGATGCTAGAACTTTTATGGTGGGGAAAGGTTTATCTTATAATATCGGGGCATATCGTACTGGTAGCGAGAAAATTTCTAGCATCGCATTAGTTTTGATTGTACTTGGGATAATTGCGGATGCAATTATCCTTTTCGTTGCTACGCACTTGAAAATGGGGCTAGCCGATTTGCTCCCGTCGATGATTGACAATGCTATTTATGTACTTTTTGTGGTAGCGCCAGCCGTAGCGGCGGTTTTTGCTATCATTGAAGCGGCAATATACATAAAAAAGACGGGCGTCAAACTGTGGGAGCCAATTATAAGTTCGTCAATTACTATTGTGATTTATTTGATCTGGCAAAGTATCAGACTACTAATCGCTGGTATTTAACTACTTAGTGTGGTATAATGGAAATATGCGCCTGTGGTGGAATTGGTAGACACGCTACCTTGAGGTGGTAGTGGCCAAACCTACGGCTGTGCTAGTTCGAGTCTAGTCAGGCGCACCATTAAAAGTGCAGACCAGTCAGCGACTCGCGCTTCGCGAACGAGTCTAGTCAGGCGCACCATTAAAAGTGCAGACCAGTCAGCGACTCGCGCTTCGCGAACGAGTCTAGTCAGGCGCACCAAAAATATATAAGGAGGTAGATGAGAAAGATATTACTGAAAAGTTCGTGTATCGCATTAGTATTAATGCTTGGCACGATTTTTTGTGGGTTTCAAAACGTATCAGCAGAAGAAAGTAACGAATCCACGACACTTAATACCGGCATCAGCATTACGCCAGTAAGTAAGGTTCTTAAACTGGAGCCGAATACTCAATATGAAGATTCCTTTGATGTATCTAATAGTGGTAGCGAAAAAATGGATTTTGAAGTCTATGCATCGCCTTATTCTTATATCTTTTCAGAGGATGACAATGAATATCACTTGGGATTTGACACCGAAACTGCTTACACCCAAATAATCAGGTGGATTACCTTCAAGGATTCTAATGGAAATTTTGTAAAGAACCCAAAATTTACGGTTGAGCCAGGTGGTACTAAAAAAGTAACATACCGAGTAACTACGCCTTCTAGCATTCCTGATGGCGGACAATACGCAGTGCTTTTTGCTCACACCTTGTCAGCAATTGTTTTGCCAAATGGAATTAAAACTGAGGCTAGCCCAGGATTAATATTATATGGTCGCTCAAATAGTGAAACCATAAGTTCTGCAGAAATAACTAATCTACAAATTGGTCAAGCGATAAACGATGGTAAGGATGTTAAAAATATTATCAATGCTTCGGCTAGGATCAAAAATACTGGTAACGTAGATTTTATGGCCTATGGTAAGCTCCAAGTTAAAGGGATTTTTGGCAGTTTATACTATGAAACCCCAGACAATCAAGGTGTACTCTCGATTATTCCGGAAACAGAACTAGCAATTTCTGATAAATGGGAAAAAACACCGTATTTTGGAATATTCAGAGTAACTTGGACAGTGGATGCGGCTGGGGAGACGGAGACTGTTACTAAAATGATCATGCTGATGCCGGCACCGGTGGTAGTATTTTTAATTTTACTATTGACAATTATTGCAATATGGATTATACTTGTGGTAAGGAAGCGTAAAGAACGCCGTTCTAGGTATATGGTCTAGCCCGGCGACCGTGTGGAGCGGTTTTACGAGGCCAAAATAAATATTAAACATAAACAAGAGTGTAGAGTATGAAAAAAACACAAAAAACAATTTTTGGGTTTTTGGGCTTACTTACCGTAGTGGCTATGACTGTCATAGCCGCGGTAATACCGAGTCCAGGAGCCTCAGCAAATAGTATGACCGACACGATCAACGTGAGGGTGGTCGGCAGTGTAACTAACGTAAAATTTAAAAAGCCAAGCGAAAACACCATTACGACCAATGACGTGATTAGTTTTGCTTTCGACTACGAAAACGCTAGTAGTGCTAGACTAGCATTATCGTACACTAATAAGAATGGTGACACGGTCAGCCTGCCGGATTACGAATCTTATCCAGATTTAGATTATGGTGCGGGGACGGAAAATGGAAGCTTTAATATTCCGGCGCATGGGTTATCTTATGGTAAATATGTTTTGTCTTTGTATGCTAAGGGTGCGGAAGGAACTGAGGTCTTTTATGACTCGGTGTCAGTAGAATATATTCCCGTGATTGCTGAAGCAGAGCAGAATGAAGACGACGGACTTGTGGACCTTGATTTAAGTGATTTCACTGATGAAGTTGAGAAGGTGGATATTTATGTCGATGGTGAATTGATTGCGACAGTCGACAAGAAGGATTTTGACGAAACTGTGAAACTTGATTTTGGAGAGAGAACGTCTGGAGAATATAAGATTGAAGTAATAGCAAAAGATGCAGAAAATAAAACATTATATAAGGCTTACGAAATAAATGTTCATTACGAAGGTCTCGAGGCGCCAAATACTGGTTTCTTCTTCCAGGGCTTAAACATTTCGAAGGAAGACTATTTAATAACCGGCCTGATAATATTCTTCGTGTTCGGCGTGGTAGCGTTTGGTATAGTAGCAAGGGGAAGTAAACGTAAATAATCTGATTTCATACTCTATCTGATTATTTTGGGCGCCCAAAAACTGCGAGGGGCGCCCAAAAAAAATGAACCGTTGTGCTTTTACGGCTCATTTTTTAATCATAATTAGGCTTCAATGGCAGAATCTTTAGCCTTGGCCTTTTTCTCGGCTTCTTTTTTAGCCTTTTTAGCTTTGGCTTCGAGAGCTTCTTTCATCTTGGCAGCCTTGGCAGCGCGAGCCTTGAAGCGATCCACGCGGCCTTCGGTATCGATAATCTTCTCTTCGCCAGTAAAGAACGGGTGAGAAGCTGAAGAAATCTGAACCTTAACTAATGGGTACTCTTTACCATCTTCCCATTTGATGGTTTCTTCGCTCTTCGCGGTAGATTTCGTGAGAAACGAATAATTCGCAGCCTCGTCCATGAAGACGACGGTACGATAATCTTTAGGGTGTAATTCTTTTTTACTCATAATTAAAGTCTATTATATCAGAGAATCTAAAAAATGTAAAGAAAAAGCGGGCTAGATTAGCCCGCCTTCGGAGGTGGTTAGAGAAGGTCTTTAATATCATCGATGATATGGTCGATAAAGTGATGACTCTTGGCATCTTGCGGCAACATGTAGTATTCCACCCTGAGAAGACCATCGTATTCGGCAGAAGTCATATTGCTATGTTTCAAAACATGTGGCTTGACAACTTCTTGCTCGAAACGACCATCAAACTTAGCCTTATCCAAGGCTTTACTCGTAGTGCCGTAGTTAACCGTAGATCCATCGTGAAGCAGAAACGTGGTATACGGAAGCGCAAAGCGCTTATGACCGGTGATGCCAATCAAGAAGGACATCGAGCTCCACTGGCCGATATTGATTGTGTAGACTGGAGTTTTACTGAGTTCAATGGTCGAAATCAGGGGAAATCCCTCAACAATTTCGCCGCCCGGAGAGTTGATATAGAGTTTAATCGGCTTCCGCTCAGCTATGGGCTTTCCTTCGTCTTCACGATTATATTCGAGAATGTCCAGGATTATCTGCCCAACCCAAGAATTGAATTCGTAGTAGTTGTTCTCATCGTAATCCAGCGACATGATTTCGCGCGTGAGATAAAGCCTCCTCTCTTCGCGATCTTTCAGATTTTGATATTCTTCGATATCACAGTTGATGCGCATCATATCTTCGGGAATAACGCGTGACATAATTGCCACCTCCTTTTAAAATACTACTCGCCGCCAAAATCTTTTCTGGTTAGGTGAGTGTAAAATAATTCTACCAAGGGAGCTTGCTTTATTCAAGCATGTGTGGTATAATGGTCTCATACATTAATTAACGAAACAACTTCTGGGAGATTTCCTGATTTTAAGGGCCTGGAAGTGAAGGGAAAGGAAATCATATGACAGTGAATGTCGATATGAAGGCTTTGCTTGAAAGCGGTGCTCATTTTGGGCACAAAACAAGCCGTTGGCACCCGAAGATGGCGCCGTACATCCACAGCAAGCGCCAGGATGGCCACATTATCAACCTTGAAAAGACCGTGGAAGGGTTCGAGGCGGCTTTGCCAAAAGTTACCGAACTAACAAAAAGCGGTAAGAAGATAATGTTTGTGGGCACTAAGAAGCAAATGAAAGACACGGTAAAGGAAGCGGCAGAGTCCGTGGATATGCCGTATGTGACTGTGCGTTGGGTTGGCGGTACTTTGACTAACGTCGAGACGGTAAATCGCCAAATCAAGAAACTGAAAGATTTGGAGCGCCGGATGGCTTCTGGCGAACTCGAGAATCGTTATTCTAAACTCGAAGTTCAGAGATTCCAAGAAGAGATTGATTTATTAAACGAGCGCTACGGTGGCATTAAGGAAATGACTGAGCAACCAGCTGCGATTATCGTAGTAGATGCGCTTGAAGACAAGAACGCAATCAAGGAAGCCAACGGGCTGCATATCCCAGTGATTGCGTTTACTGACACCAACGTTGACCCAACCAATATCGACTACGTCATTCCGATGAACGACGACTCGATTAAAGCAGTCAAACTTGGTCTAAATTACTTTGTGGAAGCAATCAAAGAAGGTAAAAAATAATTTAGGAGGCTATTATGGCGGAAATATCCGTAGAACAAATCAAAAAATTAAAAGAGCTTTCGGGTGCGGGTCTAACAGATGCTAAGAAAGCATTAGTTGAGGCCGATGGCGACTTCGACAAAGCGCTTGAAGCGATGCGCAAAAAAGGTCTTACCAAAGCCGAGAAACGTGGTGACCGCGAAACCCGTGAAGGTCTAGTCGAGGCTTACATCCACGATGGGCGCCTTGGTGCTATTGTAGAAGTGAACTGCGAAACTTCTTTCGTAGCTAAGACTGACGAATTTAAGACTTTGGCACATCAAATCGCGATGCAAGTGGCTTCGATGAACCCACTTTATGTATCGGAAGATGATATTCCAGCTGAAGTACGCGAAGCTAAGATGAAGGAACTTGAAGAAAACTTCAAAGGTCCAGCCAATATGAAAGAGCAAATTTTGTCTGGCCAGGTCAAGAAGGCTTTCTCGGACAAAGTTTTGATGAATCAACCATACATCTTGGATGACACCAAGACCGTAGAGCAATTCATCAAAGAAGCAATTGCCAAAACTGGTGAAAATATCACCGTTCGACAATTCAAGCGTATTGAACTTGGAGTAACCGAATAATAAAAAAATAACCCCTTTCAGGGGTTATTTTTTATTATACTACTCTTTATTGAAAGAAATTTTCTGCTTTTTCCTAGCTACAATGCCATATATTAATAACGATGCAGTTCCTAATAACGGCAGGATATAAACTCCGGCAGAATTTGTCTTTTCGCTCGTCTTTGTCAGGATACCAGTATCTGGAACTGCTACTTCTTGCTCTTTGAGCGAGAAGCTGGCAGTGGCTATGCCACCATCGTTAAAGTGCACTGCTAGAACATAATCTCCTTCGTCTAGACTTTTCAAATATTCATTAGCTATTTTGATGATGGTACTACCTGATTCGGAAGTATAGTTTTTCGAATCTAATAACTCTTCGTTAATGTAGACTTCTCCACCCTCTTCAAATAGGTTATAGTCTGCATTAAACTTAAAGACCATGTATTTTTCAGAGCCTAAAACATATGCTTGCTTATCGCCTTCTATCACTTTGTATTCTCTATGTTCTCCATCAACCACTATCTCAAAGGTTTTTGTAGTGTAGTTGGCACTATCTTCATTTTCGGTGTATTTTACGGCGTAATTATTTTTGCCTTCTTTTATTAAGGTATTTCCATCGGCCCAAACTAAGCCCTTAGTTGTAAGCGTAATAGTGGATAGTTTATCAGTAACATAACCTTGTTTTATTTCAGATACTTCACTTGGTTTAACAGATTCTTTCTTTTTTACCTTCAAAGTATAGGATGCTGAGGCGGCATTATAATTTGCCGTAGCGGCTGCATTGGCGATGATAGTGGCAGTGCCAGCACCAGAAATAGTGACTTCGCCAGTACTATTGTCTACCTTAGCAACTAAAGTGTTTTCAGATAAATAGCTGATTTCACCATCTCCAGTGGAAGTAGCAGTATTAATGAATGTAGCATCGCCATAAGTCTTTTCAATAAGTGATAACTTAAATGACACCCTTTGTTCTTCTGGCTTAGGTTCTGGCTCAGAAACGGCCTCGCGCGATCTCGCAACACATCTAACATTATAAACGTCTTTCCTCTCAGTAACTCCGGACATACCGATATAACCATCTTCTTGTATTGAGATTTCTAAATTATTAGCGACATATCGAGTGTCTTCATTTGTTGAGCGCTCATAAACATTTGACCAATATGCTCCAAAATATCCTGGCTCACGAAAATATCCAAGGTACAATGGTTCATTATATGGTAATGGATTAAAATCTTCGGTTGAGAATCCAGCTATCGGATACTCGTAGTCTTCTACATCTTCCTTGATGTAATAGTCAAGAAGAGCCATGTAATCTCTTTCTTTTCTATTATTCTCCGGAAGCTCATAGGCACTTGGTAAGGTCCATCCAGCAGGACAAATCGATTGATTAATCTCGCCACCGGCTACAAGTCCACTTGAGTCGTTGTTTGCCGTCGCGGCATTCCAGTTGTAAAAATTACCAATATGATAATGACCATTGCTAGAATCATCTGTAATATAAACCTGATATTCCGAACATGTATCACAGTCCCCGATGATTCCATTCCAATATAGATTACCGGGGTCATAGGATTCTGGCGTAGTGTCTTTTGTGCCAGTCTCATCTAGCGGCAAATCTAGATCCTCACAGGTTCCATCTTCATCTTCGTCAATACAATCAGATATTTTTGTCGATTCCGCAGGCTTCCAATCAGCAGAAACGTCAGAATCTGATGGAGTTAGCTTAGTGTCTTTATTTAAGTCTAGATCAAGATTTTGTGTCATCCAAACGTGCCTGTCGGCTAATTTGGCAATATAGTATGATTTGCCATCTCTTGCATCACTCAAATGATATTGCTGCCCAATTATCATACTTTCAGCGACAGAATCATTCATGTCTTGCATGCAAACAGCATTTTCTATAGTGGTAGCATGCTGATTGCACTCAGGGCGTAATGCGGAAACAAGTTCTTTCTCGGATAACTCTGAGAAATACTTAATTCCTAGGCCACCTGCAATCATTCCTATTATTATAAGCGCAAGGGAACTTACGCCTACTTTGTTTAATTTTAAGCCAACGGAATCAACTTTACTCCGATAGCGCACTTTTATTTTCATATTAGTTTTCCTTTTTGTGTACGACTTTTATACTTATGGTTATATTACGTCTATAAATAAATGTCAAGTACTTTTAAAAAGAAATGACATGGTATAATAATAATTATAAACAAGGAGTTTTTATGTTTGACACTAGCAAGGAACGCAAGGCGATGGAGGAAGTCGCGGCGCGATTTAATGATGAAATGAAGAAAGTGCGCACTGGCAGGGCACATCCAGATATGCTGTCTTCGATTAAGGTGGAGGCGTACGGGCAATTTATGCCATTAAATCAAGTGGCAAATGTGACGGCGGCAGATGCGACACTGCTCGTGATTACGCCATTTGACCCTTCGACAATTCAGGCGATTGCCTCGGCGATTCGGGCAGATCAAGCTCTTGGACTTAATCCAGCTGATGATGGGCGGGTAGTGCGCGTGCCAATTCCGGCTCTTACTGAGGAGCGCCGCAAAGAAATCGTGAAGAACGCTTCGGCGAAAGTAGAGCAGGCAAAAGTTGCACTTCGAAACGTCCGTGAAGACGCACGCAAAGGCTTGAAGGCGGCGGAAGATTTGAGTGAAGATGTAAAAAAGCGTGCAGAAAAGGAAATTGACGATTTAACTAAAGAATTTACCGATAAAATCGACGCGGCATTTAAGTCCAAGTCGGAAGAGATAATGAAATTATGACATTACAACACCTAGGAATTATCGCGGACGGGAATCGACGTTGGGCCAAGGCACAGGGTCTGCCTACAATTGAAGGTCACAAGCGAGGCCTTGATGCAATTAAAAAATTAGTCGGTGCAGCAGACAAAGCCGGCATCAAATATCTGACTTTTTATGTGTTTTCGACAGAAAACTGGGGGCGCTCGGCAGACGAGGTGAGTTATATTATGAAACTCGCGGAAACGCGAATTCTAAAATACGCCAAGGAACTAAAAGAAAACAACGCGCGGATGATAATTCTAGGTTCTAAGAATCGAATTTCGCCAAAACTCGCTAGCACAATCGAAGAAGCTGAGAAACTAACGGCGGATTGCACTGGCATTACAGTTTGTTTTTGTTTTAATTATGGTGGTGAGCAGGAAATCGCCGATGCGGCAACTATTGCAGCCTCGGAGGGTGAGATTACACCGGAAACCATCAGAAAGCATTTGTATCATCCTGAGATACCTAATATCGATATGGTAGTGAGAACTTCGGGCGAAGAGCGACTTTCAGGATTCATGCTTTGGCGAGCGGCTTATGCGGAGTTTTTGTTTTTGAAAAAATACTTCCCAGAGATGGAGGGGGAAGATGTTAAAGAAATCCTGAAAATTTACGAAAATCGCAACCGCAGATTCGGGAAATAATGTATAATTAAGTTTATGGATATATTTTTTGGAATTATTGTTGGTCTTATAGTGCTAACACTTCTCGTAATTGTGCACGAGTTTGGGCATTTTATTTTAGCGCGACGAAATGGCGTAAATGTGCTAGAATTTGGGATTGGTTTTCCGCCGCGGGCGATTGCTTGGGTGAAGGACCCGAAAACCGGTAAGTGGCATCGGTTGCCGAAGTCTGAGTGGAAAAAAGAGAAAATCTCTAAGGTAGTGTATTCTAGCCCGGACGATAAAAGTTTGGCGCAGAAGGGGATGATTTTTAGTCTCAACTGGCTGCCGATTGGCGGGTTTTGCCAGATGGATGGGGAGTCGGCGGCGGACACGCGAGCGGGGACGTTTGGCGCGGCGAGTTTTTGGAAAAAAACCAAGATTTTATTTGGCGGTGTCTTGATGAACTGGCTGACGGCATTTGTGATTTTCACGATTTTGGCGTGGACGGGAATGCCACTATTTCTAGATGGGCAATTCACGGTGGAGTCCGATACTAAGACTTCTTCGTCGCCGGTCGAGATTACGTCAGTAGCGGAGAATTCGCCGGCAGAAGTAGCGGGGTTATTGACCGGTGATAAGATTATTGCCGTAGATGGTAAGCCGGTGATTTACGCTAGCGATATTACGGATTATAACGATGAGCACGCTGGGGAGCCGGTGGTTTATACAATTCGGCGACTAGAGACGGTGTGTATCGATCAGCCGGATTGTTATATGGAGCCTTGCCCGTGTCTTGAAGAAGGCGAAGAAATGGTAACCTCAGATGTGGAGGTGGTATTAAATCCTGAGGGTTCGGAATATCTCCTCGGCGTGACAATGAAAAGCACAGAACAGTTTTCGTATTCTACTTGGTCGGCACCGATTGTGGGGCTGGGCCTCACCGCGCAACTTACCGGCGAAACTTTTAAAGGTCTCGGAATTATGGTGTGGAATCTGGTGCGTGGCGTCGGATCACTCTTTAGTTTTGATGCTAACGTACGGCAAGAAGGGCAAGAAGCAATTTCGTCGGTGGGCGATTCGGTGTCGGGGCCGGTAGGCATCATCGGTGTATTGTTCCCAGCCTTTACTTCGGCTGGTCCGGCAAATCTGGCTTTTCTCGCGGCACTGATTTCGGTATCTCTAGCCTGTATGAATATTTTACCAATTCCGGCGCTTGATGGTGGGCGGTGGCTTCTCATCACGATTTATAAACTCCGTCGTAAAAAGCTTACAAAGGAGGCGGAGGAGAAAATCGTGGCGCGCGCCTTTATCGTACTTCTTATTATCATGTTTATTGTAACAATTTTAGATATTACGAGGTTTTTCTAGATGGGTGGTAAGAAAAAGATAGCACAATTTGACTGGAGTGTCGTGGGGAAGGTTTTCTTAATGTGTCTCTGGGTGGCGGTGTCAGTGATTGCGGTGCAATTTGCGATTGGATTTTTGATGATTTGGATGCTTGGGGTGGATAGATTCACTCAGCCAGTCTGGACTGCAGTATATTCGGCGGTGAGTTATGTACTTGCGATGGCGCTGATTATCTGGGTGCCGCCGAGAGTGATAAGTCGCACTAGTAAGAAGGCCTCTTCTAAGAAAGTAGTGGTTAAAAAAACATCACGCGAGGATTTGGGTCTTACTGGCTGGCCGACCTGGACTGATGTAGGGCTGGGGCCGGTAGGATTTATTGCTTCGACACTACTCGCGGCGGGGCTGATTTACATTTTTACGCTTTTCCCGTGGTTTAACGCTGAAGAAGTGCAAGATGTCGGGTTTAGTGTATACATGAGTGGCGGAGATAGAGTGATTGCGTTTTTCACCTTGGTAGTAGTAGCACCGATTGCGGAAGAGATTATTTTCCGAGGGTGGCTTTATGGCAAAATTCGCGTAACACTACACGATAAGATCCCGGAACAATATAATATAGTGCTGTCAATCTTGATTGTGTCAGTGTTGTTTGGAGCTGTACATCTCCAGTGGAATGTGGGGGTAAACGTATTTGCACTCTCGGTAGTCGCTTGTGCTCTTCGCGAGGTAACTGGGACGATTTATGCTGGAATTCTCGCTCATATGGTCAAAAACGGAGTGGCGTTTTATCTTTTGTATGTTCTTGGCGTGGGCTAGGATAGGGGTAAAACTTGAATTTTTATAATGGTTGTGTTATAATTAAAGGATAAAATATTTTTCTTAGGTGTGTGGTATAATGGGGGTATTATGAGACTATCTAAATCTTTTGTAAAAACATTAAGGGAAGCGCCGAAGGATGAATTGGCGCGAAATGGAGCTTTGCTTTCTCGAGCTGGCTATATTCATAAAGAGATGGCGGGGGTATACGACTATTTGCCACTGGGACTTCGAGTGATTGAAAACATCAAAAAAATCATCCGTGAAGAATTAAATGCGCTTGGTTGCGAGGAAGTACTAATGTCTTCTCTTCAAAACCCAGAACCATGGGAAAAAACAGGCCGGTTCTCGGATCAAGAAGTGGATATTTGGTTTAAAACAGAACTTTCTTCTGGTGGGGCTTTGGGACTGGCGCCAACTCACGAAGAGCCAATGGTAAATATGCTGAAATCTTATATTTCTAGCTACAAGGATTTACCACTTTATGTTTATCAATTTCAGACGAAATTTAGAAATGAACTCCGGGCTAAGTCGGGGCTGATGCGCGGGCGCGAGTTTTTGATGAAAGATCTTTATAGTTTTCACGCTTCAGAAGAAGATTTAGACAAGTTTTATGCGGAGGTGGAGAAGGCTTACGCACGAATTTTTGAGAAACTGGGGCTAGGAAATGACACCTATGAGACTTTTGCGAGTGGGGGGATTTTTGCCAAATACTCGCACGAATATCAGACGGTGCTGCCGGTCGGGGAAGATACGATTTATTATAATAGTGACCATTCTGTAGTTTTAAATAAAGAAGTTTACAATGACGAAGTACTAGAGGACCTTGGAGTGAAAGGCGCAGAGTTTGCCGAAACTACAGCGGCAGAGGTGGGGAATATCTTTAAGTTGAAATTTAAATATTCTGAGCCACTTGGTCTCAAATTTTCTTCAGAAAATAACGAAATGAAGACCGTGTATATGGGTTGCTACGGGATTGGCGTGTCGCGAGTGATGGGAGTAATTGCGGAGAAATTTGCGGATGACAAAGGTCTAGTCTGGCCGGAAGCAGTGGCGCCATTTAAATACTATTTGGTAGGTATTGGCGAGAATGGTATGCACGAGGCAGAAAAATGGTATAAAGAGCACGAGGACTTGGTACTGTTTGACGACCGCGACGTGAGACCTGGCGAAAAGTTTGCTGATGCAGAATTGCTAGGCATCCCTTACCGTGTGGTGATTTCTGACAAGACTCTAGCCGAAGAATCTGCCGAAGTGACCGACCGCCGGACGGGTGAACCACGTCTTATCAAATTAACCGAAATATAGTATTGACATTAGCGTGAATATAGGCTAAACTTATAAAGTTTTAAGTTGGAGTTACTACTATGATTAAAAAAAGTATCAGTCTGACTGCCGAGGGCAAAAAAGATTTAGAAAAAGAATTAGATGAATTAATTAAGAATCGCCCAGCAATTGCCGAGAGAATCGCTACGGCACGAGCTTTTGGTGATTTGTCGGAAAACGAGGAATACTCGTCGGCGCGCAACGAGCAGAAAATCGCCGAAGGAAGGATTCTCGAAATTCAGGATATTCTGAAAAACGCTAAGATAATTCGGGGCGGGAAGAAAAATGCCGTAGCCCTAGGCGCGACAGTGGTACTTGATATGGGCGGACGCGAAGTGACTTATACCTTGGTGGGTGCTACTGAAGCCAACCCCTTAGAGGGTAAGATTTCCGATGCTTCGCCGATTGGTAAGGCCGTGCTCGGGCATAAGGCTGGTGAAGAGATCGATTTTAACGATAAAAAGGTTAAGATTGTCGAGATAAAATAATTATAGTATAATTATTTTATGTTACTCGAAGATTATCGCAACGAAAGATTAAAAAAACTGGCTGAAATTCGGGAGCGAGGCGTAGAGCCTTACCCGTCAAAAAGCCATAGAAATACTAAAATTGCCGAAGTAGTCAATCATTTTGATGAAAAGAAGGGCCAAGAAGTCTGCGTGGCGGGGCGAATTACCGCTATTCGGTCATTTGGCAAACTAGTATTTTTGAAACTACGTGATTACACTGGTGAAGTGCAGATTTTTATGAAAGCCGTGGACGAAGAGGCGCCAGAGGGAATGTTTGGTGCAAAAGATATGCGGCTACTTGATATTGGAGATTTTGTCGAGGCAACGGGCGTAGTAGATAAATCGCAGACTGGGGAGATTTCAGTTTTTTCGAATTTTGTGAGACTTCTTACCAAATCACTTCGACCTTTGCCAGAAAAATTCACTAACAAGGAAGAGCGATACCGTCGGCGTTATGTAGATATGAATGTGAACCCGGAAGTGCGCGAGCGATTGGTGCGACGCTCTAAATTCTGGCAAGCGACGCGGGATTTTATGAATCAGCACGGATACATCGAGATCAATATTCCGGTTCTCGAGCACACTACTGGCGGAGCGGATGCCACGCCGTTTACTACGCATATGAATGCGCTAGATGAAGATTTTTATCTTCGGATTTCGCACGAGTTACCACTTAAAAGACTTCTCGGTGGTGGATTTGAAAAGGTGTACGACATCGGACCGAGGTTTAGAAATGAAGGCGTAGATGATGAGCATTTGCCGGAGCATATTGCATTTGAAGCCTATGCCGCGTACGAGAATTACGAAGACGGGATGAAATTCTACGAGGAAATGATTAAATATGTGGCAAAAGAAACCTGGGGGACTTTGAAATTTAATGTTGGCGGGTTTGAAATTGATTTAGACTGTGAATGGCCGCGAATAAACTATGCGGATCTATTACGTGAGAAGTTTGGTGTTGATGTGTTCCACCCAGACCACGAGCAACTAGTGAAGATTTTGAAGGGAAATGGTGTGGAGACGAACTTCGAAGTATCAGATGCGAGATTAATCGACCACGTTTGGAAACTAATTCGCAAAACTTCAGCCGGACCGTATTGGCTAGTAGAGGAGCCGTTGTCGCTCTCGCCGCTTGCGAAAAAGTCTGCTTCTAATCCTTTGGTGACGGAGAGATTTCACCCGATTATTGCTGGGACGGAAATGGGGAATGGGTTCTCAGAATTAAACGATCCTTTGGATCAGCTAGAAAGATTCAAAGAGCAGCAAGCAGCGCGGGATGCAGGCGACGAAGAAGCGCAGATGCTCGATATGGATTTTGTAGAAATGCTAGAATACGGAATGCCGCCGGCTTGTGGTTGGGGCAACTCAGAGCGGAATTTCTGGCTACTTGAAGGGGTGACGGGACGAGAAGCGGTGCCGTTCCCACTGATTAAAAGTAAAGAATATTAAAACTCGATAATTTTAGTTCTTGATTTTTGACCGCGAGTGATTTTGATGGTGGTTTTGGGGATGTCAAAATATTTTGCGAGTGATTCTATAAGGGCATCATTAGCTTCACCGTCGTGGGCTTTAGCGCGAAGATAGACGGTGAGTTCGCCGGGAGCAGTTTTTAAAACTTTTTCCTGCGAAGAACCCGGTTTGACTAAAACTAGGCATTTTGTCATATGCTTAAATTATGTCATACTTGTACTAATATGTCAAATAAGAGTCCGTGGCCTTGTGGAAAAGTCGACAAATAAAGCACTTGCACAATAAACAAAAACGGCTTATAATGATAATAAATGAAAGTGGAGATAATAATAAAAGATGTTGAGATTAGGTAGTTTGCGGTTTATAAGGCAACGTTTTCCGATGTCCACACTGGCGGTTTTGGTGGGTTTGTTCTCTTTTGCTATTTCGTGTCCTGCTTCTTCGATTGCAAAGCAAAGTACGCTCACGATTGAGGTTAGTAACGGGACGCTGTCTCTTGATTTGTTGCCTTCGGCAGGAGGAAGCTTTGGTAAGTCTAGCGATGCGACGATTGCGGTATCGACGGATAATTTTACGGGTTATACCTTGTCGATTGCGTCAAGTAGTTCGACGAGTTTAATAAATGGTGAGGATGAAATCGAATCAATTAGCACAGCGATTAGCGAAAATACTTTCACGAATGGTAGTACCTACAATAATAAATGGGGGTATAAGCCGAGCCAATATGTCACGACTTCTGGTGGCATAAATACCACGGTGTCAAATACGAATTTTCTGCCGGCACCGTCGCTTGGTGGCGACTTACTCGCGGTAACGAGCACGGCAAATAGCACAGATGATGAATATACTTTATCTTTTGGGGCGAAGGTGGATGCTAGTTTGCCGGCCGGAACATATAGTTACACTTATGTGCTGACTGCGGTGGCAAATACAATTGTATATAACATAACTTATGATGATAGCACAAGCGAAACCGTAACTGATATGCCTTCACCAAATCCGGTAGCGCTCGAGATTGATGGTGGGACACCGACTGTAGATTCGTATGTTACACTTAGCAGTAATGTTCCGATTATGACGAGTGGCAATCCTATTATGTCTTTTGGTGGTTGGTGCAGTATACCGACGACTTATAATTCCGTGACCGAAAATTACGATTGTTCTGGCACATCTTATGCTGCTGGCGCCGATTATCCAGTTGACCAGACTTCCAGTGCGACGAATATCACACTTTACGCGATTTGGCTCTCTGATCCGTTCCCAAAGGTGTGGAGTCAAACTGGTAAATGTATATTTAATAATGGTACTATTAGCGGTTCGGAATGTCAAAATTATGTAAATGATCACTTCATTGACACTGGTATTGCTCTATACAGTAACGATAATTATCAGAAAGATTACGAAGTACATTTTACGCTTGATGCTTTTAACCCAGGAGGGCAGTCAGAGAGTCAAGCGACTATCTTTAATGATAAATTGTCATCATCCGTCACTGGTTCGCCTTATGGGGGGAAATCTCCTGGTATTGTTGTGCGCATTACTAGCAATAAAACTGTTGAGATAAAGTCAACTTATGGTGCACCAACTACTAATGACGGCTCAAAGGCAATCATTAAGACCCCTTACGCAACGGCTTATAATGGTACGGATGTGAGAATTTTTAGGATTGATGGGATTATCTATACCAGCATCGACAATGGACCACTAGAACAAATTCATGATTTTACACCATTTAGTCAGCAGTTTGGTCTTTCTGCTTGGTTTGGGGCATATCCGGATAATGTAAATTGCACGGAAAATTGTACAGCGGCAAAACGTTATATTACGGGTGAGATGAGTAACATGTATATTAAACTTGGTGATATGCCAACCGACAGGCTTCATACGATTACATATGATGCCAATGGTGGAACTCCTGCTGCTACTACTTATTTGGTACTCGATGGCGATGCACTTAGCGAATTTCCGACGGTAACTCGAAGTGGTTGGAGCTTTGACGGCTGGTGGACAGCGTCAAGTACTGGTCAGCAGATTTCAACTGCAACAGTGCCGACCGCAACTACGACGTATTATGCACACTGGTACAAGTCAGTGACCGATGCCCAAATCACCAATACCAATATTGCATTATCAATAGGCGATACGGAAACTATCAATATTACAAACGCTGCGGATATCGAGCCCTATACATTGGTGTCGAGTAATCCAACTGTGGCTACAGTAAACTCTGCTGGCGTGATTACGGCCGTTAGTAATGGTGCAGCTACGATTACGTTGACGGGGTCAAAAACTGGTGATACGCGCACGATTAGTGTGGCAGTGGGGACTCTAATCTATGTTGATTTTGATTCACAGGGTGGTTCGCCGTCTACATATCAAGAGCCAGTAGCTAATGGTGGATCGTTTAGCTCCTTGCCGGAACCGGTAAAAACTGGTTATGAACTTGAAGGATGGTATACTGGCACGAATGGTGCTGGTAATAAACTTACCACTTCGACGGTGTTTGATACTAATACGCCAACCCAATACTATGCATATTGGACGCAGATGAATTATGTCTGTAAAGCAGCTACAGTACAACATGAAGAAACTTGTAATAGAACTAGTAGCGGCTGTAGGGCTGCTGGATATGCTCAAAATGCTCGAATTCTTTATGGTTCGATGATTCAGCCTGGTGCTACTTCGCTGGCGGCAGGTAACGCGCTGACTTGCGATATTGACAATAATCAAACGTTTGATGAAACTAATGAAAGGTTCTACTACCTTACTACGGTAGGTAATAATGCTGCTCTTTTGTATTACAAGAATATATCCAATGATGAAAACATTTATGATGACGCTTTAGCATTATTACCAGATTCAAGCACAACTGGTTGGACCAACCCGAATCTCGTTACTTATGACTCGCTACTGATGAATGGTGATTATGAAGGAAAAAACGCCCGGTTTATGAGTTATGATGAAACGGTGGCTACCTGTAATAATTCGACGAGTGGTTTCGGCACTGATGGAAAATGCCTATATATTCTTGAGCAATCCAATTTTGCCTACACTAATATCCGTGATGGGTACTGGATTGGTAAAGCCAATCATTCTACTAGAGTCCATACGTCGAGTCGTAATATTACGGATAACTCTCAGAGAAACGGCGTGCGTCCTGTAATCGAGGTACCGCTTGATATGATTGATATTACTGTGCAGCCCGCAACTTATACCATTACTTTCAATCCGCACAATGAATCTTCTTCTTGGGACGAAACAATTGACGCTGGTGATGACTTGAGTGATGTTTATCCAGCGACCGATCCAACTTATACAAATCATATTTTCCAGGGTTGGTATACTGATGCTTCCGTTGGTACGCAAATAACCAGCAGTACTGTGCCAAGCGGAAGTACAACCTATCATGCACAATGGAAGGGGACCGTGGCACTTGCAACGGTGGCGAGTAATAGTATTTCAATGACCACTAATGATACTGCGACCGTGACGGTAACTAACGCAGCCGATCTCGAAGGGTTTACATTCTCTTCTAGCGATACGAGCGTAGCCACGATTGATGCTTCGACCGGCGTGATTACTCCGCTGACAGCTGGCACTACAAATATCTCTATTATGGGTACTACTTCTAATACCACGAACCAGATTGTGACAGTGACCGTAACTGCTCCGGTACCTACAACTTATACGGTATATTTCAATCCTCACAATGGTTCTGCTGTTTCTAGTGTTACCGTAAATATTGGTAGTCCAATTGGTAGTAATAATATTCCTTCTGACCCGACACCAAGCGGTGTTGACGAGGTGTTTATGGGTTGGTTTACTGCTGCATCGGGTGGTACTGCTGTAGATGGCACAACTACGCCAAGTGTTGATGGTGAGACATACCATGCTCAATATAAGAAGATTGTCTGTAAACTAGAAACTTCAAGCGCTAATTTGCATGTTCACGATACGAATGTTGCCTATGGTCAGATTGCTAATAGTACAACTCCGCAAGCTGGCGATGCTTATAACTGTGATGTGGATTATGACGATACTTATAGTGCAGTAAATGAGCGGTTCTATTATGTAGGTCAAGATGAAAACAATAACGCAGTACTTGTAGCTTGGAATAGTTATTATAATGGCGCTTGGGCTGCGGGTACTGGTAGTGATTCAATTTTCGATTACACCAACGCTCTTGGCCAACTCCCCGCAAATACTAGTGGGGCATGGGATAATCCTGGTCTCATTGAGCAAGACACTGGGAAAGCGGCTAGATTTACAACTCGTGCTGAAGTGGCTCATGCTTGTGGCGATATAAATGTTACCACGAAAGGTTCTTTGGTGGCTTGTGATTATTTCATGGAGCATTCTGCTTACGATAGTGGTGGTAGGTCAGCATTATGGTTGATGATAGATAGTGGTACTCTGTATCGTATTCATAGCGGTAGTAGTAATCTGCATGTAACTTCGGCCCAAAGTACGTCCAATAGTATGGTGCGCCCAACCATCGTAGTGCCATACAAATTGATTGAGAAATATGTTGCGCCAGCAGTGAATTATTCCGTTACCTTTGACCCTCAAAATGGCGATTCCTCTTCTACGATTACGGTTACATCTGGCAATTCCATCGCCGCAGATATGCCACAAGACCCGACCTACACAAATCATGTCTTTGTAAGATGGTATGATATATCAAATAATAATACCGTGACTTCTGCAACACAACCTTCATCTACTATGATTGTCTATGCCGAATGGAAGTTGGATGTAACACAGGCTACTATATCTAATGCTGATTTGACATTGGCTGCAGGTGATCAACTTACGCTCTTAGTTGGTAATTCGTCACAACTTGAGTCTTATACCTTTAGCTCGGCTAATACTGCGACCGCTACCGTAGATGCTTCTACTGGGGTAATTACTGGTGTAGCTGCGGGTATTGTGAATATTATTATGACAGGTACCCAGTCTAATCTTACTAAGACAATAGAGGTGCAAGTAACAGCGGCACAAGTAGTTAAAAGGAATGTAACATTTAATGCAAATGGTGGTACTACGCCAAGCCCGGCGGCTTCGTTCCAGGTGGACGATGGTACTGCAGTAGGTAGTTTGCCAACTACGTCGCGTACCAACTATAGATTCTTTGGTTGGTATACGGATGATGGAACCTTCTATAACGAAGTGACGCCAGCGACTACAGTTGATGCAGATGCAACTTACTACGCACGCTGGGTTGAAGATACATCTAACTTCCCGATTGTATTCTCTGAGATTAACGAATGTGAGTTTAACGGTAATGCGGTGATTTCGGGGACCTATTGTACGCAAGACAAGACTAAGAAATTTATAGATTCTGGCATTGCACTATTCTCTACGACAAATTATCAGAAGGATTTTGAAATTGGATTCACCATTACAGATTTGACTTTGCCTCAGCCAGTCAGTCAGGGTACTCTTGTAAACTCTAAGTACGAAAATTCTGGCATGAACTATCCTGGGTTCGTTTTCCGTAGCGTTTCTGGTAGTGGATCGGACTTTGAATTGACCGCTAAATTTAGTAATGGTAATCCTACTACGTTTACAACTGCTGGCAGTACTTTAAAGAGAGTGAAGATTGTCAGGGAAAATCAGATTATAAAGTATTCAATTAATGATGGCACTCTTACCACCTGGCACGACGTTTCTGGCAATACACACCGCTTTGACACAAATGTCTGGTTTGGCGCAGCGGCACAGTCGAATGGTACTTCTCCACAGCGTTATCTCACTGGTAAGTTAACTGATATGTATGTCAAGCTTAAACCTCTTAGCACGCCGACGGAGTATTTGATTAATTTCGATCCAGGTAGCGGTAGTTTCACAGATCCGACTGATAGTAGCCGGACAGTAACAGTAAATAATCCATTGGGTTCTCTACCTATCCCAAATCCGCCTTCTAATAATCATACTTTTGTAGGTTGGTTTGACGAATCAACTTCACCAGCCACCCAGGTTACTGCTTCGACTGTGCCCGATAGTAATAAAACTTATGTAGCACACTATAGTTATCAGTCTTCTAATACTCCGGTCACGTTTAATGTGTCCAACAACGCTACTCGTGGCTATCAGAGCTTGATTGATGGTTGGGTACAGAGTCCGATCAATATTACGACCTTCAATGAGGCTTCGCCGATTAACAATTCGACCTGGGGCGTCACTTCGGAATTATCAGAATTGCAATTCTGGGAAGGAATTAGAAGCAATTTCGTAAATAACAACTGCTTGATTCCAAGTTATGGTGATGCAGTGAAACCACTTAATGCATTGTCAGCCTGGACGAATGGTTCGGTGGACTGCTCGAAACCTGATGCATACGATACAAATGTCGACGCACCATTGACGGTTTATCTATATGATTTAACTAACTCTACATTAGGTACACAAGTTGATTATGCCAAGGCCAGTGAAGGCGTTATTCACAATATGATTCCGGGGCAAACTTATTATTGGGAGAAATCAGATGATAGCACCGTACATGGCTATGTCACGGCGACTTCTAATAAGGGCACGCGCTGGGTAGATACCGGGACAATTCGCAACGTACGTGATCTTGGTGGTCTTCCTGTGGCTTACACGGATGGTAATAACCAGAGCGTGACGGGCACACTGAAATATGGTAGATTGTTCCGCGGAGAAAAATTGGGTACTGCCGCCGCGACGGAGCTTACCAATCTTGGCATTACTACGGAATACAACGTGGGCGATGAATACTCTAGCGACACACACCTTTCTGATTATCATTATAATCAAGTGATTCATTACGACTTTGATTATAATACTGGTGACGAAAATAATTCCTCGTCTAACTATATGAAGGCTTGGACGGCAGTGACGAATATTATGACCGATATTGCCAATACTAATACGACAAAGAATGTTTACTTCCACTGCCGAGTAGGTGCTGACCGTACCGGTACAGTAGCGTATCTTCTCGAAGGACTTCTCGGCGTGCCGGACGAAATGAGATATGAAGAATACGCTCTTACAAACGTATCTGGGCTTTATGACAGGACGAGATATTATAAACAAAAATCAAGTTCTAATAATTTGAAATTTGTCTATATGATGGGATTCGTGGAGACTACACAAGACATCTACAATTGGTATATGCATAATCCAAATGCGGACGTCAATTTGATTCAAGCCTTTAGAACGGCGATGGTAGATAGAAATTAGTGATATAATTTAAGATATGGCAAAGTTTAAGTTGGTATCAAAGTATCAGCCAACGGGTGATCAGCCCGCCGCAATTTCCAAACTCACTAAGGGCGTGCTTTCTGACGTCAAGGAACAAACCTTGCTCGGTGTGACTGGGTCGGGTAAAACTTTTACGATGGCAAATATCATCCAGAATGTACAAAAGCCGACTTTGGTCCTGGCGCATAATAAAACTTTGGCGGCACAACTTTATTCTGAATTCCGAGAGTTTTTCCCGGAAAATGAAGTACATTATTTCGTATCATATTTTGATTATTATCAGCCGGAAGCATACATTGCGTCGACGGATACTTATATCGAAAAAGATTCGGCAATTAATGACGAAATCGATAGACTCCGGCACGGGACGACGGAGGCCTTGCTCACGCGACGAGATGTCATCGTGATTGCGTCGGTGTCTTGTATTTATGGTATTGGCTCACCCGAGCATTATCTTAAAATGTCTTTTGAAATATCCAAAAACGAGAAAATCAATCAATTAGATTTTATTAAAAGACTGATTTCTATTCAATATCACCGGAATGATTTGGCGTTTGAGAGGGGAAATTTTCGGGTGATGGGGGATACAATTGATCTATATCCGGCGAATGGGGAATACGCCTACCGGTTTGAGTTTGGGTTTGATACACTGGAAGAAGTAAAGATTGTCGACCCGTTGACTTTTGAAGTACGAGAGAGGCCGGAGCATATTCATATTTTTCCAAATACGCATTACGCGACGCCAAAAGACCAGCTAGAAAAGGCTCTCGGCACGATTCGGGCGGAGTTCGATGAGAGATTGGCATATTTTAAACAACACGAAAAATACTTGGAGGCCGAGAGATTATCACAGCGTACTAAGTACGACCTTGAAATGCTAGAAAGCACTGGGTTTGTAAAGGGAATTGAGAATTATTCTAGACATCTAGATGGCAGAAAGCCGGGCGAGCCGCCGGCAACGCTACTTGATTTCTTCCCGGACGATTATTTGCTCATTGTGGATGAGTCGCATATGACTTTGCCACAAGTACGTGGAATGTATAATGGTGACCACGCAAGGAAGTTGACGCTAGTAGATTATGGATTTCGGCTACCATCGGCACTTGATAATCGGCCCCTAACTTATGGGGAGTTTCAGTCAAGGGTAAATCAGGCGATCTATGTGTCGGCGACGCCGGGAGAATACGAACTCGAACACTCACCGGAGCCGGCGGAGCAGGTGATTCGCCCGACAGGTCTGCTCGACCCGGAGATTGAAGTACGCTCGTCAGACGGGCAGATTGATGATTTGATGGAAGAAATTGACCAGCGTATCGCGAAGGGGCAGAGGACTTTGATTACTACTCTTACTAAGCGGATGGCGGAAGATTTGACCGACCACTTGAAAGAGCGCGGGGTAAAGACGGCCTATATCCATTCCGATGTAGACACTTTGGAAAGAAGTGATATATTAAGAGATCTTCGAGAAGGGGTATATGATGTGCTAGTTGGAATTAATCTCTTGCGTGAGGGGCTAGATTTACCGGAAGTGTCTCTCGTCGCGATACTCGATGCGGACAAGGAAGGATTCCTACGCTCTGAGTCGGCTCTCATACAGACAATTGGCCGGGCGGCAAGGCACGTGGAAGGTAAGGTGATCATGTATGCTAACTTTATTACGGAAAGTATGGAGAAGGCCATCTCGGAGACTAACCGCCGACGGGAGATTCAGAAGAAATATAATGAAAAGCATCATATCACGCCGACGTCGATTAAAAAAGGGGTATCGTTAGGTCTTCGTGCGATTATTCCAGAAAAGCAGGTGGAGAACAAACTCGATATTAAAAAGGTACCGAAAGATGAATTGCCGGGACTGATTAATCAACTATCATCCGAAATGCAACTCGCGGCGGCAAACCTTGAGTTTGAAAAGGCGGCTCTTCTTCGGGATGAAATTCAGAAAATCAAAGATTTTTTGGAAGGAAAGAAAAAGTAGATTTTGTTCGGCATTTGTTCGGTGACGCTAGATGTAGCGTGGGTTTTAGTGAAAAATTGGTTTTTAGGCGCTAGATATAGCGTGTGGTGCCACTATATATTATATGTGGTTCTAAAAATGGAGAGGGTGTAGAAATTGTTGCCTTGAATTAGGGATACAGTTCACTAAGAACCGGCTACGCAGCGGACCGTGTATCCGTAGTCCTTGTAGTTGTTATACGTCCCGGGGTAGACGCTGCTACTGTTGAGGTACAGGTGGTACGCGCTGCCGTAATTGCACGCCGAGGACGACCAATAGCGCCCGCTGCTGCTACGATTGTACGCCTGCGCGCCACTCCAGTACCCGGAGTAAACAAAGTTATTTGGGAATGAACGCAACTTAACGGACTGAGTAGAACCCGCAGTGCTAGACTGGTCTTGACCAGTACCACCCATCACTCGGTCTAGGTAGGAGAAGCCACCTACACGCCAAGTACTGCTGGCTTCTTGGTTGTCTAGTTCTCCAGTAGATGTATAGCCTAGTGGTAGATGCCAGTTAGATGGGCAGATGGAAGTACC
>JAGAEN010000016.1 GCA_017613135.1 Candidatus Saccharimonadota bacterium | reverse complement strand
TTCCAAGATTCCTGCCGAGATTATTAACTACGATGCTTCCATTATTCTTTGGGCAAAGGGTAAGACTGACAAGGATGACTTTGAAAAACTACATCAAGTCTACATTAATGAATTAGCGCCGAGATATTAGTGTGATATAATAGGGGGTATGAAAGCGAGGAGTCAATTTGTTTGCCAGCAATGCGGTGCGGTGTATGCCAAGTGGGTCGGACAGTGTTCAAACTGCCAGGCTTGGAATTCTTTGGTCGAGCAGGTGATGGAGCCGGAACTCGGTAAGAAATCAGCAATTGAAAAAGGCAAGGCTAGTGGTAAGAAGCTTGATTTTGTAAAACTAAAATCGGTGGTGCCGTCGGACGCAAAAGCGAGACTATTAACTGAATTCAATGATTTAAATATGGTGCTTGGCGGTGGGATTTTGATGGGTTCGGTATCCTTACTTGCGGGTCAGCCGGGGATTGGCAAGTCTACGCTTCTAATGCAAATTTGTGCAGAGGTGGCGAAAAATCACGATGTATTATATATATCCGGCGAGGAATCGGCAGGGCAGGTGAAGCTACGAGCGGAGAGATTAGGTGCGAATTCGGAGCGGTTGAATTTTGCGGCATCGACCTCAGGAAATGATATCGCGAAGACGATTGAGTCGGGTGAATTTGACTTGGTGATTGTGGATTCAATACAGACTCTCGCGATGGATGAAATATCGTCGGCACCGGGTACCGTATCACAGGTGACGAATTGTGGAAATTTGATTATCCGTGCGGCAAAGGCGACTGATACCGCGGTAGTGATAGTGGGCCACGTGACGAAGGACGGGACTTTGGCGGGGCCGAAAGTACTAGAACATTTAGTGGACGTGGTGTTAAACTTTGAGGGTGATAGATATGGTGGGTTTAAGACGGTGCGAGCGGTGAAAAATCGTTTTGGTTCGACTAATGAGGTGGCGATTTTCGAGATGGCGTCATCAGGTTTAAAAGAAGTTCAGAATCCGTCGGCAGCATTACTTGCAGAAAGGACAAATACAGATGGGTCGATAATCTTAGCGACACTGGAAGGAAATCGTCCAATTTTAGTGGAGATACAGGCTCTCTCTACGCCGTCAAATTTTGGCTATCCGAAACGGACGGCCTCTGGGTTTGACCTTAATCGGCTAAATCTTTTAATTGCGGTTCTCGAGCGACGAACGAAATTAAAACTAGCGGACAAAGATATTTTTATTAATGTAGTGGGCGGGATGAAGTTAAATGATTCGGCGGCGGACCTTGCAGTGTGTATGGCAATTGCGTCGGCAGTGGCGGGGCGAAAGTTGGGTGAGGAATATGTAGTGTTTGGGGAGGTGGGACTAGGTGGAGAGATTCGTTCAGCGTTTCGGGCGGACCAGAGAATTGCGGAGGCAAAAAAACTTGGTTTCAAACACGCGATTGGACCTTCTACGGTGCACGATAAATTTGTGGTACCGGTGAAAGACCTGCGCGAAACATTAATTAGGTATGTGAAATGAAAATCTTAGGGATTGATCCGGGTCTGGGAAGATGTGGGTTCGGACTGATTGAGACGACGACGAGAGCTGGGGCGAAGGCGCTCGATTTTGGTGTGGTGACAACGACGGTAGATGCGCCACTCCCGAGTCGGCTAAAGGAATTATACGATTCATTAAATGAAGTGTTTGACCAAACTAGGCCTGATTTAGTGGCAGTGGAGAAATTGTTTTTTGCCAAAAATATCACGACGGGTATTGCGGTGGCGGAAGCGAGAGGTGTAGTACTTCTCGTGGCAGAGCAAAACAAGGTTAAAGTTTTTGAATACACACCAAATGAGATTAAAAAGAGTTTGACTGGTTATGGGGCAGCGACAAAGACGCAAATGCAGGAGCTAGTGCGAGTGCATCTAGGCCTTGAAGAAAAGCCCAAACCAGACGATGCGGCGGATGCGCTAGCGGCTGCGATTACTTGCGCGTTTCTTTATCGGACAAGCGAAGAAGAAAAATACAAGTTTTCTAATTCACGAAAATAGTATGATAAGAGTATGATAAAATAGTTTGTATGATAGCGCACTTAAAAGGAAAAATTACAGAAAAATTTGGTAATTCGCTGATTATTGATGTGAATGGCGTGGGGTATGAAGTGACGGTGCCGACACCGGATTTTGAAGCAGTGCATCTCGACGAAGAGAGGAAGTTTTATACTTACCACGCAGTGCGAGAGAACGCGGAGGATTTGTATGGGTTTTCTACGCTCGCGGCGAAAAAGATTTTTGAACTTCTGATTTCGGTGCAAGGGATTGGTCCGAAAGCGGCGATAGCGATCTTGTCTCTCGCGGAAGCGGAAGAAGTGCGGAATGCGATTGCGAATGCTGACGCGGTGTTCATTGCGAAGGCTTCTGGCGTGGGTAAGAAATCGGCGGAGCGGGTAATTGTGGATTTACGAGATAAAGTAGGTATTCCATCACATTATGGCGCGACAGAAGCGAAATTTAAGAAGGCGGATGAGCCGGATGAGGCACTCGATGCCTTGATTGCGCTTGGTTTTCCTTTGAAAGAGGCGACGGCGGCGCTTGAAAAAGTCGCGACGGATTTGCCAGTAGAAGAGCGAGTAAGATTGGCGCTTAAAAACTCTTGATATTTTGTAATAAGTATGGTAAAATTACTGATAATTGTCTAATATAAAAGGTAAAATATGAGTTTTTCGATTTTAAAGCAAATTGGTGACGCGCAAAAGAAGAAATCTGTTGTAGACGTCCGCTCTGGCGACACCGTGAAGGTGACTCAGAAAATTAAAGAAGGTGGTAAGTTCCGTCTTCAGGTATTTGAAGGTGTGGTGATTCGCGTAGATCGCAAAGAATCGCATACGGCACGCATCGTAGTGCGCAAGGTAACTTCTGGCGTGGGCGTGGAAAAGTCTTATCTTATTCATTCGCCACTCGTAGAGAAAATTGAGGTGACGAAGCGTTCGAAAGTGCGCCGCAATAATTTGTCGTATCTTCGTGAGCGTTCTGGTAAGTCGGCGCGTCTCTCGGCGAAGGATTTTGACCGTGCAGCAGTGAATGATGTTAAGGTGAAGGAAGAAGTGGAAGAGGCACCAGTAGAAGAAGTGAAAGAAGTGGAAGAAGTGGAAGTAGTAGAGACACCAGCGGAAGAAAAAGCCGAAGAAAAGACCGAAGAAAAAGCAGAGTAAGATTTCAATTTAAGAGCCTGGGAGACCAGGCTCTTTTTGTGCTAATATAATAATATGGCAATTTTAGGGATCGATGAAGTTGGTCGGGGGCCTTTGGCGGGGCCGCTAGTGGTGGGGGCGGTGATTTTGCCGGAAGTTTGGCCGGAGTGGGTGGAGGAACTAAGAGATTCCAAAAAATTAAGCGTAAAAAAGCGAGAGAGACTAGCGGATTTGGTTCTAAACGAGGCGACGGCGGGGCTGGGTTGGGTGATGGCAGACGAACTAGACGCAGTGGGGATTTCGGAGGCTCTGAGACTGGCGACGAGGCGAGCAGTGGAAGAAGTGCAGAAGAAAAAGGTGGCTTTTTCACAGATTGTAATTGACGGGAAGGTGAATTTTTTGAAGGATACGGCCATCTCGGGATATGTATCGACCAAGGTGAAGGCGGACGATTTAATTAAAGAAGTGTCGGCGGCGTCGGTGGTGGCGAAGCGGGCGCGTGACCATTATATGTACGAAGCGGGTGAGAGATTCCCTGGCTATGGATTTTTAAAAAATGTAGGATATGGGACGGCGGAACATCTGAAAGCCTTAAATGAACTTGGAATTTGCCCAGAGCATCGGAAAAGTTTTGAGCCGATTCGGTCGATGGTGGGGTTTGATCGAAATGGTGATGGAATAATTAATAAAAATACTTCGGAGGTTGGCGAGCGTGGCGAGACGGCGGTCTGTGATTATTTGATGGGGTTGGGGCACAGAATTGTTGTGCGAAACTTTAAGACCCGGATGTGCGAGATTGATATTGTGTCGGTGATGGGCGAAAAAATTTATTTTACGGAAGTGAAATATCGGAAGTCTGACGTGGCGGGTGGTGGGCTTTCTGCGATTACTTCTGAGAAGTTGAAACGGATGGAATTTGCGGCGGAAGTGTTTCTCAAATTGAAGCCGGGATACAAGGTTTATAATCCGATTCTGGCTGTGGCAGATGTAGGAGGAGAAGAGTTTTTGGTGAAGGAGTGGTTCCCGCTAGTGGTATAATAGAAAGTATGGAAGAAAAGAATTTAAACGAGCAAAATAATAAACTTGAAATTGAGATGCCGGGTGAGGAGGCGGAAGTTCCAGAGGACCCAGAGAAGAATAAAAAGCTAGTTGTAGGGGTGAGTGCGGGGGCGTTGGTTCTTTTGGTGGTGGTGATTTCGGTGGTAATGACGATAATGATGCAGAATCAGAATAAACCTAGCGGAGATGAGGGTGGTGATAGCGGTGATGGCGGTGGGAGTTCGATTGTGATTGATGATGATGCGGATGTGGTGGGGATAGATGAACTTACGGCGGGGACGGTGACGACGACGATTGATGGGAAAAGGGTGACATACAAGGCAAAATATGTGGTAGATGGTGTAACGGCAGTGGTGAAGTCGGGGACTTATACTTCATCTTCGGATGACGAGGCAGTTTTCTTAGTGATAAATGGCGGGACTTTGAGCCTAGAAGATGGAGCAGTGGTCGAGAAGACTGGTAGTACGAATTTTGATGGGCGAGGAGATGCGTATAGTTTTTATGGTACGAATTCGGCGGTGGTAGTAGTGGGCGAAGAATCGCAGGCGGGTATCGCAAATACGACAATAAAAACTTCCGTGGATGGAGCAAATGCGGTAGTGGCAACGAATGGCGGAAGTGTAGTGGTGTCGAATATCACGATTTCGACGACAGGTGATGCGTCGAGGGGGTTGCACGCGACTTTTGGCGGGAAGATTACTGGGAATGGCGGGTCGATTACGACCTTGGGTCGGTCGTGCGCAGCGCTAGCCACGGACCGAGGTGAAGGAACAGTAAAAGTGTCCGGAATGAAACTATCGACGGCAGGAGCTGGGTCGCCTTTGATTTATTCGACTGGAGAGATTGAAGTGTCGAGTTCGACTGGTACGGCGACGGGTGCGCAGATTGCAGTGGTGGAAGGTAAGAATTCGGTGGTTTTGAATGATTGTGAGTTTTCAGCGAATGGAATTGGCAATCGTGACTATGTAGATAATGCGGCGGTGATGATTTATCAGTCAATGTCAGGGGATGCTGGAGTGGGAGTAGGTACGTTTAAGGCGACGAATTGTACTTTGACGGTACTACCAGAGTCGGAAGTTTATCAAATCACGCCGTTTTTCTTTGTGACGAATACGACGGCGACGATTGAGCTGAATAAAGTGACGGCGAATTTTGATGAGGACGGATATCTCATTTTGGCAAAGGGGACTGATGAATGGGGTAAGTCTGGGCAAAATGGTGGGAAAGTGACAATTGATGCAGTGGATCTTACTTCATCAAATCTGAACGTAGGGGTGGATGAGATTTCGAGTGTGAATGGGGTTGAAGAGATAGAGTAAATAATGGTGGCTGTACTTAAACTTTAGACGTTGAATTTGAATTCGACAACATCTCCATCTTGCATAATATAGGTTTTGCCTTCTGTGCGGAGTTTGCCGGCGGCTTTTACTGCCTGTTCTGAGCCGTGTTGTTTGAGGTCGTCGTAATTACAAATTTGGGCGGCGATAAAACCACGCTCAAAATCGGAATGAATGGTGCCGGCGGCTTCGGGGGCGGTGGCACCTTTTTTGATGGTCCAGGCGCGGCATTCCTTTTTGCCGGCAGTAAGGAAAGATTGAAGACCCAAGGTTTCGTAAGCGGCTTTGATGAGTTCTTCCAAAGCGTCGTGTTTGACGCCGTAGGAAGCGAGAAATTCTTTTCTTTCTTCGCGGGACATACCGGACATTTCTTCTTCGAGTTTGGCATTAATAAATATGGTAGCAGGCTTGCAGTCTTCGGAAGCTTCGCGATGTGATAAATCGGAGATTTTATCACATCGCTTCGCCCCTTCGGCGGCAAAATCACAGATTTTGCCTTTATGTTCCTTAGCCTGCAAACCTGCTACCATCTCTCGTAATTTGTTTTGCAAATCTTGATCTGTCAGGCCTTGCTCGTCGACGTTGAACATATAGATGACTGGTTTGTCGGTGAGGTAGGGGATGAATTCGTCGGCGGGGTCTTTTTTGCGTTTGGCTTCAATTTTGGCGCGAGTTTCTTCGTCGGCGAGCTCTAGTTCGAGATTGATGATGCCGATGTCGTCTCTTGCTTGTTTAATAATGTCGTCTTCAGGTTTGTTGTCGGCGCGGACGATATCATTATTTTTAAAGGCGCGGACGACGTGACAGATGGCTTGGCATTCGCGAATGTGGGCGAGGAATTTATTACCAAGACCTTCTCCTTTAGATGCACCGGCGACGAGACCGGCGATGTCGACAAATTCTACGGTGGCGGGAACCACCTTGTCGGTGTCGTACATTTTGGCGAGGACATCTAGACGCTCGTCTGGGACTGGTACAATACCAACATTTGGTTCGATGGTGGCAAAAGGATAGTTCGCGGCGAGAGCGCCAGCGTTAGTGAGTGCGTTAAATAATGTAGATTTACCGACATTTGGTAAACCGACAATTCCTATCTTTAAATTCAAAACCAACCTTTCTATCTGTTATTATGGGTATAATTATAACATATTTTGGTATATAATATATGTATGAGAATTTATATAGTGCATCCAACTAGTATTGATTATAAAAATGAAATATATAAGCCATTACGAAACGATAGTTTCTGTTCTGAACATGAATTAATTTTACCACATGAAAAAGGTGCTAATGTTTCCAACTCGAGGGAGGATTATAAAAATTACGATATTGTAATCGCTGAATGCAGTGAGCCGTCTATCGGTGTGGGAATAGAACTTGGGTGGTTTTATGACGAAAAGAAACCGATTTATTGTTTTGTAAAATCTGGATTAAGCCCAAGCGGAGCAGTTGTTTCAATTGTTAAGGAAGTGATTTATTACAATAATGAACAAGATTTTGTAGAAAAAATTAGAGCCATTATTAATAAATATTAATCGTTTTCCATTTTGACTTTGGTAAGCGAATTTTGACGACGAATGGAATAAAAGTAATAGGTTGGTTTAGAAGTTCAAGATTCCTATCTTTAAATTCATAACCAACCTGTGATATCTGTTATTATAGATATAATTATAACATATTTTGGTGTATAATATAAGCCATGGATAGACAAGAATACATTGATGGACTAGAAGAAATGAATTTGTCAAAAGAAGATTTTATCATTCTTTCTGGAGGCTCATTGCTTTTGCGTGGAATTCGCAGAAAAACTGCGGACTACGTTTATGCGTTTCCAAAAAACTAGCAAAAGCAATCAATTTATACGAATCACCAAAAGACAATAAGGGCTTTTACTCTCCGTTTAAGAATTGTCAAATGCTAGACGATTTTGATAAGATTCAATTTGATGTGGTTGACGGTTATCAATGTGAGACTTTGGACAGCATACTTAAGTTTAAACGTAAAATGGGAAGACCTAAAGACTTAGTTGATATTAAAAATATTGAAGAATATGTATCTTTGACTACAGAATAAAAAAGAAAGTCCCGAACCTACGTAATCCAGCGTTGCCTGACGGACTTTCGATGTTTTATTATATCATATTGCGGGTGGGGGTTGAAAAAATAGAGTGGATTAGATATAATGCTCCGCATATGAAAAAAGGAAAAATTATCCCAAATGGTGTTATTTTAGAGAAACACGAATATAAGACGATTCTGTTATTTACCGAAATGGGGAGCGATGTAGAATTAATTCCAAAAAGCGATAAGAAAGGAGTTCGTACTCCTGATATAATTATGGACGGACTGAAATGGGAAATGAAAAGCCCAAAGGGAAAAGGTCGTTGGCTTTTAGAGAATACCTTGCAAAAAGCAGTAAGGCAATCGCCAAATATAATAATTGATTTAGACAGAATTAAAATTCACCAAACAAAGTGTTTACAGGAATTAGAAAAGCAATTTTATAAATCTAAAGGCGTGAAGTGGTTAAAGATTGTTACAAAAACTAAGAAAATGGTTGATTTTAAGAAGTAGTTTTGATATAATTAGATTATTAAGATAGGACTTGCCTCGGAATAGGTGAGTCCTATCTTTTTAAATGCTTATATTATGTTTAGATGATTTTCTTTTGCCAAGATTTTTTGTGGCATTTGGGGCAAGTCATATAGCGGGTGCGGCCGAGATGCGGAGCGAGGTAGACACTAGAATATTTTGGGACATAGCGATGATGACAGTTTTGGCATTCGTATTTGCCGGTTTCGGTTTCGATTTTGATACAAAAGCTCCCGCCAAGTACAAACATGAATAATCCAATTAGAAACAAGACAATTCTGGCCCAGAGAGGGAGCTCTTCAGCAAAAGCTGAGACAAGGGCTAGGGTTAGAAAGGAAGCACAAGATATGAAGCCGATGACATTTTCGTATAAGAAAAACTTTTTGTTTTCTTGATGTTGGTTGGCGGTTAATTCGTTATTTTTTTCTGAATTCATAGTTATCTCCTTGTTTTTATAATACAATTATTCTTAATAAAAAGTAAGGGCGTTATGAATTCGTAAGAAAACTTAAAATCGTGGTATAATGTGAACATAAACATGAGGAGAATGAGTGATGGCAAACTCTAAAGTAAAAAACAAAGCCAAAGAAAACAAGAAAAAAGTTGAAAAGTGTACGAGTGCGACAATGACGGTAAAAGTGAATGGTCGGAAAATTGAACATTCGGGAAGAAAATTTTTGAAGGCAGTAGGGATAATACTATTACCACTTGCGGTAGGAATAATTGCGTCGGTTTGTACGATTTCGGCGCAGGAAAGTTTTAATGCATTTGCTCAGCCGCCACTAGCGCCGCCAGCGTGGTTGTTCCCGGTAGTCTGGACGATTTTGTATTTAATGATGGGCGTGGCGTCATATTTGATTTATCGGGTGAAAGTGAATAATTGGCGTGAAAGAAGACTTAAAGTGGCGGAACTCGCAATATTTTACGTACAATTGATTTTTAATATTGCTTGGACGCTGATATTCTTTAATTCGGATATGAAATATTTTGCGTTTGGTTGGCTGATTGCGATGTGGCTGATGATACTAGCATTTATCTTGATGGCATTCAGAAATCGTAAGGCAGCAGCGTGGTTGATGGTGCCATATATATTATGGTGTACGTTTGCGGCATATCTCAATATTGCGATTGCGATACTAAATTAAAAATTGAAACCAGCCTCTCGGGGCTGGTTTTTGATATAATATATATATGAAGTTAAGGAGGCGGAGGTTAGTGGCGGTAATAACGGCGTTTATTGGCGTCGTAGTGTGGCTTTTTGTGAATTCGGAAAGTTATGAGACGGTTTTTGTAAGAGCGGAAAATGACGGGGAGGATTATGCGGCGGTAGCGGTGAGCGAGGGGGGTGAAAACGCACGGCTAGCGGTGGAGGTTTTGGCGGAATTAGAGGTTAAAGGGCGGGCGCCAAAAACTGGCTATACAAGGGAAGAGTTTTATGGTGGGTGGCCGACGGTAGAGGGGTGTTCGCTTCGGCAGAAAATTATTCGGCGGGAGTTTGGCGAGACGGCGGTAATTCTTGATGGTTGTAATGTGGTGGCGGGGGAATTCGATGAACCCTACACAGGAGCGCATATGGTGTTTAATAATCGGGAAGAGATTGGCAAGGGCATACAGATTGATCACGTGGTGGCGCTGTCGGATGCGTGGCAGAAGGGGGCGCAGTATATGAGTTATGAAGTTAGGAATGCGATAGCGACTGACCCTTTGAATTTACTGGCGGTAGATGGTTCGGCAAATAATCAAAAATCGGATGGCGATGCGGCGACGTGGTTACCATCTAACAAAAAGTTTCGGTGCCAGTATGTGGCGAGGCAGATTTCGGTGAAGTATAAATATAAACTATGGGTGACTGAAGCTGAGAAAGAGGCGATGGGTCGGGTACTTTTGAATTGTCCGAAAGAGCCGGTGATAGGGGTGTAGTATCTCTTGTCAGCTTGTGGAAAAGTCTTAAATAAAAAAAGCTTGACAATTATAAAATGGTTATGTAAAATGAGAAATGTTAAAGGTCAACGCGTTTAACATACAAAAAACATTAATTTTCCACATAGGTGTGGAAGGAGAAAATAATATGAAAAAATTAGCAATTGCAGGTGCAAGCGTAGCCCTCGCAGCATTGCCAGTAGTCGGTGTGTTTGCAGCAACAAGTGGTCAGTTCACTGATACACTTACTGTAACCATCGAAAGTGGTTGTACTTTGGAAAACTCTACACAAGCAAACACAGGTGATTACTCGGTGAGTGATCGTTCGTTCTCGAAGACTATTGGTGCTGGTACGGTCGGCTATTTGAACGCTGACGACACTGGTGCTGCTACGTCTACTGCCGGCACTGTTTCTATTGAATGTAACACGAGTGCCGCGGCGGATACTTATACTGTCGCTGTTGCAGTTGATGGTCTAACCTATAGCAGTACCACGATTTCCGGTGGTAACTATGATAATGGTGATACTTCTGGTTGGGCAATTAAGTCCAATGCATCTGGTGCTACCACGAACCCATTTGCTAGCTATACTGCTGCTTCAAGCACTACCTTCTTGACTGGTGATGCATCTGCTACGGTTACATTTAACCCATCTTACAAGGTTTATGTAGCTCCGGATCAAGCTCCTGGTATTTATGTAGGCCATGCGGTTTATACCATTACTATGGACTAGTCTATAGAAAAATTGAAGGGCCTTTGTAAAGGCCCTTCTTTTTATTGTTTTGTGATATAATAAGAAAAGTATGAAGGAGGTGTATGAAAAACAATAATAGAAGTAATCGCGGGATGTCTTATGGTGTTTTAGGGGCGGCTCTTGTTGTGATTTCTCTTGTGTCAATACTGTTATTTTTAATGAATGGCAATAAAACAATTATTAGCGATGCGGGAGATATGGCAGTTGTTGATTCAATGTCCTGCGAAAGTCAAGAGATTTTGTACCCATTTTTTAAATATGACCATGCAAATACCAAATCAATAAAGATAAATATGATTTTTAGTGATAAAAAACTGGATAAAATTACTTTGACCTCCAAGTTGTATTACAATAGCGAAGAACGGATTAAGCAAAGTAGCGACGAGAATCATGCCGCAATGAATTTGAGTTTTAATGCGAATGGGATGGGCGCTGATTCATTCAATGCGCTTTTTTCTAATCTAAAGGATGCTATGCAGATGACTCTGTATGCTCATGCAAAAGATTTAAAAACAACAAATGACAAGTTTTTCCTCATAGAGTCAGCGGGCGGATATACGATGGAGTTATTAGAAGAAAACTATAATAGGCAAGGTTTTAATTGTGTTATTAAAGGAAAAGAGTGATATAATTGAGTAAACAAAAGGAGGTAAATGAATTATACTTTTAAAAAATTAAAAAATTGGGTGGTCGCTATCCTGGTAATGGCGTTTGGTGTTTTGGTTTTTAATATAGACTCTGTGTCGGCGGCTGGCTATGGTTTGTCGATGTCCCCAATGAAGCAGAGTATTATTATAGATCCGGGAGATTCATATAAGCTTTCTTTTAGGATTTCAAATCCATCAAATTCAACGCAGGACACATACTATAAGATTGAGATTGAGCCGTTTTACCGGGATGAGAATGGAGCTGTAGTTTATGAAGCGGAAGGCGGACACGGTGAGATTGTCAAGTGGGTGTCTTTGGGTATTCCAGCTGAGGGAAAATTAGCCCCAAACGATGTCAAAGAAGTATTAATGACAATAAATGTTCCGGAATCAGCTTCGGCTGGCGGTCAATACTTCTCAGTTAATGTTACTGCGGCCGCAAAGCCTTTTGATGAGGAGCAATCTGAGGAAGCTTCTGACAGTGCGACGATTAAGGAAATAAAGAGAATGTCGCACTTAGTTTATGTGGAAATAACAGGTACCGTTATTAAGAAGGGGAATATTCTTAGCGCTGATTTGCCTGGGTTTCTGTTATCGGGGAAAATTACCGGTTCCGCAACGGTGGAAAACTTGGGGAATGTTCATGGTGAAGCAAAATATGTCCTAAAAGTGTTCCCATTGTTTTCCGATGAAGAAATATATACAAATGAAGAAAATCCAGAAGAAAAAACCGTTTTGCCAAACAGAACACTATATAATGAGACGGCTTGGGAGGGGACGCCTAATATCGGTATATTTAATGTAGTTTATACGGTAGAGTTTGAAGGCTCGACGGCGGAAGTAAGAAAAATGGTGATTAGATGCCCAGTGTGGCTCCTATTCTTGGTTTTGTTTGCGGTTGCGGCGATTATTATCTATTTCGTGACACGAACGAGAACGAGAAGAGGTACGAGGAGAGACGAAGAATAATAAAAAATACCGCCTGCGAGGGCGGTATTTTCTTGGGTAATTTAGTGAAATGTGGAAAAAATGAAAGATTTTTGAAAAATCTTCAAAAAAAGTCTTGACTTAGGTCGAAATGTTTGATATAATGGGGGAAGTTTAAGCAAGTCGATATTTCGACCTCTACAAAAAGATAAGGAAAGCGAGGATAATCTTTGAGGTCGCTTTAGTGACTTCAAAATATTCTTTTAAGACTCTCTGAATTAACAATTTGGAATTAACGATGAAAAGATTTAATGACGACATTGGCAATTTGAGTTTTTGAACTTCGGTTGCTAGTTAAGTCAATGCATAAAAAGGTAATTAAGGGCACTGATAGTGGATGCCTTGACAATCAATACCGATGAAGGCCGTAGAAGTCTGCGATAAGCCTCGGGGATCTGACAGCGAGAATTGATCCGGGGATTGCCGAATGGGGAAACCTAATATGAGTCATGTCATATTGTCGCTACCTGAACACATAGGGTAGATGAACGGGAACGGACCGAACTGAATCATCTTAGTAGGCCCAGGAAAAAAGAATAACTAATGATTCCGAAAGTAGTGGCGAGCGAAATTGGACTAGTCTAAACCTAAAGATAACCATACGGTTTAACGACCAGAGTTATTATAGGGGTTGCGAAATTAGATAATTTTTATGCTGAGTTGCCTTGACGGCATTTCAGCATAAAAACCAACAGCGTTAACTGAGTGGATAAAGATACAATCCTTTAGATCGTAGCAGAAGCTTCTGGAATGGAGCACCAAAGAGGGTGAAAGTCC
>JAGAEN010000015.1 GCA_017613135.1 Candidatus Saccharimonadota bacterium | reverse complement strand
CACTAGGTTCTACTCACGATATCATTACTGCAACTACTGTTACTACTGGTACATCTTCTTGGGCGATGAAACTCACTAAAACTACCAACAGCTATACTCCAATCATTGCTGGTTCTACTGACGATACTAATAGACAAACAGGTGACCCAGATTTCTCAGGCTATACTGCAGTACCAGAAGAATACACCAAAGTTGCCTACTTCCCATCTTCTACTGACATAGGTTCAGGTGCTTCTGGTTCTAACCTTACTACTACCTATAGGGCCTATATTTCGCAGACTCAACCGGCTGGTACTTATGTAGGGCAAGTTAAATACACCCTAGTCCACCCAAATACTGCCTCCGCTCCTACTCCAGTCTATACCATGCAGAACGTAGCAAACTGGAAGAACAAAATAACCACTGGCCAAGAAGTCACCGTAAAAGATGCTCGTGATGGCAAAGAATACACTGTAGCCAAACTCGCCGACGGCAACATTTGGATGACGCAAAACCTAGACCACGACGTAGATTCTTCTTATGACTATAATTCCACCAATACTGATGTTCCAAGTAACTGGAGCGATACACTTACTAATACCTATGCTACAGGTACTACGACCTGGAATAGTTCTAACACCACACCAGAGTCTTACGACCCAGGAGATTTATGTTGGAATGGAACCATTAGAAATGACTTGGATGGTACAATAGCCAATAGCACAGTGGCCTGTGGTAATGATAAACACTACCACATCGGCAACTATTACAACTGGACTGCCGCAGTAGCCATGGCAGACTCTTCTAGTTACACAGCAGACAATACTAATGTAAACCAATCTATCTGTCCAGCAGGCTGGATGTTACCAAAGGGTGGTACTACTCTTACTGGTTCTGGTTCATTTATTTATCTTAAAAATCAACTTAGCCTTACCTCTGGTACTTCTGGCAATATTCAAAACTCGCCAGTCTACTTTGCTTATGGCGGGGGCTGGTACGGTAGCTCAGTCAGCGTTGGTGGCAGCGGGGTCTATTGGTCTTCGGTAGTGCACGATAGCGGCGTCGCGTACATTCTGAGCTTCGATCGGTATGGCTTCTTGTTCCCGCAGAGCAGCGGCGAACGCAGCTACGGCAACTCGGTGCGTTGCGTGGCTCGCTAGACTGCGGATTAATTAGCACTCGAGGCTTTACAGTGCTAATTTTTGTGCTATAATTGGGACAGAAAAGGAGTGATAATATGGGTTTAAAACCACTTAAAGATAGAATTGTAGCGGTAGTAGAAAAGCCGCTAGAGAAGACGAAATCGGGGATTTTGCTTGGTGAGGCAAAGGAAAAGCCGGCTTATGCAGTGGTAGAATCGGTAGGCCCGGAAGTAAAGGCTGTAAAAAAAGGTGACAAGATTGTGTATAAAGAGTATTCTACGACTGAGATTAAGTTGGAAGATAAAGATTATATTATTGTAAAAGAGGAGGATGTCCTAGCGACATTATAAAATATGGCAAAAAAGATTTATTATGAGACAGAGGCACGCGAAAAGGTGCTGTCTGGTGCGAAACAATTGTATGATGCGGTAAAAGTAACTTTTGGCCCGAAGGGTAAGAACGTCATTATTGAAAAGGAATATGGTGCACCGGTGATTACGCACGATGGGGTGACGGTAGCTGAAGCAGTGGAACTGCCAAATAAAGACGAACGTCTGGGTGAAGCAGTGGGGGCGAAGTTGATTAAAACTGCGGCGCAGAAATTAAATAAGGTAGCGGGTGATGGAACTACTACAGTAACGGTTTTAACTTATAATATTTTGAATGAAGCGAATAAACTGATTGCGGCGGGGATGAACCCGATGGAACTTCGGCGTGGAATTGAGAAAGCTGGGGCGGAGATTGTAAAAGAAATTGAAAAGTCGTCGGAGAAGATTGAGGGCGATTCTAAAAAGGTGGCGGAAGTCGCGACAATTTCGGCGGGAGATGCAGAGATTGGTAAACTGATTGCAGAAGTGATTTCGAAGATTGGCAAAGACGGTGTAGTGACGGTAGAAGCAGGACAAGGACTTGAAATGGAGCAGGAAATCGTGGAAGGCTTCTCGTATGATAAGGGGTATGCGTCGGCGTTTTTCCTGACTGATGTGAATCGGCAAGAGGCGGTGTTTGATAAGCCGTTGATTTTAGTGACAGAAAACAAGATTTCGGCGGCGAACGACATTTTGCCACTCCTTGAAAAATGTGCACAGGCGGGACGAAAAGATCTCGTGATTATTGCCGAGGAAGTGAGTGGGGAAGCGTTGTCGCTTCTAGTTCTCAATAAATTGAAGGGGGTGTTTAATTCGTTAGTCTTAAAAGCACCGTCATTTGGTGACCGTCGTAAGGAAATTATGGAAGATATTGCGATTCTTACGGATGCGACGGTGGTATCGGCAGATAAAGGCCTGAAGCTCGAAGAAGTGGGGCTTGAAGTGCTTGGTTCAGCAGGGAAGATTATTGCGACGAAAGACGGTACGACGATCATTAAGGGTGCTGGCGATAAGAAGGCGGTGACGGATAGGATTGAATTAATTCGTTCGCAAGCTGAAATGGCAAAGTCGGATTATGAGAAAGAAGAGTTTGAAAAACGTGTAGCAGCTCTACTGGGCAAGGTAGCAGTGATTAAGGTCGGTGGAGCGACGGAAACTGAGATTGATGAGAAAAAATTCCGTGTGGATGATGCGGTAGCGGCAACTAAGGCGGCACTCGCTGAAGGTATTGTGACGGGTGGTGGGGTGACGCTGGTCAATGCGGCAGCGGTGCTTCCTGATAGTGAGCCAGGGGCACGGATTGTGAAGAATGCGCTGAAAACTCCGTTCTTGCATATCGTGGAGAATGCTGGACTGAATGCGCCAGCGTTATTATCGGAAGTGGAGAAGGCAAAGCCAGGATTTGGCGTAAATGTGATGGCGCCAGAAAAAGGTTTGATTGACCTGAAAAAAGCAGGCGTGATTGATCCGGCAAAAGTGACAAAGGAAGCAGTGAAAAATGCGACTTCTATTGCGGCGACGGCGATTACGATGGGGGCGCTGATTTGTGAAATACCGGAAGAGAAGCCGGCAACACCGGATATGGGTATGGGATACTAAAAAATAACCCCCTTGAGGGGGTTATTTTTACATCTTGTCGATGGATTCGACGAGGTAGAGAAGAGCTTCGGCGCGCTCTTGGTCATTTGGTATTTCAGTAGCAGCGCGGTAGGCTGGCTCTAAAATAGTGTAATCGCGGAGATCTTCAAAGATATTGCGATAGATATTGAACTTTTGTGAAGGATTCATATTGAGATGGTCAAGTAGTGGGACGAGATCGCGGAGAGCGGCTTCCTTTACTTGATGCATATTGAGATTGCCGGCTGGCATATTGAATTTAGGTGCAGGAGCGAAAGCTGGTTCGTAGGCGGGAGCGGCTGGCTGTGGCATTGGCTCTGGAGCAGGCATTGGTGCTGGAGCGGTTTGTGGCATCGGCGGAATCGGAGCAATTGGCTCAGGAGCAGGTGCCGGCATTTCTGGGGCCGGGGCTTCTGGCATATTTAAATCAGGAAGAGTAAGTGGCTCAAGCGGAGCAATCGGCTCAGGAGCAGGCATCACCATTTCGACTTTAGGTTCTGGCTCTGGTGCCGGGAAAGGCCCGACTGGCTCGGCGAGTTCGCCGGTGTCACCTTCAGGAATAGAAGAAGGCGCTGCTACCGGATCAGAAAATACCGGATCAGCATTAGTCGTGTTAGTGATATTGTCAATTGCTTTTTGTAGATCGTTATCTACGGTTTGATTTTGGTCCATTTTGCCCACCTTTTAATATTATACTTATGTTAATTGTAGCACAGATTTTTCAAATGCGCAAGAAATTTACGATTTTATCAAGAAAGTCTGGCTTCACTTCTTCCATTGGTAAATGATTACCGAGTTGATCGACGATTTCTTCGCCACTGCCTTCAGGGAAATAAATTTTGACTTGAAGGCCGAAGCGTTTTTTAGGTATTAGAATAGCAGAGTAATGTTCGCCTTCTTTTAAAATGCCGAAGGCGCGGAAATCATCATAACTGTGAAGTTTGTTTTCTTCGGTGAGACCTTTGCTATCTAGGTGATAACGTATTTTACGAGGCGGGCGGAGGGAATAGATTAAAATAGTAATGACGCTAAGGATAATAAGAATGAGAAAAGTCCAGCCTTTGAAGAGAATAGCAAGTGCAGAAAGACCCGCGGCGACAACAAATAAACCGATATACCACCAAAGATTATGATCTCTTATAATGTATTCTTCGGCTTGCCAGGAGACTGGCTGTAATGCTTTTGCCATAAGTTGATTATAACACGATTTTACAAAAAATGAGAAAGTGTGGTAGAATGGAATGAATGGAGGGTTACCCAAGTGGCTGAAGGGGACGGTTTGCTAAATCGTTAGTCTGGAGTGATCTGGAGCGGGAGTTCGAATCTCCCACCCTCCGCCATGCTTCCGGAGGGAAGCACACAAAAGAGAGATATCGTTCTCGCTTCGTTCGAATCGAATCTCCCACCCTCCGCCATTGATTTTTATTAAAGAGTGTGATATAATTAGGGTATGAGAAAGATTTTGAGAGTTATTATACCAATATTAATGTGTGGGATTTTTGCTGTGGCGATGGTGTCCAACGTGTCGGCGCTAACTTTGCAGGAAGGCGCGCAGGCGGCACAATGTGATGGTTGTCCGTCGGATTTGTTTGGAAATACTGGGGTATTTAAGCAGGTGACGAATACGATTCTTTATATCGTGGGTATTATTGCGGTGATTATGCTAATCATTGGCGGTATTAAATATGTGGTGTCGGGTGGTGATTCGAAGAAAGTGACCGATGCAAAAAATACGGTACTTTATGCGATTATTGGATTGGTGATTTGTTTCTTGTCATTTGCGATTATTAATTTCGTGATTTCGGCGTTGCCATCTTCGGATAAGAATAAGGATGATAAGACCGAGACTTCTTTAATCCAGTCGGCTAACTGCTAGAAGTGCAATAATGATTTTCTTTGCTCCGGCTTGCCGGAGTTTTTTTACGGCGGCATTAATGCTGGCGCCTGTGGTCCAAACGTCATCAAAAAGAAGGTAGGTTGCGGAGGGGTTGATTTTGATTTTAGGGTTCAAAGTGAAAGCGTGCTCGGCTTGGGTGAGACGGGTTTTCTTGTCGGAACCGACTTGAACGGTGTTTTTAGTACGGAGGAAAATGGGTTGAATTTTACAATGCTTGAGTTTAGCGAGAGATTTAGCGATTTTTGCGGTATGGTCAAAGCCGCGGCTCCGAATGTGATTGGTGGCGGTGGGAAGGGGAACGATGACGGTGTTTATAGGTAGATTCTGTGGCAATTTGGTGGCGAGAAGCTCGGCTAAGATAGGTGCGAGAGCGCGAATGGAGTGATATTTATAATCGTGGATAAGTTGGTTTAGAAGGCCGCTCCGCTCGTCGATAAAATAGGTTGGTGGGAGATTTTGACATTTTTTACATTTGCTGGTGGTTTTTGGGTTTTTACAACGTGGGCAAAAATTGATGCTATTTTTGATAATGTATTTTTTACAACAGTCGCAAAGTGGAGTGCCAAGTCGCCCGCAACCCCTGCAAGTATGGGGTGCAAGAAGGTCGAGAAGACTCGGGAATGTTGTATTTTTTACAATAATCGGCATAATATCTTGATTTTACATAAAAGATGCTTTATAATAAAGCATAACAATATAAGTGGAGGAAATATGGCTCGTACAAACAGTGACGATTTGCTGATGGAGGATGATCTCGCTGCTGCGTTTTTGGGAGGAGATGATGATCTCGCGGCACCAAAAGAAGCGGCTGAAGATTTGCCTCAAGAATCAGGCGAATCAACAGAAGATGAGTGGGAAACTGCCGACGATTTTCCTGGACAACTCGCTGTAGATGTCTACGAAACCGCCGACAAATTAGTAGTTAAAGCCCGGACTGCCGGCATTTCGAAATCTGATCTTGATGTCAGTATTTCCGATAATATTTTGACAATTTCGGGCGTGCTTTCCGGTGGTGAGGATGAGCAGACGACTAGATGGCATATTCAAGAGTGCTATTGGGGCGAGTTTTCGCGAACGATTGCGCTTCCAGTGCAAGTGCGCGAGGATGAGAATAGCGTAAAAGCAGAGCTCAAAGACGGTGTGCTTACGATTACCTTTGAAAAGGAAAAGACTGAAGCTCCAAAGAAGATTGCTGTACAGTAAGGTCGAGGCGGGTGGCCTCGCAGGGTTCTTGTAACTAAAAAAATATCTCCCAGAAGGGAGATATTTTGGGTTTGCTTTTTAAGAGCTGGTGCCGCCGATAACGTTTGAAATAACAAAATTAACAATGGCGAAAGACAGAACAACGATAATCAGACCAATAACACCGTAAAGGATGGTATCTTTGGCTTTTTTGACTTTGCCAGCATCGCCAGCAGAGGTCATATAACCAATACCGCCAATAATAATGACGACTACGGCGACAATGCCGAGAATGCTAATAATACCATTTAAGACACCAATAATGGAGGAGCTTAAATCGCCACCTTGGCCTATTGGGTCTGGCGTTGGATTAGTGCTAGTGCCGGGTACTGTGGTTTCTTCAGCGAGAATAGTTAATAGTTTATTCATTTTTAATCCTTTGTTTATAAGTTAATTCTATTTTATAATTATCTTTTAAAAAATGCAAGACTTTTTTGAAGATAATGGTTAGACGTCGGCAATTGTTATTGGCTGGGTGATAGATGTTTCTTCTGGTGGCTGTTCAGTAGTGGATTTTCCAATTACGCCAATTGCCCAATTGACGATGGCGAAGGAGAGGACGCAGACGATGAGACCTATACAGGCGTAAAGGATAGTATCCTTTGCGGACTTTAGCTTGCCGGGGTCACCGCTTGAAGTCATGTAACCGAAACCGCCTTTAATAATGAAGATGACCGATATAACACTGAGAAAACCAATAATAGAATTGAGAAGATTTAGAATAGGCTCAGATATATCGTTGCCAGTATTGGCTGCCTCGATGATCTTATAACCAGAATTCGAGATGATGAGAGAGAGACCAACTATGGCGAGACCGATAAGTGAATAAACAATGGTAGTCTTGGCTTTTTGAAGTTTGTTTGGGTCACCAGCTGATGTAATATAGCCGATACCGCCGATGACGACATAGACGGCGGAAACGACACCCGCAATACCAATAACCCAGTTGATGACATTGGTAATAAGGGTTTCTGGCTTGACGCATTCTACGTTTTTGTCGGCAATACAGTTTGCATCGAAGGCGCCACTGCTGCCAAGCATGGCAATACCTACTGAACTGATGATGATATTGGCGAACACAACTACGGCTAGCCCAATGAAGGCTCGCGTGATGGTTTTTTTGCTAGCAGCGGCTTTGGTGGGGTCGCCAGAGGAGAAAATATAAAGATAGCCACCGTAGATAACGTAGCCGATTAAGAGGTAGGTTACTATCTTGGTGATGGCGTCAGCGATGTTTTTAGCGATTTGCCATATATTAGAACTTAGTTTTTCTTCGCTAGTCCAGTCTTCGTCGATGCCGCAGTCCCAGGATGGCATACCGAGAAAATAGCGGCAACTACCAAGCTTGTTGCTGGTGCTATCGGCGGCATAGGTGTTTGTAGGGACCGTTGCGAAAGCGAAGGTTGTCAGCATAAGGCTGATGATGAGAAGATGCTTGAATAGTTTTTTCATTTAAAAATCCATGTTTAAGTTATTTTAATAGTAGCATGTTTTGCAAAAAAAACCAAGCTCGGTTGACAGATAAAAATTAGGTGGATATGTTGTTGACAAAAGTGCTTATGTGTGCTATAATAGTTACACGCCTTTAAAAGGGAGGCGGGTTTTACTATGATAGTAAGAAAATGGACAAAAAATCGACTGGGTAATGCCATTTTTGGCTGTCTTTTTGCTATTATAGGGATGTTTGGTATTTTGATGGTCGAGCCGAGTGCGGATGTTTATGCAGAGCCGTCGACAGGTACGGCTACAACTAGTACTGCGACTACGGCTACAAAGTCGGAGACTACACAGACAGAGCAACAGACTTCGGTATCTTGTGAGGATAGTTTGGGGGCTTTGGGGTGGTTGGTTTGTCCGACGACTGGTAAGATTGCCGAGGCGACAGATTGGCTTTATGAGCAAATTGAGGATATATTGGTAATCAATCCGGTGGAAATGAAGGACGGGTCGCCGATTTACGAGATTTGGAAGTATGTGAGAGGGATAACGAACATTGTATTTATTATACTGTTCTTGGTGGTGATTTATTCGCAACTAACTGGAGTGGGGATTTCGAATTACGGGGTGAAGAAAATTTTGCCAAAGATGATTGTGGTGGCGATACTGGTGAATTTAAGTTTTATTGTTTGTTCGCTAGCGGTGGATTTTTCGAATATTGTAGGAAATGGCCTCCGAGGGGTGTTTACTTCGATTGAAGAGTCGACGATGGCATCGATGGAAATTGGAGTGGGATCGAATTTGTCGACGGTATCAATATACGGAGCGATGCAGGATGGGTTGGCGCTAGGGATTGCCGGTGGGGTGATTGCGTTTGAGACGGGTGCGATTTGGATGTTGATACCGGTGTTACTGGGGGCGTTGGTGTCGGTGGTGACGGGTCTGATTACGATTGCATTGCGTCAAGCGGTGGTGGCGCTTCTCATTATGATTTCGCCACTAGCGATGGTGGCATTTATGTTGCCAAATACGGAGCAGTGGTTTAAAAAATGGCGACAATTGCTTACGAAGATGTTGGTATTTTATCCGATGTTTTCACTATTGTTTGGGGCGTCGAATCTGGCAGGTTGGGCGATTATTACTAGTGCGAAGAGCGGATTCGGGGTGCTTCTTGGTGTGGCGGTGCAGATTTTCCCGCTGTTCTTCTCGTGGAAGATGATGCAAATGAGTGGGACATTCCTTGGGGATATCAACGCGAAAATGCGGGCTTTGGCAGCGAAACCTCTCGCGACAAACCGAGCGTGGGCGGATTCACACCGACAGCTTACACGTGCGAGACATCTTGAACGTAATCAGATGCCATCAGCAAGGTTAATGAATTTTTTGGCATATCGCAAGGCAGCTCGTGAAAATGAAACAGATTCAATAAATACGCATCTCAAATCGAAATATACGGCAATGAGCGATGCGAAAGATTATGATAAAAACGGGAATCTTTCAAGGCGTGGGTTAGAGAGATATAATCGCCAAGCTCTTACAATGCGTTACAAGAGATTTTCACAAATGCATACGGATAATCTAGAAAAAGGTTTCAGTGGTGTTAATCCGGAATATAAAGAAACCATTGCCAAGGATAGGAATGATTTACTAGGATCGAGAGGCGTTTATGCGCCAATGATTAAGGGTGGAACATATGAAGAACGCGTAAAGGTGTTGGATAAGGCCAATATGGATGCATCTGATGAGTTGAAGGCTGAAATAGAGCGTAAGGCTGAAATTGACTATTATAATAATAAGGGATTTTTCGAGCGAACTCTTAATGCTAAACTTGCAGAAGGTGATTTTAGGGCGCTCAAAGCGGGTGATAGTTTGCACAAGATGCATCCTGGGTTACTGGACGATCCTGAGAATTTGGCACGCTATGAACGCTTCAAGAGGATAATGGAGAGCGAAGATGAAGGAGTGCAGACTGTGCTTGCTGGTGCGGCTAGTTCGATGAATGCGCAGGCACAGATACGCCGCAATAAATTCCAGACGGCTTCAGAACTGACTCCGGCGACTCAAAATGTGGTAGATCATATTAATGATTTGTTGCAGAATCGGGATAGCATAGTTAAGAATATCGATGCCATTATTGGCGGATTGCGCGTTTTGAATATGCGTGGTGATACCGATAAGGTTGCAAAAGAATTAGAACATAACCTAATGGGGACTCTTCTTAATGATGGAGTTATTGAGTTGGGGACCTATGCATCGCAGGCGATTTCAAATTATACATTATTTGATGTGGGCGGCAATGATCCAGTGTTGCGTAGATTGGGTAAATATATTAATATGCAGACGGCTGCTTTATATGACGATAAGGATCCGGAGAAGCGTCGTGTTAGAAAAGACGTGTCATGGTGGGAATATGTCAATAGTGGTTATGTTGAATGTGATGAAAATGGTAACGTGGCGCGCGATGGAGATGGTAACGTGATTATTAAAAAGACGAGAGGTATGCGGGAATTGTTGCTGGGTACTTCATATTCTAAGGTAGAGCGTACTGCATATCAGGCGCAGAGAGAGGGCGTCAGAGCAGCGTCGTATGATGTTGGCCCGGATGGTGAATTGTTGCCAGAGTTTAGTTTAAAGAGATATTTTGATAATATGGATGGTCTTTATAATGCAACTTTGGCGAATATTATTGGCGACCAGTTTTCATATTTGAGTGGTAGCGAACAAATAATTTCTTTGGCGAAAGATCTTACTGGTGTGGGTAAAGATGGTAAATGGGACTGGAAGTATATTTTTGGCGACGAATTAAGCAAACCAACTTTGGAACAAAAGGCAGAATATATTGTAAGGTCACGTAATTTAATGAAGACATTTTTGAGGGGACATGTACCTGCTCAAATCGCGAGAAGCAAGACCGATATGTTGCAAGCTATCGAAAAGCAGTATGCTTTGCTTGATGAGGTAATGAGTATAAACGAAGAAGGGCAAGAAGTAGTTGATTTGGAAAAACTGAAGAATTTGGAGGAGAGAGTATTTACTGATGGTAATGAAGAAGATGAAGAAAGCTATAAGCATTTCTTGGGCGAGAAACGCGATGCAGTAAAGAAGAGATTCCAAGAATCCTTTGCGCCAGATGCGCTTAAAGGTTTTGTCAAAATGCATCACAAAGGTTATCAAGGTGAGGCCAAAGATGGACTTATCAAATTGCTCGATCCAGATGCGCTTTATAAGAAGTATTTTCCAAATGGAGAAGGCAATAATCAGAAAAAGAGAAATTTAACTAACTATGACGATGAAGATGACGATGATGGTATGCCAGCTGATTTTAGTGGTAGAGATAGTGGTAGCCCGATTTATAACGAAGCCAGAAAGAATGTTGAGGATATGTACCGAACATTTAGCAGTGAAAAATCAGATGACATCGAAGGATTTTGGAAGAAAGTCAAAGACGTCATCATTTCAGACCCATCGATGTTTGGACGGAGTGCGGATATAGAGGAATTTGAGAATGGTATTTCTCAACGTACGAGCTTGGCGGATATGTACAGAGATATTATTAATAAGTTCTTTGGTGGGTTCAATAGCTAAAACTTGGTTTAGCGTGCGTTGACAATAACTGTATTATATGCTATAATTATACTAGAGAGGGTTTTTAACCCTTCTAGCAGTTTTTGAATTAGCAAGAAAACACTACTACTAGATTATTATGGAGGTGTATTTATGTATTCTGGAAACGAAATTCTTGCAATTGCTGAGAGAATAATGGACTATTACGAAACAACGGCCTTGGAAGAAATGAGAACAGGTAGTGAACTTACAGAAGCTTATTATCGGGCCCTGAGAGATAATCCGGGCTGTGATATGCGAGACGTTCTAACTAAAGAAGTTGGGAGAAAGCTTGAGTATAATGGTGTATGTATAGAGAAGTATACTGATAAATATATGGGTATCAGGATTATTTGCAATGACGAGGATTTGATGGATGAGTATTGTGAGGATGGGGTTGTGTTTGTAGCTATTCGCAATAGACCAGCACAGATTATTGCGCATGGTGATTGGGAAGATCTCTTATGTGATCTCTATCCAGATTGCTAATATGTATTGATGCCGCCGAGTGTGAAACTTGGCGGTTTTTCTTATGATTATAATTATGCAGGGATATGTTATAATATAAATGTATGGCGCAATATAAAGTGCCTCAGGATGTTGAGGCGGACGACAAATTAATCGGACCGTTTAGCTTCCGGCAGTTTGTATATCTTTTGATTGTCGGTGGGCTAGTAGCGCTAGCGGTGGGGCTGTTTCAGCTTTTCCCATTGCTTGCGATTATTCCGGTACCGTTTGCTTTATTCTTTTTGACGCTTGCTTTACCACTTAAAAAAGACCAACCGATGGAGACATATCTTGCGGCAATAGTGTCATATTATTTAAAGCCGCGTACGAGAATTTGGACGCCGGGGCAGAGAGAATCAACAATTTTAATTACCGCGCCGAAGATTATAGAAGAAGTGAGAACGAGAAATATTTCGAGTGAGGAAGCAACGCATAGGTTGTCCTTTCTGGCAGATATTGTGGATACGGAAGGGTATGCGATTAAGGGGGCGGGTAATAATTCGATGCGAGAAGATTTGATTGCGGAAGCGAATGCGACAACGGATATGTTTGAGAGTTATGAGTCGAAGAATTTGGAACGTGCAATTAATGAGAGCCAAGCGGCACAACAACAAGTGGCACGTGAAAACGTCCAAACGGAAATTGATCGACGAGAAGCTAAGAGAAATGAAAGAGAACAAAAAAAGGCTGAAGAAAAGCAAAGAAAAGTTGAAGAAGAAAAGAGATTGCGCGAAGAAGAGCAGAGGATTCAGGAAGAAGAACGGAAAAGAATTGAAGAGGAACAGGTGAGATTGGCGGAAGAACGTCGTAAATTTGAGGAAGAGAGGAAAAAGTATGAAGAAGAATTAGCGCGACAAAAGGCTGAGCATGCGGCGGAAATTGAAAAAATGCGCGGAGCGATTGCAAAGAGTAGCGAGATTGAAATAGGCGATACGACAATTAAAAATCAGCGAGGTTCGATTGGTACTGGTGAAATAGAAACTAAAAAAGGCTCCACAAGAATGACAAAAAATAGTATAATGGAATTAGCGAATAATACTGACTATACGGTGGCGACGATTGCAAAAGAAGCAAATCGAATAAAAGGAAAGGAAGAAGGGGAAGTATTTGTCTCCTTGCATTAAAAGATGAATCCACAACAATATCAACAAAATGGGCAAAGTAATAGCGGTGCGGGTGCGCCACAGATGATTTTGCCAGGACAAAACCAAGTAATGGGTGGTCAGCAGATGGCACAACAAATAATGCCACAGCAGATGGCGCCACAGAATGCACAGATGATGGGTTCAGCGGCAATGATGGCACAGCAAGCGATGCCGGTATCACCGAATAAAGATTTGCCGACATCGACGCAGGCGACTCTTCTCATTTCGGAACTTCGCGACAATGTGGTAATTATGAAAGACGGGTCATTTAGAGCAGTGGTTGCGTGTAAGTCGATTAACTTTGATTTAATGAGTGATGTGGAGCGAGAAGCAGTTGAGTATTCATATCAGAATTTCTTGAATTCTTTAAAGTTTACGACGCAGATTTTAGTAAGGTCACAGCGAGTGGATATAGGGCCATATATTGAAAAACTATCGGAGATTCGTCGCAATAATGATAATATGCTACTTGGTGTATTAATGGATGACTACATTAATTTCATTGATATTTTGTCGCAGGAAGCAAATATTATGGATAAATCGTTTTTCATTATTATTCCATATTATACTTCACCAGATGCAGAAAAGGTTTTACAACAGACGAAAAACTTTTTTAAGACTTTTTCGAAGGCGAAGGCTCCAGAAGTAACAAGAATAGATCGAGCGACTTACGATAAAGCATTGTCGGAGATGAATAACCGAGTGGATTCGGTGGTTTCAGGGTTATTCCAAATTGGGATTCAATCAGTGAGATTAAATACTAGGCAGTTGGCAGAGCTTTATTATAATTACAATAACCCAGATACGGCAGTGAGGGAGCCGTTAGTGGATTTTTCTAAACTATCTACATTGTATGTGAGAAAGGGAGAGAAACAAAATGGCTAGGAAATTGACACCAGCACAAATTGCGGCACAGGCCGAAGCGATGGAAGCGGCAGAAATTCAGCAGGCATTTGAGCAAGGGACAAATACTTTACGTGATTTGATTTCGCCGTCGGCAATTGAAATACATTCAGATTATTTTAGATTGGGAACGAAGTATGGGCGGACGTTGTATGTGTATGGTTATCCTAGATCGCTTTATACTGGATGGATTTCGCCGATTATTAATATGGACGAAGTGATTGATGTATCAATGTATATTTATCCGGTAGAATCGGCAGTAGTGATGAAAAATTTGCGAACGAAGGTGACGCAATTAGAGGCCTCACTTAGCTTAAATGCGGAAAAGGGCAAAGTGCGCGATCCGGAGCTTGAAGCGGCGATTAACGATGCGGAAGAATTACGTGACAAATTGCAGGTTGGGGCGGAGAGGTTTTTCCGATTTGGACTTTATGTGACGATTTGGGCGGATTCTCTAGATGAACTAAAATTTGTGCAACAAAAAATTGAAACGATTTTCGGGCAGCAAATGATTTTTTCGAAAGTGGCGGCTTCACAACAAGAACAAGGTATGAATTCGACGATGCCACAATGTTCGGACCAGTTGCAGATTCGGCGGAATATGAATACGGGAGCGATTTCGACGTCGTTTCCATTTACTTCGGCGGATCTCACGCAAGACAAGGGAATTTTGTATGGCGTGAATATGCATAATAATGGGCTAGTGATTTTCGATAGGTTTTCGCTTGAAAATGCAAATATGGTAGTGTTCGCAAAATCTGGTGCAGGTAAATCTTTTACAGTGAAATTAGAGGCTCTTCGTTCGATGATGGTTGGGGCGGAAATCATTATTATCGATCCAGAAAATGAATATCAGAAACTATGTGATGCAGTAGGTGGGTCGTATATCAGATTGTCGCTCAATTCAGATGTAAGAATTAACCCATTTGATTTGCCAAAGGTGGTAGACAAGGAAGATGCAAACGATGCTTTACGCGCTAATTTGGTAACTCTGCACGGATTATTTAGATTGATGCTTGGCGGGAATCAAATGACGGCAGGTGGGCAGATGGTGCCGGCTCTTACGGCTAATGAAGAAGCAGATCTCGACCAGGCGTTGATTGATACATATGCAAGAGCGGGAATTACAGCAGATCCGTTGACACATCAATCCACACCCCCAACAATTTTGAATCTGTATGATACTTTGCTTCATATGGAAGGGACTGGTCCACAACTAGCGCAGCGTTTGCGAAAATATACGACGGGGACTTTTGCGGGTATTTTCTCGCAACAGTCGAACGTAGATATTAATAATCAAATGGTAGTGTTTAATATTCGTGATCTTGAAGATGAACTTCGGCCAGTGGCGATGTACATTGTGCTTTCGCATATTTGGAATACTGTGCGGGCGGAGCAGAAGAAAAGGCTTCTCATTGTGGATGAGGCATGGCAGTTGATGAAATATGATGATTCGGCGAACTTCTTGTTTTCGCTAGCAAAAAGGGCGAGAAAGTATTATCTAGGTCTTACGACGATTACACAAGATGTGGAAGATTTTATGACTTCAAAGATGGGTCGGGCGATTGTGGCAAACTCATCAATGCAATTGCTTTTGAAGCAATCAGCATCAGCGGTGGATGTATTGTCGGACGTGTTTAAATTGACGGAAGAAGAGAAACGGAGATTAGCAAATTTCCCAGTGGGGCAAGGGTTATTCTTTGCGGGACAGAACCACGTGCATATTCAAATAATTGCGTCGGAAACGGAAGAAGGACTAATTACGACGAATCCGAACACTAAAAAAGCGTGATATAATTAAAACATGAAAAGACTTGGTCTGAATATATTGACTATGGCGGTGTTGCTAACAATGGCGATGCCGTTATCGACGCATGCGATTTCAGCGGAACAGCTAGATATGTTTGCGCAGAACAATATACTTTTTTATGATCCAGGTAGTGGGTGTATAGATGGAAAGGTGCAATATGCTACAGGTTCGTCGTCATATGAAAACCTTTCAGCTGAACAGGTACGTTTTATAGACACTTATCACAATATTGCGGTGGTTAATAGTATTAATTATGGTATTCCTTGGGAGACTGTTATGGCGCAAGGAATTTTGGAATCAGCTGCAGGGACTTCAACTTTTGCGATTACGCGGAACAATTTTTTCGGAATAGGAGCTTTTGATAGCAATCCAAATAATGCCTATTCTTATGCTACTCCAGAGGAAGGTTGGGAAGGATATTATAAGAATATTCAGGCGACTCCAACTTATAGAAATCATGGTGTATTTGCTGGTGATACGGTAACGAATCCATACGCTTATTTAATAGCCATTAAGGCGGCCGGGTATGCAACTAGTCCAAGCTATGTGGAGAATGTTTCGCCGATTATTGCAGAAATCGAGAGTTATTCAAAGAAAAATGGTTGGGATAGTTCTTTGAGTTTAGCGAGAAAGCACCCAGAGTGGTACACAAATGCCGAAAGAAATCGTCAGGGCGCAAAACCCGATGCGACAGGCGATTCTACTTATAGATTTTGCGGAGGAAGTGGGAGTTTGTCTTCGGGTGGGATGACCCTAGCTGAAGCAGAAAAGTTTATGAGCGGGTATAGAAATGAAGCCGATAAAATGGCTAAGGGTAACTTAAGATACGATGGAGCATTTATACATGATAGTGGGTGTCCAAGTGGGACAATGAATAATTGTTCTGCTTTTGTACAGTGGTTTCTGAACCGTTATACTACACTTGGCGGAGAATCTCAGAACAAAGTACCAATTAGCCAGGGTTCACTGGCGGTTAGTAATTATCTTAATAAGTTTTCAAGTTTGACGGATGGTGGTAAAACTCCGAGGGTTTATGCGATAGTAAGTATGGGGCCGAAGACCGGCAAAGCAGACGGTTGGTCCAACCATACAGGTATCGTTTTAGGTATTGATGAAGCAAATAACAGAATTATAATTGGCGAGGCGAGTTGTGGTATGAGTAACGGGAAAAGAAATTATGCTCCAAGAGCAAAGGCATATAGTTTAAAGCAATATACGAATAATTCAAGTAGTTATGGTCCGACGTATGCTTATACGGATAACGTATTGAAAGGATTTTAATGGGTGAGTATTCTTTTAAGAATTTATCAAAAAAGAATAAAAGGTTCGTTGGGGTGGCGGCTGGTGTATTTCTGTTGTTAATTATAGTGATTATTATTTTGATGGTTTATCAGCGTCATTTATACAGATTGGAGACGGTGGAGGTTTCTAACTATCCAAGTGCTTTGCCTAGTGATATGAGAGAAAATCTTGAAATGCAGCTAAGAAGATTGCTGGCTTTGAATTTTAATGCGCCAGGAGATGCGTTGATATCAGCCAAGATTAGGAATGATGCGTATACAATTGATGAAAATGAGATAGTGACGGCGAGTTTTTTGGTGGATATTGATGATTATAAACAAACATATTCGGTGATAATGAATTGGTCGGATACGGTTGAAGTGTCTGATGGGATATTGATATCATGCCCAGAAAAGTCCTTGATGAAGTATCCGGAAGCGGATTGTATTGCGATGTATGATGATTCGCAAGATTTAAAGGAGATTGAAGAAAATCCATTGTATAATAGTTTGCCAATCATTGTGGATGATTTTGATTTTGTGGATAGGAAAGGTATCCACTACGAGATTAGGGGATATTTTAATGATGAAGGTGAATTGGTGGTGGTAATCAATGATTATAGCGGTGGTAATTATGAAAATGGTCTTAAGAAAATTGAAGAACTAGGTGATGGTTCTGAAAAATATAAAATTGAATATATCAACAGAGCGGGGAATTTCTAGAAAAGGTTGGCGGTTTGGCACTCTTGCATTTTGAGTGCTAGTTGTATATAATATATATTATGGCAGAAAAACGAGATTATTATGAGGTTCTTGGCGTATCTAAAAATGCGTCAGATGATGAAATTAAGAAGGCTTATCGCAAACTAGCCGTGAAATATCATCCAGATAAAAATCCGGGGGATAAGGAAGCGGAAGCGAAGTTTAAGGAAATCAATGAAGCGCACGATGTGCTGTCGGACAAACAGAAGCGGGCGCGGTATGACCAGTTTGGTCACGCGGGCGTGGGGGGAGCCAGTGGCGGAGCCTATGGTGGAAATCCGTTTGCTGGCGGGAACTTCAATTTCAATGGGCAGACATTTAACTTTGATTTTGGCGGAGGGTCGCCGTTCGATGATATTCTGGGGAGTTTGTTCGGATTTGGAGGTCCTGGTAGGGCGAGAAGGCCGAGAAGGGGAGCGGATTATCAGACTTCAGTGACGTTAGATTTTGAGGAAGCGATTTTTGGCACGACAAAGACGGTGTCGGTAGATGGTTCTGATTTGAAGGTTAAGATTCCGGCGGGGATTGATGATGGAATGTCGATTAGACTGCGCGGAAAAGGTGGGCCGGCGCCAGAAGGCGGGACGGAGCGGGGTGATTTGTATGTGAAGATACGAGTGAAGCCACATAAATCTTTGACGCGAGAAGGTGCGATTATTTTGTCAGAACAAAAGATTGATATGGTGGATGCGGCGCTGGGATGCGAAGTGGATGTGCTTACAGTAGATGGTACGGTGACGATGAAAGTGCCGGCAGGGACACAGTCGGGGACGCCATTTAAGCTGTCTGGACATGGTGTACCATTTAGGGCAGATGGTGATAGAGGACCGCATATTGTGACAATTATTGTGGAGACGCCAAAGAATTTGTCGAAAAAACAGAAAGAATTGTTGGAAGAGTTTAAGGGCGCTAAAAAGCGCGGGTTTTGGGGCTGATTAGAATAGCGAAGATGCTAAACGCATTTCCACTAGACCAGTGGAGGTGTTTCTGACGATGAGATCGACACCATTAGAAGAGCGTTCTATGCGGTGAGTGACCCAGCCGTCAGAATTTCGCACGACTAAAGTATTTGATAATAAGCTCCCCTCAATATAAGAACTGGAGCCATCCGGCGAATGATAAATGACGCCATTTTTTAAAAGCATTTCTTCTAAGTATCCCATCGGGATTTCCTCCACTTTATATTAAAAAAATAACTATTCACTTTTAGTCTAGTGCACATGAAGAAAAAATGCAATCATAAGAATTTTTGATTTTTCCGTTTTGTGGTATAATAGATAGTGGAAATTTAAATTTGATGTTATTTGTTAACCCGTTGGTATAAGAAAAATATCGACAAAAACAATTAGAAAGGGAGATTATGGAAATTGCTATCCCAATTATTGCGGCGATTGCTGGTCTGGCAGTCGGCGCGGGAGGTCTTTTTGCATACAATAAGAAAAACGAGAATGGGGGGAAGGATAAGGCTGAGGATTTGGTCAGGAAAGCGAAGCGCGAGGCTTCGGATATAGTTCTCGCGGCTAAAAAAGAAGCGACGGAAGTGGCGGAGAAAGCTCAGGTAGAAGAAAATGAACGTCGTCGTGAATGGAAGAAGACTGAGAACCGTTTGGCGGAAAGGGAAACGACGCTGGATTCGAAGTTGGACCAACTAGAGAAAAAGTCGGAGAAACTCACGCGTGAAGAGAAGGAAATCGAAGCCTTAAAGGGTGAGATTCGGGAGATTCGCGAGAAGCAACACGAGAAGTTAGAGAAGATTGCAGGGCTGTCAAAAGTAGAAGCGCGTGATAAGTTGATGAAGATGACCGAGAATGATATTAAGCAAGACTTGGTAAATTTGGTGGCGAAAGAGCAGAAGGAAATTAAGCACGATGTAGATGAAGCGGCACAGGCGTTACTTCTCACGGCAATGGAAAGGATGTCGTCTGAGGTGACGGCAGATCGGACAGTGACGGCACTTCGGCTTCCGGATGATGATATGAAGGGGCGAATTATCGGTAAGGAAGGTCGTAATATTCAAGCTTTGCAACGAGCGACTGGTGTAGATATTCTAGTTGATGATACGCCGGGGATGGTGGTGCTATCTTCATTTGATCCAATTCGTCGGCAAGTGGCACGGTATGCGCTTGAACGCTTGATGAAAGATGGACGGATTAACCCAGCTTCAATTGAAGATGCAGTAGAAAAAGGTGAAAAAGAAATTGAAAAGGAAGTGGTCCGAGCTGGTGAAGATGCAGTGCGCGAAGTGGGACTCGTCGGGATTCCACGCGAACTAGTGCATCTACTTGGTGAACTGAAATTCAGGACTTCTTATGGACAGAATGTATTACTTCATTCTATCGAAATGGCGCATGTGGCTGGAATGATTGCAGAAGAAATTGGGGCAGATAAAAGAGTAGCGAAGACGGCGGCTTTGCTTCACGATGTGGGTAAGGCAGTGACTCATAAGATTGAAGGAAAGCACGCGGAGATTGGTGCGGAGCTTGCGAAGAAATACGGGATGCCGGAGCCAGTAGTGCATGCAATGGCGGCGCATCATGATGATATTGAGCCAACCACGCCAGAAGCAATTATCGTGAAGATTTGTGATGCGATGTCAGCTGCTCGTCCAGGCGCGAGAAATATTTCGGCGGAGAACTTTGCTGAGAGAATGCGCGATCTTGAAAACATTGCGACTTCGTTCCCAGGCATCGATAAGGCTTATGCGATTTCGGCAGGGCGCGAGGTGCGTGTGATTGTGGAGCCAAAGCAAATTGATGATTTGTCGGCACTTAAATTGGCGCGTGATATTGCAAACAAGATTGAAGCGACGATGTCGTATCCGGGTGTAATTAAGGTGAATGTAATTCGCGAGACTCGGGCAGTAGAATATGCCAAATAAATATGTGGCGTACGAGCCGAAAAAGTGCTGGGTAGGGGAGAGCCAGAAGATTTGTTATGCTACGCGCGACGAGGCAGAAGTGGCAGCAAGGGTGGCAGAGTATGAGCACGGGATTTCTGGGCTGTCAGTATATAAGTGTGAGTATGGTGACCATTGGCATTTGACTGGTAACAGTGAGGAAAAAAATGAAAAGAGAAATTCATAAAGGAAGAGTGTACCGGCACTTCAAAGGGGATTTGTATTTGGTGGAAGATGTATGTGAGCATTCTGAGACTGGAGAGAAGCTGGTTTTGTATCGGGCGCTTTATGGTGATGGGAAGTTGTATGCGAGACCGATTGAAATGTTTCTTTCTGAAGTGGACCATAAGAAATATCCGGACGTTTTGCAAAAGCTTAGATTTGAATTGCAGGAGATTGAGAGCAAGAATAAAAAATAGGTCTTCTTGGTGTATAATAGGGGTATGAATAACGAGATAGAGGCACAATTCTTAGACATCAACAAAGACGAGATGCGGGAGAAATTGAAGGCGATTGGCGCGAAGTGCGTGAAGCCGGAAGTTTTGATGAAACGTGTAGTGTTTGACTTAGGTCAGCATTGTTTTGCGAGAGTGCGTGATGAGGGCGCCGGTAAAATCGTGATGACTTATAAAAATGTGTCGGATGAAAAATCGATACTCGGGACAAAGGAAGTGAATGTAGTGATTGATGATTATGAAAATGGGATTTTGCTGCTTAAAAGCTGTGGGTTAATTTCAAAATCAGAAGAGGAGTCATATCGCGAGACCTGGACGATTGGTGAAGTGGAAATTTGTATTGATACTTGGCCGTGGCTTCCGACGTTTATTGAAATTGAGGGACCGAGCGAAGAGCTTGTGTGGAACACAGCTAAAAGGTTGGGTCTTAAGCGTGAGAAGGCGAAGTTTGGTTCGGTGGATTCGACTTATCAATACTATTATGGTATAGATACTGATGTGTTTAATTTTGATACGCCTATAGTCAATTTTGAGATGGAGCCACCAAAATGGACGCAGAAAAAGGTGAGCGCGAAGGTAAAGAAATATGCGAACGAGAAGATTTTGCCACGATACGATGAGCTGAAGGGACATACTGTTGAGCATATTGCGGAAGTGATACGGCGGAGTTTGGAGTTTGCGAAACAGGTGCCGTGGGTAAATGTGGATATGGTATATGTAGTGGCGGCGTATCATGATCTCGGGAGATTAGTGGATAATGAAACGCATAATATCGAATCCGCAAAAATGATGAGAAAAGATGAGTTTTTGCTAAAGAATTTTTCTGCGGAAGAAGTGGAAGCGATGGTAGAGGCGGTGGAGGACCACCGAGCATCACTTGGGCATGAACCGAGAAGTATTTATGGAAAGATTGTGTCGTCGGCGGATAGGAACCCATCGGTGGAAAGTATGCTCGAGAGAGCGTATGATTATAATAAACTACTTCATCCGGATTATAGTGAGAATGAGTTGATTGAAGACGTGAGAGTGCATCTTCGTGAGAAATATGCGCCGGATGGTTATGCGGCGAAGACGATGTATTTTAAGGACCCGAGTTTTGAAAAGATGTTGATTAAGGTGGAAGAGATTACAAGGACACCGGAGGGTTTTTCAAAAGTGCAGAAAGAATTTAATAAGAAAAGATTCGAAAAATAAGTAGTAGGATTCTGGTTCCAAAAGTTATTTTTCGTCTTTGTCGGTGATGGTGATGCCACCAAAGCCGCCGGCTGCGTCAATGTAAATAGTATGTTTAGAATCTTCAGTGGGGTTTTTGCGGTCATCGGAAAAGCCGCCAAAAATGAAGCCGGATTTTAGTTTGACTTTGATATTACTTGGTACGACGATGTTAATGCCGCCAAATAGAGTAAAGGCTTTGATGACGGTGTCACTAGCGAATTTAGCCTTCTTTAGATTTAGGTCGACACCACCAAAGACGGCGGCGAGATTGGCGCCTTGGAAGACTTCGTCTTTATAGGCTCGTTCGCTACCAGAGAAAATGGCAACTTGTGAATCCATTTTGCTGGGGTCTTTTTCGGCTTCTTTGACTTTTTTCATGACTTCGGCATCGTTTTTGTTATGGAAAGTGGTCTTGATGATAAGAGTGATACCGGCGATGACAAGGAAGACGGCGAGGATGACTTGCCAGGCGACTTCATAGGTGAAGACTTTTTGGGCGGCGAGAAGCAGGATGACGCCGGTGGCGATGAAACCGAGGCTCGAGAGCTTTTCTTTGTCGGTGAAGAGACTAATGACGCTTGGGACGATGATGAAGAGAGTCCACCAGCCGTCGAAAAAGATGTCGAGATTGAATAGCCCGAGAGCGTTGCCACCGAAAATTACACCTAGGGCAATGATGGCGATACCCCAGATGATTGGTTTTAGTTGTTTCATTTTATAACTCCTTTAGAGTTATTATAGCATAAATTAGTTATGCTCGTCTTCGTATTGCATAGATTGACAGATTTTGCAAAGATGGATTGATTTGTCTTCGGGTGCAAGTGGTGCGCCACAGATGTCGCAAGTTGCGATTGGGGATGAGTGGTCCATTACCAGTTTTCCTCCTCGTCTTCGTCATCGTCAAAGAGGTCGTAATCTTCGGCGCTATTATAATAGCCGAGATTGTAGGCTTCGCGTTCTTCGTCGTCAAGGTCATCAACGTCTATTGATGAGCCATAACTTGATTGGTATGGCATGTGGTTGTCTTTGTCGAAGTTACCGTCTTCCATGCCGAGTTCTTCGATTTCGTAGATGGTGTAACCGTGTTTGCTCATGGGATTATTATAGCATATTTGATATAATCAAATTAAGGAGGAATGATGAAAATTGAATATTTGGGGCATTCGTGTTTCTTGATTGATGATTGTCTGGTGATTGACCCCTATAAGGATGGGTCGGTGCCAGGGCTTGGTCCGCTGAGAATGTCGGCGGTGAAGGTGATTTGCTCGCATAGCCATGCGGATCATAGCGGGAGAGAGTGTGTTGAGATTGTGCCGGGGAAGTGTGAGCTTGAGATTATTGAGGTACCGAGTTTTCACGATGACCGTGGTGGGGCGTTGAGGGGGCCGAATACGATTTTTGTGATTACTTCTGATTCTGGTGAGAAATTGGTGCATCTGGGGGATTTGGGGCATTTTCCGAATGACGAGCAACTGGCGGCGATTTCCGATGCGGATTATTTGCTAATACCGGTGGGTGGATATTATACGATTGATGCGGAGATGGCGGTGAAGATTTGTGAGGCGTGTCGGCCAAAATGTATTATTCCGATGCATTATAGGACGGCTACGTCGGGATATCCGGAGCTCGCGGGGGTGGAAGAGTTTGTGGGGTTAGCAGAGAAGGCGGGGTTGGGGGATAAGGTAAAGATAATGGAAGGATAAAGGAGGGATATGGATTTGTTTGATAGAGCAATTGAGTTTGCGGTGAAGGCGCATAGCGGTGCTGTGCGGAAGGGGACGGAGACGCCGTATATTGTGCATCCGATGGAAGTGGCGGCGATTGTGACGACGATGACGAACGATGCTTCTGTGTTGGCAGGGGCGGTTCTACACGACGTGGTGGAAGATACAGAATATACTATTGAAGATATTAGGCGGGAGTTTGGGGACAAGGTGGCTGCTTTGGTGGCGAGCGAGAGTGAGAATAAGAGGGAGGATTTGCCGTCTAGTGAGACTTGGAAGATTCGGAAGCAGGAGACTTTGGATCATCTTGAGCATGCGCCGGTGGAAGCGAAAATGATTACGTTGGGTGATAAATTGTCTAATATTCGGGCGATTTATCGGGATTATAGTACTTTGGGAGATGGGGTGTGGGAACGGTTTAATCAGAAGGATAAAAATGAGCACGCGTGGTATTATTGGGGCGTGGCGGAGAGACTGGGGGAGCTGTCTGATACGTTTGCGTACCGGGAGTATGTGGAGATGGTGGGGAAGGTGTTTGGAGAATAGAGACAATAATATGCGTATTTTTGCCTGGCCTTCTATTGATTGTATTGATGGAGTATAAAATAGTATTGAGACAAGTTCATATTAGAACAAGCGGTTTGATGTCGAGAAATAAAAAGGCCGTTGATGATAGTGATTTATGACTGTGCTTTGAAGCGTGCTCATGAAGACTAATAGAAGTTTTTGAAAGAGACAGAGAAGCTGAAGGATTAATTTGACTCTTTGGAATAATCGTTGTTTTCAAGATGGTATTTAAAAAATGATAGCGGATAAGGCTAAATAAAAAAAGAGTGTTATAATAGAAGCATAAGGATAATAACACTTTACAGAAAGAAGAATTATGGATTCTAGAAAAGAGCAGGAGCGAGCTGAGCTCCATCGGACAATATGGGCGATGGCCAATACCTTGCGTGGTTCTGTTGATGGTTGGGATTTTAAGCAGTATGTCCTAGGTATGCTATTCTATCGGTTTATTTCCGAAAATCTAACTAACTACATAAACAATGAAGAACATCGGGCTGGTAACGAAAATTTCAATTATGCTGATATTTCTGATGAGCAGGCAGAAACTATTCGTGAAGACATGGTGAACACTAAGGGCTTCTTTATTCTTCCAAGTCAGTTGTTTGAGAATGTTCGGAAAAGGGCAAAGAATGATGATAATCTAAACGAAACATTGGAAAGAGCATTAAATAGCATTGAGGATTCTGCAAAAGGTCATGAATCAGAAGATGATATGAAAGGGCTCTTTGATGATTTAGATGTGAATAGTATAAAACTTGGAAATTCGGTGGCTAATCGTAATAAACGACTGATTCAGTTAATGGATGGTGTTGGGGAAATGAAGTTAGGGAACTACCAGGATAATACGATTGACACTTTTGGTGATGCTTATGAATACTTAATGGGCATGTATGCATCAAGTGCTGGTAAATCTGGCGGTGAATTTTTTACTCCACAGGAAGTTTCAGAGCTATTGGCTAGACTGGCTACTTTTGGTAAAACTGAAATAAATAAGGTCTATGATCCGGCTTGCGGTTCTGGGTCACTTCTTTTGAAGTCGGCTAAAATTCTCGGAAAAGATAAAGTTCGCAATGGGTTCTTTGGGCAAGAAATCAACATCACTACTTATAATCTTTGCCGCATCAATATGTTCTTGCACGACATTGATTATGACAAATTTGATATTGCTCATGGTGATACATTAATTGACCCACAGCACTGGGATGATGAGCCATTTGAAGCCATAGTGTCTAATCCACCATATTCTATTCATTGGGAAGGGGACGACAATACTACATTAATTAACGATCCGCGTTTTGCTCCTGCTGGCGTACTTGCACCGAAATCTAAAGCAGACCTTGCATTTATTATGCACTCGCTTTCTTGGCTTGCAACAAATGGGGCAGCGGCGATTGTTTGTTTCCCAGGTATTATGTATCGGGGCGGAGCGGAGCAGAAAATTCGTAAATACTTAGTGGACAATAACTTTGTGGATGCAGTGATACAGCTTCCCGATAATCTCTTTTATGGTACTGGCATTGCGACTTGCATAATGGTGCTTAGGAAAAACAAATCCGAGAATTCTACACTATTCATTGATGCAAGCAAAGAATGCATAAAAGTTACGAACAGCAATAAGTTGAGTGATGTAAATATAGAAAAAATAATGAAGTATTATTCAGAGAGAAGTGATGTTGAGAATATAGTGCGTTTGGTGCCGAATTCGGAAATAGCTGAGCAGAATTATAATTTATCGGTTTCTACATATGTTGAGCCGGAAGATACGAAAGAAAAAATTGATATAAAAGTGCTAAATAGCGAGATTAAAAAAATTGTAGAGCATGAACAGGAGTTGCGTGTGAGAATTGATAAAATAATTGAGGAGATTGGAGAATAATTATGAGTGAAATCAAAGGATATATTTACATATTAACTAACCCTTCATTTCCTCAATATGTGAAAATTGGTTATGCAGATGATGTGCAAAACAGGGTTGAGACGCTTAATCGTTCAAGTGCGGTGCCTTTTGCTTTTAGAATATACGCTAGCTATGGCGTTAGTCATGAATTATCTGATAAACTACTACACTCGTTAATTGATACGCTTGATCCGGACATTAGGAGTATTGAGACTTTCAAAGGAAAGACTAGGATGCGGGAATTTTATAAAATGTCGGCGGAGCAAGCATATTCTTTATTGGAAGCAATAGCAAAAATTAGTGGTACTGGCGATAGACTTGTTAAATATAAAGCCACTCAGGCGGAAATCAAGAACGAAACTGAGGCCGAGGAAGATAGAATTCGTAAACCTGCTTTTGATTTCTTTAAGTATGGTATTCCAGAGGGAGCCGAAATAGAGTATGTCCATGATAAGAATATAAAAGCCAAGGTTATTGACGCTAAACATATTAAATATGAAGATGAGGTGACAAGTGTGTCTAGTTTGGCGCAGAGATTGTTGCATAGAAACAGTTCCGTGCAGGGCACTTTGCATTTTAGTTACGAAGGGAAGAAACTGGTTGACATTGCGAATGATTATGAGGAGCAAGCGGATGAACAAGATTGATGAATTAATTAAAGAAAATTGTCTAGACGGCGTAAAATTCGAGCCCTTGTGGTCGTTAACTACTTGGGATAAAAGATTTAATGCTGTCGATAATTCTAAACAACCAAAAGTGGAAAAATATTATTACTACTTAGCTAATGACCTGAAACCGTATATTTCTGAAGAAGGGGATATAAAAGTTCTTACAACAAATATTTCTGAATTATTCGCCAATAGCAGTGATTTAAGACCAGACACTATAGCTGATGCTGAGGTTGTAGCAATCCCTTGGGGTGGTAATCCAGTTGTCCAATATTTCAAGGGTAAATTCGTGACAGCAGACAACCGTATTGCAGTAGTTAATGATAAGAGTAAACTAGACACTAAGTTTCTTTATTATGTTCTTGCTAATAAGATTGATGAGATAAGTTCATTCTATCGTGGCTCAGGGATTAAACATCCCAATATGACTAAAGTTCTCGACCTATCAATTCCGGTTCCACCACTCGAGGTGCAACAAGAAATTGTCAGGATGCTAGACAGTTTTACGGAGCTGGAAGCGGAGCTGGAAGCGGAGCTGGTTAAGAGAAAACAGCAATTTGAATATTACCATAACTACTTTTTTAGCTTTGCTGATGAGGATATAAAATGGATGACTATTTCTCAAATTGCTGATACTAATATAGGTTTAGCAACTTCTGTAACAAAATACAAAACAGACTCGGGTGTATTGCTTCTTCATAATTCAGACATTCAGCCAAATAGGATTGTAATAAAGAACTATGAATATGTTTCTGATGAATTAGTTTCTAGAAATTTAAGCAAAGTATTACATAAGAATGATATTATAACCGTTCATACTGGTGATGTTGGGACATCGGCGATTATAGATGATAAATATGATGGAGCAATTGGTTTTACTACTATAACGACCAGAGTTAGGAACGATAGTATGATTTCGCCACAATATCTTTGTAATTATTTAAACTCTGCGATTTGTAAAAAACAAATAGCGACAATGACGATAAGTGACCGAAGCAACCTTAACCAGAGTAGTTTTGACAAAATCAAGGTTCCCGTTCCGGCTATGAATAAACAGATTGAAATTAACGATAGATTAGAGAATATGGATGCTTTGGCAAATGACATCTATTGTGGTTTGCCTGCGGAAATTGAAGCACGGCATAAACAATATGAGTATTATCGCGATAAGCTTTTAACTTTTGAGGAGATAAAAAGATGACACCTGATTCTGATAGGGATAGAGAATTAAACAGTATAGAAGAAGTCGCAAACGAACTCTTTGCTACAAGAAATACTCAAAAAACCACGGTGAGTGTGATTTTCGCATTTAATGGTACTGGAAAAACCAGATTATCTAGGCTGATTTCGGAATCTGAAGAAAATAATTGTTTGTGCTTCAATGCTATCTTTCAGGATTATTTTACTTGGGACAATGAAAACTGCGTACTTAACATAGATAAAATGTCTTGGGTAGTGGAATTTATAAACGAGCAAGGTCTCCAAAAACAAATAGTAGAGAACTTCCAAAATTTTTATAGTGATGTTTTTATCTATCCGCAGTTCTCATCAGATAGTCACGAGGTAACATTTAGGGCTAGACTATTAGAGCCAGATACTGAAACTGGAGAAGATTATACTGAACCGATAAAGGTTTCTAAAGCGGAAGAAACGATATTTGTATGGTCAGTTTTTTATACTATTCTGGCAGGAGCATTTGCTGAACTTCAGGAGATTGAAGATAATCGTAGCACTGAAATTTTTAACAACTTAGAATATGTTGTAATTGATGATCCAGTGTCATCTATTGATGATGCCGCCATCATAAAAATATCTTTGGCAATTTATGATTTATTAAAAAACTTTGCGAACAACAGTAAAAAGCCGGGTATTGATATACTAATAACTACTCATCACGCTTTATTCTTTAATGAAATTTGTAATGTGATTGATAGAGGGGATAAGAATTTGAAACTTAAATCATATATACTATCAAGAACAAAAGAACAAAAATATTTGCTGACAGATAATTCGCGAAATGTCTTTGGGTATCACTTATTTTTGAGAAAAAAAATTGAAGAAGCAATTAAGAGTAATGCTTTGGAAAAAAGTCATTACAATATGTTCAGGGTTTTGCTGGAAAAGACAAAGCTTTACTTTGGGTATAGAAATTTTGATGAATGTATGCCTGAATTTCGTGACAGAAAAGAAGCAATTCGGTTAATGAATAAACTTAGCCATTTTTCAGAGTTTGAATATGCTGAGTTAACGGACAGAGAGAAAGAGATTTTTGTAGAGGCGTTTGAAAAATATACGGCAAAGTTTAGGCCGGAGGAGTAATAATGCAAGAAAAAAAATACAATATGGTAGTTGAGAGTGGGTTATCTACTGTATTGGCAGAGTACAAGCCTGAAAAAAGAAATTCGCAGTCATATCAAAGTGAAGCGGAACTTGAAAAAGAATTTATTGAGAATTTAAAAGGGCAAGGATATGAATATTTATCTATTCATGACGCGCATGATCTTGAGGATAATTTAAGGATACAATTGCAGGATTTGAATGCTTATACCTTTTCGGATGAAGAATGGAGAAGATTCTTTTCAGAAAACATAGTTGGAAATTCGGAAGGCGTAGTTGAGAAAACTAGAAAAATTCAGAAAGACCATGTGCAAGTTCTTAAACAGGATAATGGATTAACGAAGAATATTTATTTGATTGATAAGAAGAATATCCATAATAATCGCCTTCAAGTTATTAACCAATATACAAATGGGACAGATGTGGGTGCCGCGAGAGATAATCGTTATGATGTGACGATTCTCGTAAACGGTTTGCCTCTGGTACATATTGAACTTAAGCGCCGTGGCGTACAGATTCGCGAAGCGTTTAACCAGATAAAGCGTTATGCTCGCGACAGTTTCTGGGCTGGTTCTGGTTTGTTTGAGTATATTCAGATTTTTGTAATATCTAATGGTACTCATACGAAGTATTATTCTAACACAACCCGTATTAGTCATGTTAAAGAACTTGGTGAGATTGCTCGTAAGAAATCTAAGAGAACTAGTAATAGTTTTGAATTTACAAGTTATTGGGCAGATGCCAAGAATAAGACAATTCCTGATTTAGTTGATTTTACAAAGACTTTCTTTAATAAGCCTACTATACTAAATGTGATAACCAAGTATTGCGTCTTTGATTCTGATAACAAGCTTTTAGTCATGAGGCCATACCAAATAGTTGCGACAGAGCAGATTTTGAATAGGATTGAAATAGCTACAAATTATAAGTGGTTAGGGACTGTTAAGGCAGGTGGTTATATTTGGCACACTACTGGCTCTGGTAAAACTTTGACTTCGTTTAAAACGGCGCAGCTAGTTGCTGAATTACCTAGTGTCGACAAAGTATTATTTGTGGTTGATCGGAAGGATTTGGACTACCAGACAATGAAAGAATACGATCGTTTTGAGAAAGGTGCGGCGAATGGAAACAAATCAACGAGGATTCTTCAAAATCAATTGGAAGATAAAGATAAGAATGGTAATCCGCATAAGTATTCGATTATCGTGACAACAATTCAGAAACTTGGGGTATTTATTCATAAAAATCCGGTACATGAAGTATACCAGAAACATGTGGTAATTATTTTTGATGAATGCCATCGTTCTCAGTTTGGTGAAATGCATACTGACATTGCGAGGACTTTTAAAAACTATCACATTTTTGGATTTACCGGAACGCCGATTTTCGCGGCGAATGCTGGTAGCGGTGGTAATCCACAACTTCGCACAACAGAGCAAGCTTTTGGCGAAAAGCTACATACTTATACAATCGTGGATGCGATTAACGACAAAAATGTTTTGCCGTTTCGGATAGATTACCTTAACACTATTAAGGAGCGTGACGATATTGTTGATAAACAGGTAAGTTCTATTGATCGCGAGCGAGCGTTATTAGCTCCTGAGCGTATTTCTCAAGTTGTAAGATATATTTTGGACCATTTTGATCAGAAAACTATACGCAATCGCTTTTACTCATTTAGTCGAACTCTGAATGTTGCCGATGTGGTTAAGTATGGTGATGCAAAAAGAGAGGTGTTGAACGGACGTATTAATGGATTCAATTCTATTTTAGCTACTGCTTCTATTCCGGCCGCGCAACGTTATTATCTAGAATTTAAAAAACAACTAGCAGAAAGGGGAAGCGAGCTTAAGATCGCTACTATTTTCAGTTTTTCAGCTAATGAGGATGATCCGGATGATATTTTTCCAGATGAAGATTTTGATACATCTGGTCTCGATCGGCCATCTCGTGATTTTCTCGATTCGGCTATTGATGATTACAATAAGTTATTTAATACCAACTATGATACCTCAAGTGATGCCTTCCAAAACTATTATAAGGATTTATCACTACGTGTAAAGAACCGAGAAATTGATCTTCTGATTGTTGTGAATATGTTCCTTACTGGCTTTGATGCTACTACGCTTAACACTTTATGGGTAGACAAAGAGCTGAGGATGCACGGACTAATTCAGGCGTTCTCTCGGACTAACCGTATCCTGAATTCTGTTAAACAATATGGTAATATAATCTGTTTCCGTAATCTTTCAAAAAAAGTGGATGAAGCTGTCGGTCTATTTGGCGATAAAGATGCATCCGGAATTGTGCTACTAAAAAGTTACGATGAATACTTTAATGGTTACGATGAAAATGGCGTGCATAAAAATGGATACAAAGATTATATTGCTGAATTATCTGAAAAGTATCCGCTAGGAGAAGCTATTGAGGGTGAACAAAATCAAAAGGATTTCGTGAAACTGTTTGGTAAGGTACTTAGGCTTAGGAATATTTTAATGTCCTTTGACAAATTTGCTGAGGATGATATTCTTTCGCCACGCGACTTACAAGATTATCAAAGTATCTATCTTGATATGTATCAAGATTTCCGAGGACGAGATGGTATAGACACAGAAGTGATTGATGACGATTTAGTGTTTGAAATAGAGCTAGTCCGCCAGGCCGAAGTAAATGTTGATTATATACTAGCGCTTGTAGCAAAGTATCATGAAACTAATTGCACTAATAAGGATATTCTTGTTAGCATCGATAAAGCAGTTGATTCTAGCATTGAACTTAGAAGCAAGAAAGAGCTCATCCATAACTTTATTGTTCTTTATTCGGCGCGAAGGGATAACGAAATACATGATGCGTGGCATAAGTTTGTAAATTTCGAAAGAGATAATGAACTTAATACTATTATTGAAGAGAATAACTTAAACCCCGCAGAAACAAAACGCCTTGTAACTAATTCGTTTCGCGATGGGGTGATGAAGACAACCGGAACGGATGTTGATCGTATTATGCCTGCGATTTCTAGGTTTAGCGGAGAAAGGACGCAAAAGAAAAAGAGCGTGATTGCGAGGTTGTTGCAATTCTTTGAAAAGTATTTTGGGGCGATATAGCTTTGTTGCGAAGGAATTAGGTTTTTGTTTGTTTTTGATGAAATCTATGATTCCAATCAATTCTGCTAATAACGAATACATCTTGGCTGTTGAAGAACCCGTGTATTCTTGTTATTTTTGAAAGCTTTCCTTTGCCGATTGCATAATGCTTGATTTGAACTTTTTCTCCATCACCATCAATATCTTTTGTGAAATCCATTTTATCGTCGTGAGGTCGCCCATATCGTTTTTCGACTTCAGTGATTGGTAGTGCAATAGCTTTATCTATGAAACTACATAGTGCGCGTAGGAGGGTTTGTTTCTCCTGCTCGTTAAAAGGCCTACCTAGGTCAGGATGATTAATATTGTCTAGCGACATGATATTATAACCTTCTTGGATGTTACTATCGAATTGGCAACGAAAATATGCACGATTGTTTTCTGCCAGTTTCATAGCAGCTTTCTTAGGGATTAAAATTCTGTTACCTACATCGGTTAATTTTTTGCCAGACATATTCAATCTTCACCAGTATAAATGCTTTTATAAAAGGTTGTCATTATTTTGGGGCTAATTGTATTTGATCCTCGTTCGTCTTCGGCAAGGCCTTTTCTAGCTTCTTTCCAGGGGGCTTCTTTGTGTGAGATAGCTTCTAATTCGTCACCGTTTTTATCTCCATAGGTTTTCCAAACAGATTCTAACAGATAAGTGGTTTCTTCTGAAAAGCTCGGCGTTTTCTTTGATTGTTTTATTATTTCCCAGCCATTGTTTTTGTATTTTTGATATAGTGTTGGTGATACTGGGCCATGTATCCATGCTTCAAAAGAATCATCTTTAAAAATTTGTTTTCCATATAATGCATAGCCCCATGCTACGGCATAATAACATAGTTTTTGCAATTTTTTGTGTGTCATTGGTACCTTGGATAAAAACCATTGAGCAAGGTCTTCGATGGAAGGCTGTTTTTTTATTGCAGTTGCCATATAATATAACTCCCTGATTTAGTTTGCTTATTATAATGCATTATCTGTAATTTGTAAATATGTATAACCTTTCTATGCCTTTATTATAACAGTTATGCTTAGTTTTGCAAAGTGCGCTGGCGGATAATGGATAGTCGTGTTGCTGCGATTAGGTTTTTGTTATACAATAGTCGGCAGATGAAGGGAACAGATAAATACAACAAGAAAGAGGGCTATTCGTGTCTAAATAAAGATTTTGACTCTTTGAGTATATCAAAAGGATTAAAGAAGCAACTAAGGAAAGATGGTATTAATACTTTGCAGGAGTTGAGGATACAATACGATTTAGGTTTGTTGTCCACAAGTGAATATGACGAGAGTTACCATAGAGAATTACGAAGAATCTGTAAGAAATTAGGGGGCATGGACAATATAGTAGAGAATCCTTCTGAGGTTGAACAGCAACAAAATGATGATTCCGAAGCCAATTCAAAGATGACCATCGGGGTATTATGGAAGGATATTAGCAAATCACGAAGAAATTTTAGCATCCTTGTTAATTATTACAATAATTACGAAACAATAAATTTACGATTGTTTGGGGAACATTATGGAATATCAAGAGAAAGAGTACGACAGATTGTCGAAAATGGAACAAATAAACTAAGGGGGTTAGCAAGTTGTGATTTTGCAGATAGAGATGCACTTTACAAGATTCAGCTTGCTGCCAATAACCAAACCGAAGTGAACTCTTTGGAAATTGGGGATAAGTTTTTTACAGATTCAGGGATTGCTTATTTGTTTGCAGCTATGTATCCAGATCGGTATAGGATTATTAAAGGGAGGATGATACATGGTGCATGGTTCGTAAAGAAGGAATCCAATATAGAGGATAGATTAATGTGGTTAATAGATGATTTGAAATATGGTTTTAAGCCGTTTTCGTTTGAGGAAATTAAACGGAGATATCTGATTGGCGAAAAAATGATTTCGGCTTTAGATGGCGTATTTGAAAGAGATGGTTTTATCACTTCAAAACACAATTATGATGTTATTAGTAAAATGTTATCGGAGAAAAGAAAAGATGATTGGAAATAGATAGATGTATACTATAGTTTTCCTGACATCATTCCAGGATACTGGTATCATTTTTGGGAGAATAATATTGGATTGGTGACGGAGAACTATTCGTGAGTGAAATTTTTTACCACGTGACATAGTTTTGACGACGACCCGATTCCGAGAATAGCAAAAGAGTATCTCATTTTTATTAAAAACGAAGTAGAGTTTCTAGAAAAGAGAAATCAGCGTATTGTTGATTATTACGATTCGGCAATGGCTATGATTTTGCCAAAGCATATCGTAGGTGACGGATTTAGTAAATAGTTTGCCGAGCCTGTATGTTTGTAACCAGAATTAATCTGTTTGTCGGTAATCGGTGAATTATATGTCGTTGATTAACGTGCTGAGGTTTTCGTGCTCGTGGGCGAGAGTTTTGATGAAGGTCTCGGCGTGCTTTACGGCGCGATTGATTAGTTTGATGGTGTCGGTTGAGTTGATTAGTGATTTGTTGACGAGTGGGATTAGTTGGTCTTTGGCGATGTCCTTTAGCTCTTCGACAGTTGTATTGTTGTAGGCACAATCCGCAAGATTGAAGAATAGTTCCATCATTTCATCTATGGTTTTATTGCTAGATTTAATCCTATCCTGGAACGATCTTTTGTAATAAGCAAAATTTGCTTTGTCGGCTTCGTGATCATATGTCTCATAGTCATCGCCGAGTTCTGGGAGACGCTCTTTTAAATCGTCTAGGACTCGGAGCCAGCCGATGGAATCTTTGAGAATTTTGGCATCTTCGTCTTTATTGAAATCGATAGCATCTTCATTTTTGAGTGGCCAGACGCTGCCGACGCGAGGCCAGAAGATTTCGAAAACTTGGTCGCGGAACCATTTTTGTGATTTTTTGTCGGTTGTCGGGATGGCTTTCCAGATGATGGAGAGAATGTCTCCGGCAATCCAAAAAACGTGGGAGTCGTGAGTCGTCGTGAGAACGTGTTTGATGATTTTGAACCATTGATCGTAATGCGTAATGTCGTCGCTTGCGCCTAGGTAATAATCAATTTGTTCGTCGGAAAGTTCGCCATTTAAAATTTTGTCGAAGATTAGTTGATTGGCTTCGCCAGTAAACTCTGGCCAACATGGATACGCGAAGATCTGGTCAAAGTCGTTTGCCATTTCTTTGGTGATGACTAATTTTTCTTGAGTGAAGAGAAGGGAATCGATGGACGCGTGGAGCTTTTTCTCGAGAAAGTGCATGAGAGGATAATATTCTTCTGGTGTTTGGGTGAAAAACTGATTGAGCGCTTGGAGGATGTCGGGTTTTTTAAGGTGTTCGGTAATATATTTTACTTGGTAGATTACGATTGCGTATCTAGCGCAGTTTAGTTGTTCGTCGCTTAAGGACCAGACGTCACGTTTTTTGTATCTGATATAGATGGCAACGTCTTGCCAGAGTGCTGGCGTAGTGACGGGTTTCTCGTCGAAAAGAACATACCTTGCAAGATACTCCGTAAAGACTTTGTTGGCCACGTCATCGAAAAGATATTCGTACGAGGCCGGGATAATTGATTTGTTATTAAACATATGCCTCCTTTGGTTAGAATAATTGCTGTGATTTGATTTTACAGTGTGGTCGTATATTATTATAGCATATATTTGCATTTTGCGCTAGTATGTGGGAATTATGAGAAGTGGAGGTGTGATTGTCGATGTGTTATTATCGTAATATGGCCATTTTGATTTTTAAATACATGGTTCGGCCGGTATGTGGCGCACTTGATGATGAGGTTTTTTGCGTGACAATGACGGACGCTTTGAAAGACAATGTGATGACAAGGTTTCGGGGGAAAGAATCTGTTTATACGATTTCGGAGAAGGATATCGAGCTTACTAAAAGGATTATTCGGAAGTTGCCTGAGGTATTTGAAATACCGGAGTTTCTTGAACCGAATAAGATGCTGGGAGGGAGCGAATATTCGTTTGTGTTTTCGGATGGAGAACGGAGTAATAGCTTTAGCGGATTTAATATTTTGGATTATGGGCGAATGCCGCGCAAGAATGCGACGCTGGCTTTGAGACTAGCTAGAGAAATAAATCAGGCAGTGCTTTCACCAAACGGGATTCGGACTACGATTCCGAGTAAGTTGCAACATTGGCCGAAATTTAAAAAGCGGAAGGAAGTGATTAAAATTTAGACTAGATGATATAATAATGGTATGGATGAATATATAAAACAAAGCATCGATGCGCGGCGGAATGCGTTTTCCGCAAGTTTTGAAATAAGCGCTAAGATGCAGGAAAAGATTGACGCGCTGTTTGCTGAGATTGAAAAGCTGGGCGCGAAATGTAAGGATGTGGGGGAGTTTGAAGCGGAGTTTTCTAAGAGTCCGCTAAATCAAAAATATATGGATATGTTTACGGAAATTGCGACTGGGGCGACGGCGAAGACGGTGGCGAAAGGTGCGGCGGTTGGTGCGGTGCAGAGCGCGGCGGAGCAAGCATTGCGTAACGTGGTGCCGACGCGAGCGGCGGTGCATCAAAAAGCCTATGATGAAGTGCGGAAAGTGCCAGGGCTTGGTAATGCGATTGATATTTCTGAGAAGGCGAGCTATGCGATGCATCTTGGGAAACTGTTTGGTAAACGTAAGAAAAAAGACGAAGAAGACTAGCTGTGATATAATGAGCTTATGGTAAAGAAGAAAAAATCTTTTAAGCAAATTTATCACGATTATATTGAAAATATAATTAAATTGCAGAGGTATCAGTGGGTGGGGATTTTGATGCTGGTGTGGGTGATTTCGGGATTTGTTGGTTGGGTATATGAATTTTTTGTGGGACTGATCGAAAACGGTGAGCCATATATGGTGGGCGGAGATTTTTTGCCGTGGATAAATATTTATGCGTTTGGGGCAATGTTGATTTTGCCGACAGTTTATAAATTCAAAAAATATCCGTGGGCGGTGTTTTTGATGTCAGTGCTGGTGACGGGAGTATTGGAATTAGTCGGTGGGTGGCTAGTTTATACAATTGGCAATGGGACGAGATATTGGAATTACGATCACGGTCTATGGGCGTGGGGAAGTATTAATGGGTTTGTGTGTCCGCTTTCGGTGACGTTTTTTGGGATTGGGGCGCTGGCGCTCATTTATTTAATTATGCCATTTTTGAATTATTTGGCGCTGAGGATGTCTCGGCGAGCGTTTTTGGCGTTGGCGATTACTTTATTCTCGTTGGTGATGGTGGACGAGCTTGGCAATTTGATTTTGAAAAATCTAGGTGAGCCAACGGCGATGGATTTTTATCGGTCGATTGGGTGTAAGTATCAGGAGTTTTAGTGATGAATATTTTGGAATATGCGAAGGGGGTGGAGAGATTAGTAGATCCGATGGAGGTTGGGAAAGTACTATATCTTCAGACTAAAATGAAGCATTTGCCAGTGTTTTTGCAGCGTAAAATTGTAACTTCGGCGGCAAAGAAGGCAAGTAAAATGCCTTTTGTGGTAGAGCCGTATTGTACACTAATGTTTTATGAAATCATGGAGCATGAAAAAATGCAGAAGTTTTTGCCGGAAGGGTTTCGGCCGGCGAAAACTGCGGTGTTTGAAGGTGGGCCGGAGAAATATTATGGTGTGGTGACGATGTTTCGGATTCACACAAGTGTGTTTTGGGGCGCGAGAACGGAATTTTATTTGATGGCGGAAAATGAAAGGACGGGACTTTTGTCGTGGATTATTTGTGATTACATTAGTGATACGATTTCGTATGATGAAAAGCACGGGCTGAAATCACCGGACGCGAAAGCGGTGGTGATGACTACAACTTGCGAGGGTGATTTTGTGTGCGATATGAAAGACGGAAGCGGGAAGAAATATGTGAAGTGTGAGATGAATTTGAATGATGCGAAGATGCGAGCATTAGACGCTCGGATGTGGATAGAAGGGAACACTTCAATTGCTTATGGACCATTGGCGGGAGAGGCAGATGGTGATTTGTTTTCTTTGACGTTTTTCCCGGAGGAGATGAAACAGGCGCTTGATGTGCCTTTGGAAAAGGTGCGAGTGGCGGAGATTTTGTGTGGGACGGGAAAACTAGGCGGGATTCTTGACACAGTGGTTAGTTTTCCATATGCTCAACATATGCTGTCGGACGCGCCGGGTACACGGACACATTATGGTTCGGAGGAGGCTCTGCGCGTAGCGGTGGAAAAGGTGAATTTTAGAAAAATTAAGACGTTGGGGAAATAGAAAGGAGAAATATGGCGAAGGTTTATTTTACGAAGGAGATTAGTCCGGATGGGCTGAAGAAGGTTTATGAAGCTCTAGGCGTGGAACTGTCTGGTAGGGTGGGAGTGAAGGTGTCGACGGGCGAGAAGGGTGCGAAGGGGTATTTGAAGGCTGATTTGATTGGGCCGTTTGTGAAATCATTGAATGGGACGATTGTGGAGTGTAATACAGCTTATCCTGGTGCGAGAAATACGGTATCTGATCATATGAAGGTGGCGGAAGAACATGGTTTTACGTCGTTTGCGGAAGTGGATATTATGGATTCGGAAGGCGAGATGAAGATTCCGGTTTTGCATGGGAAGCACCTTAAATATGATTTGGTGGGGTCACATTTTGATAATTATGATGCGTTTGTCAATTTGGCACATGGGAAGGGACATGTGATGGGTGGATTTGGGGCGAATCTGAAAAATCAGTCGATTGGGTTTGCGTCGCGAAACGGTAAAGCGTATATTCATTCGTGTGGAAAAACGAAAAGCCCGAGGCTTTGTTGGATGCTGAAACACCCGCAGATTAATTTCATTGAATCAATGGCGGAGGCGGCGACGGCAGTTTCGGATTATCTGCGAGAAAATGGCCGGCCGATTGTCTATATTACAGTGATGAATGCGCTGTCGGTGTCGTGTGATTGTGATTCAGAGCAGGGCGATCCGGTGATGGAGGATCTTGGGATTGTGGGGTCTTTAGATCCGGTGGCGAATGACCAAGCGTTTATTGATATGGTATGGGCGAGTAAGGACCCGGGAGCGGCTGAGCTACGTGAAAGAATTGATTCGAGATTGGGGCGAGAGATTTTGCCGTACGCGGAGAAGTTGGGGCTTGGAAGTAGGGAATACAAGCTGGTGGAACTGGACTAGATTTTGGGGTTTTCAAAATTTGGGTTTTGTGGTATAATTAGTGAATGGTGAGGGCCGGTAGCTCAGCTGGTTAGAGCACGAGCCTCTTAAGCTTGGTGTCGAGGGTTCGAGTCCCTCCCGGCTCACCAACAGGGGAACCTGTGGAAAACTCAGGTTCGAAGATGAAAATAAATGGTGATTTAATCTCAAAAACCACCCTTTTTTGTGCATCAATTTCTCTACGAGAAAAAACTTCGTCGTCTCGAAAAATAAAATGTAAACATTTTATTTTTGCTCGTCTTCTCGTTTTATCGAGGTTCGAAACCATATTTCTGACCAAAATGTCCTTTTCGCTCGCCCCTTGGGACGCGAATAGCCGAAGGCTAACGAGATCTCCTTTTTCTAGCCTGTTAATTAGCGAATTTAGCGAGTTCGAAAACTCCAAGCATAAGCATTTTGGCAGAGTGGGGAGATATATGAACTGCGTTGTCCATATCTGCTATTTGGTGAGTTCGAACTCGCAATTGTCGTTAACCTAAGCTTAAATACAGCAGACATTTTAACTGAAGTAAGCTATAATATAATGATGAAGAAGAATGACGAGATACTGGATGCAGCTCTGAGTAGTATTATTCATAACAAAACAAGTTATGAATTAGTATACGATGCCTGGCGTGAGTTTATGTCCAAGTATATTTCGTTAAAAACTATTTCAAGAAAAAAAGACGTTCTTGACCAATTATCTCAAAGATATAATTCGAATGTATACGAAATAGTATTCGCCTCACATCTCCTAGTTTATATCATTGCAAGAGAGTTCGCACTGGGAACATACACAGATAGTGAACTAAAAGAGCTATTAGGCGAAAACTTGTTCGAAGATGCGATTAGTAATATAAATCAAAACGAATATAACCATATTCGTAATTTTGTCGTATCAAACTATAAAGTCAAAAATAATGAGAATTATTATGACTTTTTGGAAAGAACGTATAGAAGCGTTTTGCCTAGCGAAATCAGAAAATCATTAGGTGAATATTTTACTCCTTTTGCAGTAGCCCATAATATGGTCTCTAAACTTGATAAAAATCAACACGAAAGGTGTTCTGGTTTATGGTCGGATAATGCGGCTGGGTTTGGTGTTTTTTTGCTTGCTTTTTGTGATTATTATTCGCCAGACAAAGTTAGCGACTTTTACAGCTTCGAAGTTAATCCATTGTCGGTATTAATAATAAAAATGATTTTCATTGAACTATTTGGCATCGAATACGCAAAACGTTTAAATGTTATCTGGGGGGATTTCCTATTAGGGGAACAATATTGTTACAGAAATCGGAAGATTATTCAAATTGACGACTTTTCAAAATTCCAAAATCTCTTTTCAGTAGTTATTGGTAATCCACCTTGGGTCGCATGGAAATCGCTTTCAGATTCTTATCAAAAAATGATAGGCGATGATTGGAGGAGTTATGACTTATTTAATACAAAAATTACTAGATCATCATATGGGGCGTGCAATGATGACATATCTAGTTACTATATCTACAAAACAATCGATTTCCTAATCAGAGACCGTGGCATTCTTAATTATCTTGTTAATCTGACATTATTCAGAAGCGAAAGTTCTGGAGAAAAATTTAGAAAATATTTTATAAGAAAGAGCAATACCCCTTTTAAAATTGAAGAAATAATAGATTATGATGGGTGCAAAATTTTTCCTGGTGTCACTAATACTTATTGCGCATTTGTTGCAGTTAAAGGTCAAACCAACACTTATCCTATCAAATATTTGATTGTGCGGGACAATAAGGAAACCTATGCATATAAAACGAACGAAAGGAATAGTGCCTTAGAAATAAAACAAGATATCAATGGAAGAAACGTTGACGGTAAAAACTTCTATAAAGCACGCGCCGGTGTTTGTACGTGGTTGAATGGCGTTTATTGGGTAGATAAGATTGATAACGAAAGTGCTGGTTCCGTATCTGATAATACGTCAAAGATAAGAAATCTTGGGAAATGCGGAAAGAAAAAACTTAAAATTATTGACTCAGAGATTGAAAACGATTTACTCTACAACTGTTTAAGGGCACGAAATTTAAAAGATTTTTCACCCGTACTCGAAAATTATATTATCGTACCTCAACTAAGGGAAGACTTTTCGAAACCAATTGATGAAGACCATTTTTCTAAAAATTATCCGCTTGCGATGAATTATTTTTCATTATTTAAGGATGATCTCTTGGCTAGAAGTGGATATGGGAAATTTCTTGTTGGGAAACCCTTCTTTAGTCTTTACAATATAGGCGATTATACAAGAGCACCCATTAAATTATGCTGGCAATTTATATCTAAAAAATTTAGAGTATTCATTATTGATCATGCGGAAAAAATCATACCAGATTTAAACGTAATGTTCATCCCACTCAGCGATTATGACGAAGCGTTTTACCTTTATGCCCTATTAAACAGTCACGACGTAGCTGCAAAGATTGAATCTTCATCAAACTGGACGTTTCCAGCTGGATCTATTAAGAAGATAAAAATCGATAAGTACGATGCTGCAAATACTATTCATAGCAATATATCAAAAATACAAAAAGAAATATTTGATTCTCAAAATGAAGCAGACGCTTTACATCTTTACAAAAAGATGGATAAGATACTAGATGAATACTGGTAGGGGCTATTCTCCATAAATTTTTTTTCCGTTTTCTTTTACCCATGGAATGGTAAAACCTACGTGAGAAATATTATTCTTACTGTTTGCTAATTGTCGGTTTGTTTCATCATATATTGCTTGTACTGGCACCTGGTAAATTGCTTTAACGTGTAGAGGGTTTTTTCTTGCAAAAACTGCACAATAAAAATACTTGTTCCGCGTTATGCGATGCATTGATTTTTGGTGCTCTTCCTCAGGAAATTTGAACATTCTATCCAATTGAAATGTCCCGTCTTCAAAGCATGACAAGTATTCATATTCTATGGTTCTATCGATTGGGTCAAAAGCATCTGCATCGTGTTTTGTTTTGTGAACTGCATGTCCAAGAATTGAACCGACGATAAGCTCCTTAACTAATCCTGGTTGTAGAAGATTAGTGTAACCAAGCTTTGTACCAATATCCTGGGCTTCACTTATTAGGGTTACTATTTTTTTAACGCCCTCTAATTCATTTTGGTCCATAAAAAATATCCTTATTATTGTGTATAGTATAACACTCGAAAGACTTCTTGAAAAGATTAGGACTCTTTATAAGAGTTTACCACAGCATAATTTACCTTTTAGCGTCGAGAAAAAATCCCACCCATATTTTCTGCACAATAACTTTCAAAACCCGATTGTAATCAAGTGGATGCTATTTATTGACTATTTGCTAGAATGTTTTGTTAGAATCTCTAGGGAGTAAGTCTTTAATTCGTGGATTGCGTCGTGAACAGGCGATTCCATTAGCTCCATGCGCTCAAACTTATCGTAATCGCGCGAATTAAATCTGCCGTTGTGTTCGAGCATAAAACTTTCAAGTTGCCGAGCGGTGACCGGTATTGGCTCTCCCGGCTTCGTCTTCTTGAATATGTGGCGTTTCGCCATGTTGCCTCTTTTCGGCTAGAGGTGCGCTCGTTGGAGCGGTATTAGCTAGCTGATGAAAGTGGCACCTTTCTTTTCTAGCATTTGGAAGTATTTATCTTTCTTTTTCTCGAACATTGCTTTGTTCATTTTAGTCCCTTAACGGTATTAATAATTATTTCTGCTAGCTTTTCTTTGTCATCAACATCTCCCACAAAGTAGAAAGGTTTGGCGTTCTTATACGGAACTACTTCGTCCATATTATATTTTGCATTCTCCGGCACCCTTTTTACGAGCAGACGATCATCATAAATACCGCCAAATAATACGCCGTCGGAGTAAAGTAAAAACTCACCCATCATCGGGCGGCAGGAAACATTCGGCACTTCCGATAATTGTTCTAATATAAAATCGCGATACTCTTTGGTACTTGTCATGTCATGCTTTCTTCCATCTTTTGAGCGTTGGGAATATTTTTGTGCAATACTCTTTCATTTGCTCGTTGGTCATGCCGGCTTGTTCGCCGAACTGAGCGCATTTGTCAATATATTCTTCCATCGTGCATTTGTCGATGAATTCGCCGTCCTTGTAGCACCATTTGCAATAGTCCGAATTGATACTGCCGTCTTTTTCAGTAGAGTACATATCTTCTGAAGTTAGTGGCATTGCACAGCTTTGACAAATTTTAGTATCTTCCATAGTCCTCCTTATTATAATTATTATAATACACTTGTGATATAATGGGTATAATTAAGGAGGAGTAAAGATGTGTGGAATCGTGGGGTATGTGGGGAATAAAAATGCGCAGAATTTTTTGATTTCAGGGTTGAAAAGATTGGAATATAGGGGGTATGATTCGGCGGGTATTGTGACTCTAAGTGCTGATGGTGAGCCGACGCTTCTTCGGGCGAAAGGGAAAATCGCGAATTTGGAAGAGAAGCTTGCGAAGAATAAACGCGACGACAAAATTGGGATTGGGCATACGAGATGGGCGACACATGGCGAACCGAGTGAGACTAATGCACATCCGCATCAGGCTGGGAATATTTATGTAGTCCATAATGGAATAATTGAAAATTATAAAGAGTTAAAGGCGGCGCTTAAGGAACACGAGTTTAAATCGGAGACGGATACAGAAGTACTAGCGGCGCTGATTGAGTCTTTCTATAAAGATGGAAAATACCCTTTGTCGAATGCAGTGGTACAGGCGCTAAAACTAGTGAAGGGGACTTTTGGGATTGCGGTGGTGTCGACCAAGACGCCGGACGAGATAGTGGTGGCAAGAAGTGGGTCGCCACTGGTGATCGGTGTGGGGCATGATGAGACTTTGATTGCGTCAGATGCATCGGCGCTAGTAGGGCACACTAAGCAGGCGATTTATTTAAATGATGGCGAAGTGGCGCACGTAACAAAAAATAGCGTGGAAATCAAGACCCTCAATGCGGAGCCGGTGTCGGCGAAAGTGGAAGAGATTGAGACGAATCTGGCGGCTATTCAGAAAGGTGGATATGACCATTTCTTGTTGAAAGAAATAATGGAACAGCCAGAATCTTTGAAGGAGACTTTGCGTGGCCGGGTGAATTTAGCGGCGGGGACGGTGCATTTAGGTGGTCCTGGGTTGTCGGTGGCGGAACTTAGACAGATAAAACACTTGGTGATTGTGGGTTGTGGTACGGCTTATCATGCGGGATTGCTCGCGGGATATTATATTGAGCAGTTTACGCCGGAGATTACAGTAGAGACGGTGATTGCCTCGGAATACCGCTATCGTAATGCTTATATTCCGAAAGATTCGGTGGCGTTAATTGTGTCGCAGTCGGGCGAGACGGCGGATACTTTGGCGTGTCTTCGCGAGATTAAGAAACAGGGGATTAAGACGATTGGGATTGTGAATGCGATTGGTTCGACGATTGCACGGGAAGTGGATGGTGGGACTTATGTGCACGTGGGGCCAGAGATTTCAGTGGCTTCGACCAAGGCTTTCACTTCGCAAGTGGTGGCGATGGTGATGTTTGGCTTAACTATTGCGCAGGCAAAAGGTGTGAAACCTGGGACACTTAGGCCATATGTAGAAGAGATTGCAAAGTTGCCGGAAGAGATTCACTCGGTGCTGGATACAGTAGTAGAAGATGTGAAGAAGATTGCTGAGGCTCACAAGGATTATGACCATGCGATTTATCTCGGACGGGATACGGCTTACCCGACGGCGATGGAGGGGGCGTTGAAGCTTAAGGAAATCTCGTATGTGGATGCTAATGCATATGCATTTGGTGAATTAAAACATGGACCTCTCGCGCTAATTGATGATCGGTTCTTTGAGATGGCGCTTTTGCCGGAAGGAGATCTCTATGATAAGGCGGTGTCAAATGTGCAGGAAGTGTTGGCGCGGGGTGGGCATATTATTGCGGTGACAAATGTGGAGAATTTTGATTTACCAGTAGAGAGTGTTGTAAAAATTACTACATCTCTAGAGATATTTACGCCAATTTTGATGAATCTGGTATCGCAGCTGTTCGCATATTATATGACGATTGCGAAGGGGTACAATGTGGATCAACCACGCAATCTTGCGAAGTCGGTGACGGTGGAATAATAAAAAACGAACCGGAAGTGAATTCCGGTTCGTTTTTTTGATATAATATACTTTATATGAGACAGAAATCTAATTTGATTCTTAGAATATGCTTGATGGTGGGGGATGCGTTAGCGCTGATATTGTCTTTTGCGGTGGCGTATTTTATTCGGGTACACGTGGATCCGAGACCGTATGAATTTGAATCACAACTACTTGATTTTACTTTGACGGTGGCGACTTTGGTGCCGGTGATGCTCGTGATTCTCGCGGCGCTGGGGCTGTATAAGAAATCGATTTTTTTGGGGCGGACGAGATTGCCGGAGCGAGGGAGGCTACTACTTGCGGCGGTGCTGTCGGTGTCGTCTTTGATTGTTTATGATTTTTTCAAAGGCGATAATGTGTTCCCGGTGAGGGTTATGGCGCTAATGGCGATGGTGCTGTCGTTTGTGTTTTTGCTACTTGAACGGATTGTTGTAAGATTTGTGGTGCGTCAAATTTTTAGAAAAGCTTACGGAGTAAGGCGAGTAATAATTATTGGGAATAGCAAAAATACGGAGTACTTGGCGGATTATATTACTTCGACGCCGGAGTCAGGCCTCAGACTGGCTGGCGTGGTAGCGGGGAAAAAGTTTATTCCAAAGGGTTTGAAGGTATCACAGTATTCGTCGTTAAAAGAGGCTTTGAAAAAGGCTAAGGCGGATGTGATTTTGCAAACGGATGAGAAAAATACGGAATATGTGTATAAGCAGGCGGTGCAGAGGCATATGGTGTATTATTTTGTGCCGAGCGAGTCGTCGCTTTCGTCGCATTTTGGCGAGATGGAACTGATCGGTAATGCGCCGGCGGTGATGGTGATGACAACGCCACTTGCGGGTGGCTATGCGGCGGTGAAAAGAGCGTTTGATATTGTGTTTTCTTTAGTGGCGATAATTCTTGCGGCGATACCGATGGCGGTGATTTGGCTGATTTCGAAGATTTCTGATCCGAAGCATTCGCCGATTTATACGGATGAGAGATTGACGAAATATAATCGGAAGTTTAGATGTTATAAGTTTCGCTCGATGAAGCCGGAATATAGTGGGATGACGGCAGAAGAGGCGTTTACCAAGATGGGAAAGCCGGAGCTAATCAAAAAATATCGTGCGGATGGAGATTATATGAAGAATGATCCACGAATTACGAAATTGGGGCATTTTATTAGAAAGACTTCGCTAGATGAATTGCCGCAACTGTTTAATATTTTGAAGGGAGATATTTCGCTGATTGGGCCGAGGGCATTACTGCCGGGGGAACTACGTAATTACGGTGATAGGTCGCTGATTCTTACGGTGAAGTCTGGATTGACGGGACTCGCACAGGTTTCTGGGAGACGAGATATTCCATTTGAAGAGAGAAGAGCGCTGGATATTTATTATGTGATGAACTGGTCTTTGATGATGGATGCGCAGATTTTCTTTAAGACGATTGCGACGGTGCTAAAACGGGACGGAGCAAAATGAAAGTTGCTTTGGTCTGTGATTGGCTGACGAATGTGGGCGGAGCCGAGAAGGTTTTGCTTGAAATTCACCGTTTATATCCGGATGCGCCGATTTATACTTCCCAGTATGACCCGAAGGGAATTGACTGGTTTTCTGATGCAGATATAAGGACGGGATGGATGCAGAAAATGCCGGCTTCGTGGCGAAGGGCGTTAGGGCCTTTCCGGCAAAGGTATTTTTCGCATCTAGATTTGTCGGAATATGATTTGGTGATTTCGGTGACGGGGGCGGAAGCGAAGGCGGTAAAAGTGCCAAATGGGACACATGTCTCATATTGTCACGTGCCGACGCAGTATTATTGGCAAATGTATAATGATTACGTGAAAAATCCGGGGTTTGGGGTGTTAAATCCTCTAGTACGGCCGTTTTTTAAGTTGCTAGTGAAGCCACTTAAAAGAGCAGATTTGAAGGCGGCGAGAAAAGTAGACTATTTTGTGACGATTTCGGATTATGCGAAGGAGATGATCAAGAAATGCTATGGGAGGGAATCAGTGGTAATTCATCCGCCGGTGGAGTTTGAGGATTTTGCTAAGGCCTGTGGAAAACCTGTGGAAAACTTTTACATAGTGACATCAAGGCAAGTGAATTGGAAGAAGATAGATTTGGCAGTGAAGGCGTGTGAGATGAGCCAAAGGCGACTGGTGGTGATCGGCGAGGGGCCGGAACATAAGAAGTTGGTGAAAATGGCGAAGGGGGCGGAAAAAATAGAGTTTAAGCCTTTGATGAAGAAGAAGGAACTTGCCGGCTGGGTAGCAAAGGCGAAGGGGTATTTATTCCCTAGTATGGAGCCGTTTGGGATTGCGCCGGTGGAGGCGCTGGCGGCGGGGTGCCCGGTGATTGCTTTTTGTGAAGGTGGGGCGCGAGATTATGTGGTGAATGGAAAAAACGGGCTATTATTTGAAGAACAGACGGCGAAGTCGCTTGCGGAGGCGATTCTAGAGTTTGAGAAAATGAAATTTAATCGTGAGAAGGTGTCGAAAACCGCGAAGAAGTTTGCGGTGGAAAGATTTGATAAGGAGCTGACGAAGTTTATAGATGAGAAGATTAAGTAATAAATCGAAACTTGAACGCTCACGCGGTGGAAATGTATCAATGAGAAGATTAAGTAAAAAATTAGAACAGGAGCCTTCACGCGGTCGTGTTTTTTACAACAGATCAGGCAGACTCGCTCCGAAATTACAGTTTCCTCGCTCGTCTGTGACTGTTGTAAAAAACACCTCCGGTTCAGGCTTTTTAGGTTCTAATTTTTTGCTTAATCTTCTCTACTTACTTCCATTAGTCCTTTTCTTTTCATATCATCCGGTGATATCGCTGGGTGGGGATGGGACGATGAATTTTGAGCTTTCCCTGCCGATGATTTGGCTGGTGGTGTTTGACGTTTTCGGAGTGGTGATGTTTCTGCGGAAGATAATGGTGCGAAAATGCTTGAAAAAGTGGCGGTATCTACTATTCCCCGCTTTTGTGACGCTATCAATATTGTGGTCGGCGAATACTCTACGTGGAGTTTTGACGTGTGGGGTGATGTGGCTAATCGTGTTCGCAGTGATGATAATGGTGGGATTAAGGGCGGAACTTAATAAAGATTTTTCGCGGAAGTTTCTAAAGTGGTTCTTTGGGTCGTCGCTGGTTATATGCGCGTGGTGCCTTATACAATGTATTTTAGATGTGGTGGGGGTGCCGAGAGAAAATACTTTGATATGTCTTGGATGTACGTATCGGAGTTTTGGGTTTCCGCACCCGAATGGGTTTGCGATAGAACCGCAATTTATGGGAAACTTGCTTCTCGCACCGGCGATAGTGAGTGGATGGTTGGTGTTAAAGAAACAAAATAGTAAAAACTTAAAACTTGAACGCTCACGCGGTGATAATTTTTACAACGGGTCAGTCGGAACTCGCACGAAATTTCAGTTTCGTGACTCGTTTCGTGACCGTTGTAAAAAATACTCCGGTTCGCGTTTTTTAGGTTTTGAATTTTTACTTTTTTGTTTCTCTGCCACGCTATTCCTCACATTTTCACGAGGGGCGATATATGCGTTTTTTGTCGCGATGGTGTTTATGACGGCCGCGACGATATGCCGTTTTAAAGCGAGACAAGTGTTTCGGGCGGTGGACAAGATGTGGCTAGTTATCATTCTCTCGTTTTTGTTTACACTGAATTTGCAGGGGGTTTTGGCGCAGGTGAGCCCGACGAATGACACTTATCAGTCTGGTGTGGCGAAGGTGTTAAATCATTTATCGCTTGGGATTATTGATATACGGCAACGAGATGAGAATGTGGTAGAAAGTGGGGCGGGGGAGACGGAGAGCGAGGTCGTGAGTAGCGAAGAGAGCGCCGAAGGAAATGAATCGATATACGATGGCTACGTGGAAGAATCGACAGAAATAAGAAAGATGTTGACGAGAAATGCTTTGACGCTGTGGTTGCGAGATGTGAAGACGGTGCTTTTTGGCGTGGGGATTGGCGGTGCGGGGCAGGCGATGTATGAAGCGGGGCTAACGCCTTCGCCGAAAGAAATCGTCCAGAATGAATACGCAAGTTTGCTGCTCGAAGTGGGGTTAGTCGGTGTGGTGTTAGCAGTGGTGCTATTAATAATGGTGTTAAGAGTGGTGATAAAAAGCCCGGCTAGTCTGGCGATATTATCTCTGATGGTGGCGTATGCTGTATCACTTATTTTCTTTGCGGGGCTGCCGAACGCGTTGCAGATATATCTCCTGCCGGTATTATTATGGCTGGCTTTAAAAAGATGAGATTTGCATTAGCATTTTGAAAAAAGTGTGTTATGATGGTAGTAAGGATATTAAATAGGTGAGATTATAGCTATGGTTAAAAAGCATATAATAGTGACTGGAGGGCTAGTAGCTCTTGTAGTGCTGTCTAGTATAATACTAACTAATCCCTTGGCACTTGCGGATGATTCGCATATTGACACGATGAGTGTATCAGTGCCGGAGTCGTGTACGTTGACGAGTAGCGGAGTGAATTCGCATAATGCAGAAATAAATAACGGCCAGACCAATGACCAAATTGGGACGACGACGGTTAAGATTTTTTGCAATGATAATACCGGCTATGCTCTATACGCCATAGGCTATACCGATAATGAATATGGCAAGAATGTATTAGTTAATTCAGCAATTGATAGTAGTTTTGATATTGCAACAGCAGCTACCATTACGACTGGTACTTCATCCTGGGCTATGAAACTCACTAAGACTGGCTCTACTTATCTTCCTATTGTTGCTGGCTCTACTGACGATACTAATAAACAAACAGGTGACCCAGATTTCTCAGGCTTTGCAGCAGTACCAGCAGAATATACAAAAGTGGCGTATTATTTGAATAGTACAGATATGGGGGCGACAGCGTCAGGGTCTAACCTTACGACGACTTATCGGGCTTACATCTCCCCCACCCAACCTGCCGGCACCTATGTAGGTCAAGTAAAATATACTCTCGTTCATCCAAGCACTGCTGGAAAACCTTTAACTCCACTTAAAGACTCAGATTGTCCAGCCGGCTATGTCTGCTATGCACCTAACGCATCAGACATTGAAGGCTCCATGTCCTCACTCGGCTCTATTTCTTCTTCACCTACTGCTGGAAAGATTAGTGTGGGCACTTCCGCCACCACCATTAACCTTATCGCACCAAACTACGCTCGTTCTGGCTACGGCTTTGCAGGCTGGAGTACAGACTTCACTGCTACAAATGCCAGCACTATTTACGGCCCAAATGAAACTCTCACGGTACCTTCTACCACTCTCGCTACAAAAGGTATGATACTCTACCCAGTCTGGGTAGCCTCTTCCGGTACTCTTCAAGAATTCTCCTGTGCAAGCTCTAGCTT
>JAGAEN010000014.1 GCA_017613135.1 Candidatus Saccharimonadota bacterium | reverse complement strand
GGTACTTCCATCTGCCCATCTAACTGGCATCTACCACTAGGCTATACATCTACTGGAGAACTAGACAACCAAGAAGCCAGCAGTACTTGGCGTGTAGGTGGCTTCTCCTACCTAGACCGAGTGATGGGTGGTACTGGTCAAAACCAGGATAGCACCGCAGGTTCTACTCAGTCTGTTAAGTGGCGTTCATTCCCAAATAACTTTGTTTACTCCGGGCTCTGGGATGGCGCGCAGGCGGGCAGTCGTAGCAGTCGCGGGTACTATTGGTCGTCCTCGGCGTACAATCGCAGCGGCGCGTACTACCTGTACCTCTACAGTAACGACGTCCGCCCCGGGACGAGTAGCGGCTACAAGTACTACGGGAACACAGTCCGCTGCGTGGCTGGTTCTTAGCCCGTAGCGGGTAGCATCCAGTGAGGCGAGTAAGAGTCCAGTCTTTCTGTTTCTGTCTCTTCCTCCTTCCGAGCCTCCGGAATAGCCCCTCCGCCTAAAACTTTCTCAAAAACTTTATAAACTTTGACAAACTTTATAAAGTTTGCTGATTTTGTATTAAATAAAAAGGTGGTATAATGGAGGTATGAGGCTTGATAAGAGCATTGACAAACTGCTTTTTGTCTTGGTGACTTTGATTTTGGTGGTGGTTTTTGGTTCAGTTTATATAGTGGGGCGGCAGAGAACTTATGCAGATAGTGACGGCGAGATAGTGTTAGACACCGGAGAATATTTTGTGAATATTTATGATGGGTCAGAGAGATTGGTAGTAAAAAGTGGCGCGATAACGGTGGAGAAAGTGCTGGAGCGAGCAGGAGTAGTACTTGGTGAGGCAGATACGGTAGAGCCTGAGCTTAAAAGTGTGATTGATAGCAATAATTACTTTATAAATATTTATCGGGCAAGGCCGGTGATTTTAAAGGATGGGGCGGTGGAAAAATATGTGATGGCATCGAGCTATGATGCGAAGACGATTGCGCGGACGAGTGGCTTTACGATTTACGATGGAGATGAGGTAAATTTGATGCGAAACACGAGTTTTCTAGAAGCGGGTATGGTAGAAATTTATGAAATTGTGCGAAATGGTGGGAGGATGGTGACGGTAGAGGAAGAAATCATGTTCCCGGAGAAGATTATAAAAGATTACAATATGACGCCGGGAGAAAAAGAGGTGAGACAGCTCGGGGAGGTAGGGCTTAAAGTATTAAACTACGAAGTGTTTTATGAAAATGGGGCTGAAGTGAAGCGGGAGTTAATTGGTGAAGAAGTTAAAAGGGAGCCGGTGACGAAGATTGTGGCAGTGGGAGCGAGCGAGATTGAAAGGACGCCACTTACGAGAAGTAGAGGGAGAAATCGCTATACGGTGCGGAAGTCGGATGGGACAATTGTTGAGCGGCAGGAGACTTATTATGATTTGCCGATGCGGGGGGTAATGGTGATTGCGGCGCGGGAATGTGGGGTGAAGGCTTATTATACTGTGCGAGATGATGGGGTGAAGGTGGATGCCGAAGGATATGTGTTGGTGGCGGCAAATTTGTCACGTTATCCGCGGTGCTCGGTGGTGGAGACGTCGCTAGGTCCTGGGCGGGTGTATGATACAGGGACTTTTGCTGATACGAACCCGGAGCAGTTTGATCTCGCGACGGATTGGACGAATCGGAATGGTCAATAAAGCGCTAGGCCAGCACTGGTTAAATAACCGAGTGATTTTGGAAGAAATTGCTGAACTCACGGGCGGTGGTGAGATATGTCTTGAAATCGGGCCGGGGTTAGGGACTTTGACGTCGTCGCTCTTTCGGAGATTTAAAAAGATTGTGGCGGTGGAGTTTGACGCAGATTTAGCGCGGAAACTCCCAGGGTCATTTCCAGGGAAAAATCTGGAAGTGGTGAATGGGGATATTTTGAAATTTGATTTTAGCAAGATGCCAGCTGGTTATAAGGTGGCGGGGAATATCCCGTATTATATTACTAGTCCGATTATCGAGAAGGTGCTGACGGCGGAGGTACTGCCGGAGAAAGTGGTGCTCCTGATGCAAAAAGAAGTGGCGGAGCGGGTGGCGTCGGAAAAAGAGACAGTGCTATCCTTATTTGTGAAAAATCGGGCGGAGGTGGAGCTCGGGCCGGTGGTTCTAAAGGGTGAGTTTACGCCACCACCGAAGGTGGATTCGCAGGTGTTGGTCCTAACGCCCCACGCGCCAGTGGTGTCGGACGCGGTGATGGACTTTATAAAGTTAGCGTTTAAGGCACCGAGAAAGAAACTAATACATAATCTTGCGGGACATAAGTCGAAAGAAGAGCTTATCTTGATTTTTGATAAACTAGGTTTATCAAGAGATGCGAGACCAGCTGATTTACATTTATCCGATTATCAGCGGCTATACAAAAACGTGCTATAATAATATATATGTTAGATGTGAAGTTTATTAGAGAGAATCTCGCTTTGGTGGAGAAGTCTACCAAGGAAAAAGGCTATAAGATTGACGTCGACGAAGTGGTGCGACTAGATGGTGAGCGGAAAAAAATACTTGTTTTAGTAGAAGAATTAAGAGCGCGGCGGAATGAAATTGCGGGGAAAATGAAAGGTGGTAAGCCAGCGCCGGAGCTAATCGAAGAGGGGAAGAAAATCAAGGCGGAACTTGCGGAATTAGAAGAGAAATTGTCGGAGGTTGAAGGGCGACTTTCAACTATGGTGAAGGCGGTGCCGAATGTGATTTTTGATGATGTGCCACTAGGGGGAGAGGAATGTTCGGTGGAGGTGAAGAAGTGGGGTGAAAATCACACTACTGGAGTGGATCATTTGGATTATGCGGTGAGCCGGGACTGGGTAGATTTTGAGCGGGGGGCGAAAGTCGCAGGAGCGAAGTTTTATTACCTAAAAGGCGAGTTGGCTTTGCTGGAAAATGCGTTGTTGCAGTATGGGATAAGCAAAGTTCTAGAACATGGATTTACTTATATGACGGTGCCAGATATGGTGTCTTCAAGGGTGCTTGAGGGGTGTGGATTTAACCCGCGGACTTCAGAACAGTCTGATGAGTATTATATTGAAGGGGAAGATCTCGCGATGATTGCGACGGCGGAAATGCCACTCACTGGTTATCATATGGATGAGATTATTGATGAAGATAAGTTGCCTCTAATGTACGCAGGTTATTCGGCGTGTTTTAGAAAAGAGGCGGGGACTTATGGGAAATATACGCGCGGGCTTTTCCGGGTGCACCAGTTTAATAAACTAGAGATGTATGTGTTTTGTTTGCCGGAGCAGTCAAAGGAAATGCACGGGAAGATTCTTCAAATTGAAGAGGAAATCTGGCAGGGGCTGGGCGTTCCGTACCATATTATTAATATTGCAGCGGGGGACCTCGGGGCGCCGGCAGCGAAAAAGTACGATATGGAATATTGGTCGCCGGTAAATCAGAAATATCAGGAGATTACGTCGTGTTCAAACTGTACAGATTTTCAAGCGCGAGCTTGTAACGTGCGGGTACGACGCAAAGATGGCACGGTGGAATTTGTACATACTTTGAATGGGACAGCGATACCGCTAGCACGGGCGCTCGTGGTGATGCTCGAAAACTACGCGAAAGAAGGCGGGAAACTCACGGTTCCGGAAGTTTTGAGACCGTATCTTGGTGGGAAGACGGAGATTTGAGACAAATGTCCCGAAAATAACAGAGGTAATGTAAAAAAGGAGAAAAAATGATAGAAAAAATTGAAATCACCGGAAATGGGTTTAAGGTAGAAGAAACATTTCGGAAATATGTGGAGAAGCGAATCGGGAAACTTGACCGTTACTTGCCACGTGGGTTTAAAAAAGATGTGGTGGCAAAAGTAATAGTTACGGAAATTGGTAAGAGTAAGGCAGAAAAATATGAGATTTCGGCGGCAATGGAAATCCCAGGTGGTAAGGTGATTGCGGCACGTGATGAGTGCACGAACATTTTTGCTGGGGCGGATTTGGTGGAAGCAAAGTTAACTGGACAGATCCGGCGCTATAAGTTGGAGATGCAACCGCATCGCAAGAAACATAGTCTAAAAAATCTCTTTATAAAGAAGCACTAATGTGCTAGAATAAAAAGAGATTGGAGTGATTTATGGCTAAAAAAGAAAAGAAACCGACCGATAAGTTGGCTGATAAGACCGCATTAACTAAATTTTTGCAGGGTGTGTTTGGTGACGCGCAGAAAAAAATCCTAAGACGGCTATGGAAGAGGGCACAAGAGATTAATAAATTAGAGCCAAAGTATGAGAAGATGAGTGATAAGGAGCTCGCGGCGCAGACGGAGAAGTTTAAGAAGATTTTGGAGAAAAAATCGCTCGATGATATTTTGCCCGAGGTGTTTGCAGTGGCAAGAGAAGCATCGAAGCGTATTTTGGGTCTCAGGCCATATGATGTACAGTTGATTGGTGGTATGGTGCTTCACGAAGGCGCGGTGGCGGAAATGAAGACGGGTGAAGGTAAAACTCTCGTGGCGATGCTCCCGGCATATCTTAATGCTCTCACGGGGCACGGTGTACACGTAGTGACGGTGAATGATTATCTCGCGCAACGTGATGCGGGCTGGAACGGGCCGATTTATGATTTTCTGGGCGTGTCGGTGGGGGTGATTATTAATGAGGCTTCGTTTATTTATGATCGTGAGTACGAAAATGACGAGCATGATGATGAGAGATTTGTCCATTTGAAGCCTTGTACGAGAAAAGAGGCTTACAATGCTGACATTACTTACGGGACGAACAATGAGTTTGGGTTTGATTATCTTCGTGATAATATGACTTCGGAAGTACAATATCTCCGTCAGCGAGAGTTAAATTTTGCGATTGTGGATGAGGTAGACTCGATTCTGATTGATGAGGCAAGGACGCCACTCATTATTAGTGCGCCGGCGGGCGATAATCCGGAAGCATATTATCAATTTGCAAAGGTGGCAGCTAGACTCACGCCAGAAGATTATATTCTTGATGAGAAGCGACGCTCGGTGACATTGACTGATAAAGGAATTGAAAAAGTCCAGCAGATTTTGGGAGTAGACAATCTGTATTCTACGAAGAATACACCACTGGTTTATCATCTCGAGCAAGCAATTCGCGCGGAAGTGCTATTTAAGCGTGATAAGGATTATGTAGTGACGAATTCGGGCGAAGTGATTATTGTAGACGAGCATACTGGGCGGTTGATGCAGGGTCGGCGATACAATGAAGGTTTGCACCAAGCGATTGAAGCTAAGGAAGGTGTGGTGGTGAAGCAAGAGTCGATGACTCTCGCGACGATTTCGTTCCAGAATTTCTTCCGTTTGTATAAGAAACTGTCTGGTATGACTGGTACGGCGTTTACGGAGGCTGAGGAGTTCCAGCAGATTTATGCTCTGGATGTGATTCAGATTCCACCCAATAAGCCGATTATTCGGGTGGATAAGGACGATTTGATTTATAAAACTAAGGCTGGGAAGTTAAAAGCGATTGCCGAGGCGGTGAAGGAATATCACGAAAAAGGTCAGCCGGTGCTAGTAGGCTCGGGCTCGATTGCAAATAATGAAGAAATTGCGCGGTATTTGGATGAATTTGGCTTACCATATGAGCTTTTGAATGCAAAGAATAATGAGCGTGAGGCGGCGATTATTGCAAAAGCTGGTGAGAAGGGCGCGATTACGCTTGCGACTAATATGGCAGGTCGTGGTACCGATATTAAACTCGGTGAAGGCGTAAGAGAATTAGGTGGTCTCGTGGTGATTGGTTCGGAAAGACATGATTCGAGGCGAGTAGATAATCAGCTCAGAGGTCGTGGTGGTCGGCAAGGTGATCCAGGGACGACACAATTCTTTGTGTCTTGCGAAGATGATTTGATGCGAATTTTCCAAGGCGATAGAGTGAAGATGTTGATGACGAGACTCGGGGTGCCAGAAGATACGCCAATTCAAACTAAGGCGATTTCAAAGACACTCGAAGCGGCGCAGAAACGCATCGAAGGATTTAACTTTGACTCTCGGAAAAACGTGGTGCAATACGATAACGTGATTAATCGTCACCGCAAAGTAGTGTATATGATGCGTCGGAAGATTCTTGAAGGTGAGGATATTTATAAAGAAATTCAGAGGTTGATGCGGGATGAAGCGGAGATGTTAACGGAGTTTTCATCGCGAGTAAATAAGAATTTTGATAAGGAGTTTAAGGCGGTATTTGATTTTGATGATGATTTAATTCATGAAATTGGGTTGAAGCGTAAAGAAAAAGACCGTAAGAAATTGGCGCTTGAAGCGATTGAAGAGACTTATAAAGACAAGGAAGCGGAATTTGGCGCAGAGACGATGCGGAAAGTGGAGCGCGAAGTGTATCTTAAAGTGCTTGATACTTTGTGGATGCAACACCTTGAAAATATGCAACATCTGCGCGAGGGGATTCATTGGCGCTCGGTAGGGCAAAGAGATCCTTTGGTGGAATATCGCTCGGAGTCGCAGAAGTTGTTTGATGGGTTGCAGAGGAATTTGCGCGAGGAAGTTTTGAAGATTTTGCTCTCGATTACTCCTTCGGAGGCGGCGGCAGATAATGTGACGGACGGTGAGGAATACGAATCCGAGCTTACCAAGATGGCGGGATCACAAACCGAGCGGGGCGTGAATGAAATTTCAAAAGGTGAGAGAAATCTAGATTCAGAGTTTAAGAAAAAGACGCCAGGAGCACACCCAGTGCCGAAGAGAGCTCTTAAGACTGGTAAAAAATCCGGCTCTAAGAAGAAGAAATCAAAATCTAAGTCAAAGCGGAAAAAATAATTTACTGAATTTGTTGATATGAAACATACAGTTGAAGAGGTACAACTTAAAAACGGTGCGCGGGGGCTTCTGATTGACATACCGGGGGCGAGTGTGATGTCGACGCGGGTGCAATTTAGAGCCGGGATGATGTATGCTAAAAATCACGAAGTGTATGAAATACCGCACGTGGTAGAGCATTTGGCTTTTGGGGCTAATGCGAAGTATAAAGACGAGCAGGCATTTGAGGCGGAATTTACTAAAAATGGCGCCTATCATAATGCGTGGACATCAGATATTTCGGTGTGTTATGAGACGGAATGTGCGGATTTTGAGTGGGATAGGATTATGGGGCTTCAACGGTTGTCGATTTGTGAGCCGCGGTTTAATGAAGAGGAACTAAAGTCAGAAAAAGCAAACGTGAAGTCGGAACTTACGGGATATATGAATGATTATTATCGTTTGCTTTGGCCGAGGGTACAGCAGGCGGTGGGGGAAGATATTTTGGATTTGCCGGAGCGGATTAAAACGATTGCCAATATTGAACTTAAAGATATTCGGGAGCATTACCGGCGGACACACACGGCGAAAAATATGTTGTTTATTATTGCGGGTAAAATTCACGGGCGAAAGCACAAAATAATTCGTGAATTAGAAGCGTGGCCGTTGAAAGAAGGCGAGAAATTTGAGATACCGCGAGCAGATTTACACTCTTCGGAGGCGGTGTCGATTAGAAGAAAGGATGCGTCGAACATTACTTTTGGGTTTTCTTTGGTGACGCCTAGGCACCTGGAGCCAAAGGAAGTGTTTGCGATGAACTGCCTCAACCATATTTTGAATGGGACAACGAATTCAAAGATTTTTGGAATGGCGAGGAAAAGGGGGTTGGTCTATGGGATGGGGAGTTCGATTGCTTCAAATGCGCATAATTCGTATTGGGATTTTGATGGGGAAGTTAATGTGGAGAATGCGGAGGAACTATTTGCGCTGATTCAGACGGAAATGATGAAGGTTTTAAATGGCGAAGTGTCGGATGCGGATTTTGAAGCGGCGAGATTATATGCGCTGGGGCGTTTGCAAATGGGTGCGCAGACGGTGGGGCAGATTGCGGATTATTATGCGGAAAACTATTTTACCAATGAGTCAGTGGAAAAGTATGACAATATGCCGAATTTGATTCGCTCGATTGACCGTGGGCTAATGATTGAGCTCGCGCGGGAATTTGCGGGGTCGGGAATTAAAGGCTTTGCCACAGTGTCATCGGTGGAGAAGGCTTTGATTTCTAATTTAGAGACGAGATTAAATTTTTAAACTGAGCGCCACGGTCATAGACGTTTTCAAACATATCGAACGAAGCGGCGGCGGGGGACATAATGATGATGGTGTTTTGGTCTTTGTTGGTGGTATCACTGGTGATGGCCTCGGCTTCGAGACGAGCGGCGAAGACGGCGGCAGAAAGAGTGTTGGCTAGGCGGTAGCGAGGGTCAGGGAATTTTTTAGCGAGTTCGTGGCCGGATTCACCGATTAAAATTACGCGCTTGATTTGTGGGGCTTTTAAGATGTCTCTAATTTCGGGGAGGTCTTCGTAATTAGTCTTATCGCGACCACCGAGAATTAGAACGAGATTATCGTCTGGGAAGGCGTCGACGGCGACTTTAGTCGAAGAAGGGTTGGTGGCAAAATTATCGTCGTAATATTTGACATTATTTAATTCGCGGAGGAATTCTAGGCGGTGAGGCAGGCCGTGGAAGTTTTCAAGGCCTTGAATAATCTCAGTTTTATAATCTCTTAAATATTCGGCTGGTGAGATATTTTTGAGACAGGCTACGGCTGTGATGGCGGCGATAGCGTTATTTACATTGTGCTCGCCAGGGAGAAGTATGACATTTCTAATTTCGTCTGGAATATGGTACGGGTAGCCGATTTTTTTGGCTTTAGAGTCGCGGACGAGCTCTAGGGTTTCAAGATTATCTTTATAATAAATACAATAATCTTCTTTGGTCTGGTGAAGACAAATGTTTTTCTTGGCGTTCAAATAGTCTCGGTAATCTTTATGAACATTAAGATGATCTGGTTCCAAGTGACCAATAATGGCAATATGGGGGGATTTTCCGAGGTCCCAAAGTTGGAAACTGGACATTTCATAAACGACCACCGAGTTTGGTTTTAGCTGGTCTAAGATATCGATAGCCGGCTCGCCGATGTTACCGACGAGATAAGCGTCTTCGTGGTGGGCGTCAAGCAGTGATTTAATAAACGAGCAAGTGGTACCTTTGCCTTTGGTGGCGGTGACGCCGATGATGGGGCAAGGGCAGTGGTCGAAGAAATATTTGGTGACGCTGGATTCGTTTTTTAGATGTAGTGGTGGGACGGAAGGGCTGCGGAATAATATATCATAGGATGAATAATCCTTCTTGGAAATTTCTTCAAAGGTGAAGTTCTCGAAAATGTCGATTTTTATGTTTTCAAAATGGTCTTTAAAATATTTTTTGACGGCTTTACCCTCTTTGCCGTAACCTAATAATGCGATTTTCATAAACCTATTATAGCATAGAAGCTAGAAAGGTACTTTTGATAGCTAGGACTTGTTTGCCTGTAAAAATTACAACACAAGTCAAGAAAAAATCTCCTTATTCGCTCGTAAACTCGCTATGGGAGATTTTTTCATTGTTGAGTTGTAATTTTTACGCAAACAAATCTGGTCTAAATCTCATTATGCTATCAAAAGTACCTTTCTAGCCTCTTCTACGCTATGAGTTTCCATTAGTTTGGCGCGAAGGTCCGAGGCTCCGGGAAAATTGTTGATGTAGATTTTGAAATAATGTTTCAAAGGTTCGTATGGGGCAGTACGCAAATAATGCTTTTCGGAACGCTCCCTCAGGCCCGTCGTCACGGGCTTCGGTCGCTCCGTAATCGCCCCGTCGGCGATTATGCTCCTCAAAGCATTATTTGCGTACTGTTCATACAAATCCAAGTGGTATTTCAATAACTCCATTAGTTCTTCTTGGGTGGGGGTATGGTCGGTGAAACAGTATGGATTTTGGAAGACGCCGCGGCCGATCATAAAGCCATCGATTTCAGGATACTGTCTATGAAGTTCCAGAGCGTGGGCTTTATTTTTGATGTCGCCGTTGATGATGAGTTTGGTTTCGGGACTAATTTGGTCGCGAAGTCTAACAATGTCAGGGATGAGCTCGTAGTGGGCAGGGACTTTGCTCATTTCTTTTTTGGTGCGGAGGTGGACGGTGAGGGCTGCTGGGTGTTCGTCGAGTAAGGTTGAGAGCCATTCAGTATATTCTTCGGGTTTGGCCCAGCCGAGACGGGTTTTGATAGAGACTGGAAGGTTGGTGTGGGCCTTAGCGTTACGGTAACATTCGATAGCGAGCTCAGGGGTCTTAATCATAGCGGCGCCACCGCCGGCCCGGTTGACATTTTTATCTGGACAGCCAAAATTGAGATCAACACCAGAAAAACCGAGATCTTCTAATGCAGCGGCGCAAGTGGCAAAATGTTCTGGGTTTTTACCCCAAATTTGAGCGATAATAGGTGAATCGGTGGGGGCAATTGCAAGCCTCTCTAAAGCATTATGGCGGCCTTTTTCAGAGGCGTAAGACGAGACATTGGTAAACTCCGTAAAAAAGAGATCCGGACGACCAGCATGCGCAATTACTTGGCGAAAGGCGATATCAGTGACTCCTTCCATGGGCGCCAAAATCAAAAATGGTGTTTTTAGCTCATTCCAAATCATTTTCACATTATAACACAGGGTGGTTATATTGACAATAATGCCGTTTTGTGCTATAATTAAGAGATAGGGCTTCCATAAGCCCTAGAATATTAATAAGGTGGTGATTTGCTTGGGGGGACAAGGTAGTTGCGACAAAGTCGTACCGCTAATCATCCTAACGGTTTTCTCAATCGCGGTGATTCTGGCGGTATGGAGGGTATCTAAGGATTCAAAATCCCGAAAATACCTAACGAATCTGATAAACTCGGTAGAAGGACTATATTTCTCTGGGTTGAGTATGAAAAAAATCATCAAAACGAAGGCCCTCTATCGTATTCAGGATTGGGCCAATGTAAGTATGAGTTGTTGGTGGGCACCGCTTGCGATGCTTATCATGAAAGACAACCCAACGGCGGTTTTGTATCAAGGGATGCTATATGATTCCGATGGAACGAAAAAATTCCATGCTTGGGTAGAGTTTAATATCCAACATGGCGGAAGGTATGTACTTGACTTTTCTTGGTTAAGCTCAGGATTTTGCGAAAAAAAGCGCTATTTAAAGTGGCTTAAGAAGAGCAATGCAAAACTAGTGTCGGAATGGAGCTGTGAATACTCGATGTTCTGGCTATTCCGCTGGACCAATTCGCTATGGGAGCTGATGTTGGATCCGAAAACTTCACACATTTTGGACGGGCTGGATGTGCTCTGTCCTGAAGATGAGGAGAATTTTGGATTTAAGCCCGTCATTGCGGATTTGGAAATTGAAAAACTCAAAAGATTCGGTATAGCCACAATACCATGGGAAATCAAGGGTTCCGGCAAGATGATTTCGGCGAGTATTATTCAGGATTTTGTAAAATATCCAAAGAGTAAGGCGCCGAGAGACAAGACCATCAAAAGGATGCGTCGCTTGCTTCGCGAGGCCGAGATGAGCGAAGAATAGACGTCTTAGCTCATGGCCACCGGCTCCCACTTATAAAGTGGGAGATTTACTCCCGTTAACTGCGGGAGATTTCACCCCACGTTAAACGTGGGGGCTTACCCTCGCTTTATAAGCGAGGGATTTTTTATGGTAAAATAGAAGTGTCTCATGCTATACTTCGGTCACTGGCAATGAGAAAAGTTTAAGGTTGCGGGTAGCGTCATTTATGCCCGTAACTACGAGCCTAATAAATGTGGGCTCACATAAATGACTCTAATAAATTAATTTAAAGGAGTCTTTATGAAAAACTTTAACAAAAATAAAACAGAACGGGTCGAGGTGATGGCGCTTTTCGGTTACGAAATGACGCCTTGCCAGCCGCTAACCTTTCGGCGACGGGGGCAAAAAGAAACCGAAGTGACAGAACTGCTTCGCACCAGGATACACTTCGCGGGGCAAGCGACGCTGCACATATTCGACGTTCTGGTTGGTCGGGAGAAAATGACGCTTGAGTTCAACTCATGCGACCTCTCTTGGCACCTCACACAATAAAAACTGGCCCGCAAGGGCCGTTTTTATTATTTTTATGGTTTTCTACTTGACAAAATTAGCATCTTGTGATATAATGGAGTTATATTGTCACTATTGATAGGGGGTGAAGAAAGTGAGTACCTTAAGCAAGTTTAATATGTTTGAGCGCGAGCCGATCATGTGGGAAAAGATCGGGGAATCTATGGTTCGGATTTTCTTTGAACCGGCGATGTATAGCATCGGCTACCATGATTTGCTCGAACTCGTGGACAAAAACGCAGAGCAAACTGCTCAAAGTGTTCGGGTCATTTCGAATGAAAATGACTATAACTTTGGGGTTGTGGAAGTGGAGTGCCATTTGGTGCGCCAATTCGAGGAAGGAATACTTGAGGATTTGACTACTGAAATTATGAACTTTATGAAGGCGCATCCGTCGCTTCGTGCCACCGTGTAGGTGGCACTTTTTTATGGTGTATGGTATATTTAGTACTATGAATACTGAAAAATTAGCTTTGCAAAATCTTGATCGTGAAGAACAAGGTGATAGAAAAAGATTTACGGATAGAAAATTAGGGGGAACCGCTTTGGCTGATCGTAAAGAGCGTATTCGAAAGCGGTATCAGAAACTAGTTGACGATGGTTGGGGTGGTGTTCATAACGAACAAAAACTGTATCATGTGGTTGAAAGCGAGGAATACTATTTAGAAAGAGAAAAATCTGAAAAAGGTCCAAACGTCAAAAATGCCGAGGTACTGGAGTCATTAACTAATTATGGTATTGCTAGGTTAGGGTGGTTGGGGGATACCTTAAAAGATGGTAGATGGGATTTTCGTGCAACAAGTACTTCGACTCGTCGTTTTGATGATTGGCGGCACAAAATTGATTCTGTGGCAACAATAGTTTTGGGCCCGATGCTTTGCGGAAAATACCCAGATGCCGGTAATCAAATTGAAATTGGGATTGATGCTACCACCTGGAAAGAAGATGAACGGTTACCTAGAGCGGTTGCAAAAAGAGAAGCAACGGAATATTTTGCGGAGAAGATTTCGAGATCAAATAACGAAAAAGACAATTATCAGCAGCCGGCACCTTTTGGTTTTTCGCAGTTGGATTTTTATACTAATCCAGTGAAAAATAAAGAGACGGGCGGGCATGATAAGCGCAAAATCGACCTAATTCCTAGGTTTGTGATTGGGATAAATGGCGAGATGGCTGATTCAATTAGACAATATGATTTTACTTATAATAGTGAACGCAAAAAATATGAACCAAAAAGCGTAGAGATAATCAACGATGACCCCAGAACTGTTACTACGCAGTTTAAAGTCATTTCCGAAATTAACCGTCAGGCAGAAATGATGATAAAAATGATGCCGAGAAGCTATAAAAATCGTCCGGAATTCGTTTTAGCAAAAGAAAAGCTGAAAGTTGTAAGGGATCTCACTAACGTAGCATTAAGAAAAAGTGCATTACTAACAATTGACGCAATGCAAAAAAGAGGTATGTTGCCGGCAGATGTGATGAGCGAAATAAGTCAGAGCGACGATGCTGGTAGGGTGACGATACTAGAACAGCTGTTTAGAGACCCCAACAGACGAGATTCTGATTTTCACTATGATGCAACTTATAATGGGATCATGACTGCGGCAGATAGTTTTATGAATGGCGCAGAAAGTGATCCGGATCGCGGTGGGTTAAGAGTGGCACAGACAAGAAATAAGGCTGTAATGTATGAAAATGGTGGGGTGCGAAAGATAACAAGATGGACGAATTAAGGAAACGGTTGACAGAACTTCACGGTAGTTTTTTGAAGGTTTATGAAAAATTGTCGATTGATGATAAATTGGTGGAAGTAGCAGAGCTAGAGAAAGAAGTGGCGGAGCCGGAGATTTGGAAAGATGTAAAAAAAGCGACCGAAAAAAACCAGGAATTGGCGCGTCTAAATGAAGAAGTGCAAGATTGGGTGCTTCTTAAAACTCAGATTAATGATATGGGCGAGTTAATTCAAATGTCGGATGAAAGTTTGAAAGATGAAATGGCGGAGCAGCTCGGCGCAATGGAGCGTGATTTTGATAATTTGAAAAAATCTTTGCGATTTACGGGCCCGTATGACAAAAATGATGCGATTATGAGAATTACGTCTGGTGCGGGTGGTACGGAAGCGATGGACTGGGCGGGGATGCTCGAAAGGATGTATCTTAGGTTTTTTGAAAGGCACGGATTTAAGGCGACCCTGATTGAAAAAGTGGAAGGCGAAGAAGCGGGTATTAAAACGGCGGTGTACGAGGTGAGCGGAGCGAATGCGTATGGTACTTTGAAATCCGAACACGGAGTGCATCGGCTGGTGAGGCTTTCACCATTTAATGCGCAAAACTTAAGGCAGACTTCGTTTGCACTGATTGAAGTTTTGCCGGTGATTAAGGCGGACACGGAAGTTTTAATTGATGAAAAAGATTTACGAATTGACGTATATCATTCTGGTGGGCATGGTGGGCAATCAGTAAACACGACTAATTCAGCGGTGAGAATTACGCATCTTCCAACCAATACGGTGGTGGCGATTCAAAATGAGCGTTCACAACTTCAAAACAAGGAAAAGGCGATGGAGATTTTGCGCGGTAAGTTAGCGCAGATGCAAATGGAGCAACACGCCGCGACGATTGGCGAGCTCCGGGCTGGTGAGTCGGCAGGTTGGGGCCAGCAAATTAGAAATTATGTATTGCAGCCGTATAAATTAGTGAAAGATACTCGCACAAATTACGAAGAAACTGACCCAGATGCGGTCTTAGATGGCAAAATTGATAATTTTATCGATAAATATCTTGAAAATTTCTAAAAAGTGTGCTAAAATAGTATTGTTATCTAGACATAAGGAGAGGTCCGAATAGGAAACCAGCCTAAAAGTCTAGTTTTAATAGTGCTGTTTTGCCTGTTGTACAGAGGCAAAACTCACATTACGCCTTACAGGGGCGTGGAGTGCTGGATTACCAGCAAACAACAACTAAAAATTAAAGGAAAGGTAAGAAATGCAAGTCATTCTCGGCACCAAGATTGGTATGACTCAGATCATCGGTGAAGATGGTGTTGTGACTCCGGTTACAATCCTTCAAGCTGGCCCTTGCACAGTGACTCAGATAAAAACTGTCGAAACCGACGGTTATAATGCTGTGCAGGTGGGATATGGTCAGGGTAAGAATCTGAGCAAGTCGGTTTCCGGCCACGTGAAAAAGGCTGGAGAAAATGTAAAACCTAAAGTCCTCAAAGAATTCCGCGTGGAAGCGCTTCCTGACGGAATGAAACTCGGCGACTCACTCACGGTTGAGAGTTTTAAATTGGGTGACAAGGTAGCTGTGACGGGTACTAGCAAGGGTAAAGGCTATGCTGGTACGATTAAGCGTTGGAATTTCCAAGAATCCCGCAATACGCACGGCTTCAAGGGCGATATCAGAAAAGTCGGTTCTATCGGCTCGATGTATCCACAAAAAGTATTTAAAGGCAAAAGAATGTCTGGTCGGATGGGTCACGACACCGTGACGGTCAAGAATTTGGTCGTAGCGTATATTGACGCGGCGAACAATTTGATTGGCCTTAAAGGTGCTGTGCCAGGTCCGAAAAAAGGCATCGTAGTCGTGGAGGGAAAGGAGTAATATGGCAACTTTAGATAAAGAAGTGTTTGGTCTTTCCGTAGAAAACCACGAACTAGTGAAACTCGCTTACGATGCGTATCTTGCAAACTCACGCTCTTCGCACGCTAAAACTTTGAAGCGTGGTGAAGTGTCTGGTGGTGGCAAGAAACCTTGGAAGCAAAAAGGTACTGGTCGGGCACGTTTCGGCTCTACCCGTAACCCGATTTGGCGGCACGGTGGTGTGGCCTTTGGTCGCACTGGCGAAGAGAATTTCACCAAGAAACTCTCACGCAGCGCTAAACAACAAGCTGTAAAGCAAGCACTTTCAATGAAAAATGCTGAAAAAGCGGTACGCATATTACCAGCAGAGGTTAAACTCACTGGCAAGACCAAAGACGCAGCTAAGATTTTGAAAGATATGAAACTCGAGGGCAAGTATGTGCTCGTAGTGGCGGCGGAGAAGACTCCAGAAGTGCTTCGTTCGACCAACAATCTTCCAAATGTTAAATTAGTACGTGCGACTTATCTCAACGTATTTGATATCATGAACGCTGATGCGATTGTTTTCTCGGATGCAGCGCTCAAGGCTACCACGAAGTGGTTGAAGGGAGATAAGTAAAATGGCAGAGAAGAAAACCGCAAAGGTGGCACTTCATATGATTGAACCACGTGCTACAGAAAAAACCTATCTTGAACAAGCTAAGAGAACCTACGTGTTCCCAGTGAAGCTTTCGACTTCTAAGCAAGAAGTAATCAAGATGGTGGAAAAAGAATTTAATGTCACAGTTACAGATGTTCGGACTTTGATTCGTAACGGTAAGAAGACTAAATTTAGCAAGGGTAAGCACGCTTATCCTGGTATTACTCACCGTCAAGACAAGAAGTTCGCTTATGTAACTTTGAAAGAAGGCGATTCGATTAAAGTATTCGAAGAACCAGAAGATAATAAAACCAGCGCAAAGGAGGCTAAGGCCGATAAAAAAGCCAAAAAAGCCGACAAGAATGCAGGTAAGGAGAATAAGTAATGGCTATTAAAGCATATCGCCCGATTACGCCGGCGCAACGCCAAAAGACAACTGAGGATTATGATCAAATTACGACCAATAAGCCAATGAAGTCTTTGCTCGTGGCCAAAAAGCAACAAGCGGGTAAGAACAACCAAGGTCGCATCACGGTGCGTCACCGTGGTGGTGGTGTGAAGCGCCACTATCGTATTATGACCTACAATTTGCCAAAGGATCTTACTTTGACAGTTGAGGAAATCGAATACGATCCAAATCGCTCGGCACGAATTGCTCGGGTGAAAGACCAAAACGGTACATATTATTATGTACTTGCTGACACGAAAATGACGAAGGGTACTACTTTTAAGACTGGTAACGAGATTGAAGTCGAAGATTCCAATCGTCTGCCACTTGAAAATATTCCAGTAGGTACTTTTGTATACGCAATTGAGCTTACTCCTGGTAGAGGCGCACAAATGGTACGCGCTGCTGGTGCGCAAGCACAGCTGATGGCAAAGGAAGATGGCTATGCCACGCTTAGAATGCCTTCTGGCGAAGTGCGTAAAGTACTCCTCGCTTGTGAAGCTTCAATTGGTACGGTTTCAAACCTTCAGCATCAAAATGTGAAAATCGGTGCTGCGGGTCGTCGTCGTCGCAAGGGTATTCGCCCGACGGTACGTGGTGTCGTGATGAACGCAACGGATCACCCACACGGTGGTGGTGACGGTGGTCGTCACGGTTCGGGTAAGGCTCCTCGTACACCTTGGGGTCAACTCACGCTTGGTTACCGTACTCGTCATAATAAGAAAACTAATAAAATGATCGTGCGCAGTCGCCACGAAGGAAAGAGGAAATAATGTCTCGGAGTCTGAAGAAAGGTCTATTTGTAGACTACAAACTCGCGAAGAAAGTTGCCGCTCTCTCCAGCGAGGATCGCACCGTAATTAAGACTTGGGCACGCCAGTCGACGATTTCACCAGAAATGGTGGGCCGGACGATTGCCGTTCATAATGGTAAAATGCACGTGCCAGTGTTTGTTTCTGAAAATATGGTCGGTCACAAGCTTGGCGAATTTGCGCCAACTCGTAAGTTTAAGCGCCACGGTGGTAAGAAAGCCGCTGAGGCTGCAGCCGCGAAAGGAGCTAACTAATGAGTACTCATTTCGCACACGCCTATGAAAAAGGCATCGATTCATTGCCAAGAAAGACTAGCATCGTAGCATCGCTTGTACGTGATCGCTATGTCGCTGACGCAGTGGTGATTCTTGAAAACACCCCACGCCGAGCGGCTCGGGCAGTCCTTAAAGCTATTGAATCAGCTAATGCAAATCTACTAAATAATTCTAAGGTTTCGATTGATCCGAAGACCATTAGAATCGCCCGAATTTTCGTAACGAGCGGTACCAGAATGCGTCGGTATGTACCAGCATCTCGTGGTAGAGCTCTTCCATTTGAGAAAATTTCAAGCAACATTTTCGTCGAGGTCGCCGGCGAAGAAAAAGTAAAGAAAGCCGAGAAACCAGCTGAAGCTAAAGAAGTTAAGAAGCCAGCTGTAAAGAAGGCTGAAAAGGAGAAAAAGTAATATGGGTCAGAAGGTTAATCCCATCTCTTACCGTCTCCAAGTGAGCAAGGACTGGTCTTCTAAGTGGTTTACCAGGAAGAGCGACTTTCGTCATTGGCTCGTGGAAGACGTGAAGATTCGTGAAATGATCGAAGAGCGGTACAAAAATCGCCCAACTATCGCGCGAATCAACATTGAACGCTCCGCCAATCTTACTACGGTTACAATTTTGACTGCGAAAGCAGGCGCAGTAATCGGTAAGCAAGGCGCTGGCATCAATGAACTCAAGAAAGAACTTGAGAAAATCGTTTCGGGGCCAGTACGTATTAACGTAGAAGAGGTCAAGAAACCAGAATTAAATGCTAAACTCGTAGCGGAAAACATTGGTTTCCAGCTCGGTAAGCGGATGAACTTCCGTCGTGCCGTCAAAATGGCTCTGCAATCAACGATGAATGCAGGTGCCAAGGGTGTACGTATTGAGGTATCTGGTCGTCTAAATGGCGCCGAGATGTCTCGCCGGGAGAAATTCATTGAAGGTTCCGTGCCTCTACATACTTTAAGAGCAGATATCGACTTTTACTGCCATCACGCACCAACAATTGCTGGTATCGTCGGCGTGAAAGTTTGGATCTACAAGGGGGAGAAATAATATGGCGATTTTACTTCCAAAGAAGACTGCGCACCGCAAGGTTCGCAAAGGTAAAAACGAAGGCGTAGCCACTCGTTGCAATACCGTAGCGTTTGGTGACTATGGCCTAATGTCACTTGACAATGAGCGTGTCAACTCAAAGCAAATTGAGGCGGCTCGTCAAGCGATTACGCGTTATATTAAGCGTGGTGGTAAAATCTGGATTCGGATTTTCCCACATACACCAGTAACCAAGAAACCACTTGATGTAAAAATGGGTTCTGGTAAAGGTGAACCACAATTCTTTGTGGCGAAAGTAAAGGCTGGCACAGTGATGTTTGAAATCGCTGACGTGACCGATGAGCAGGCCAAAGAGGCTCTTCGCCTTGCGTCACACAAGTTGCCAGTGAAATGCAAAATAATTAAGAAAGAGGAGTTCTAAAATGGCACACACATTAGTAGGGGTAGTGACTTCCGATAAGCGTGATAAGACCATTACCGTAGCGATTGTATCTCGCGAAACTCATCCACTTTATCGCAAGCAATACACGAAGACTCGTAAATACACTGCCCATGATGAAAAGAACGAGGCCAAAATTGGCGACCGCGTAGAAATCGCGGCGACTCGGCCTTTGTCAAAAACTAAGGCTTATACGCTTGTCAAAATTTTGGAAAAATCTCACGGTACTGTTGAACTCAAAGAAGATGTCAACACCGTAGAGATGCCAGAAAAAGTTGGCGCGGATAAGAAAGCTGCTGATAAAAAGGCAGAAGAGGGGGATAAGTAAATGATACAGCAAGAAACTAGATTAAAAGTTGCTGACAACAGTGGCGCTAAGGAGCTCGGAGTGATCCGCGTGCTTGGTGGCACTCGTGCACGGTATGCCCGTGTAGGTGACATCGTCACTTGTTCAGTAAAAGATGCTTCGCCAACTGGTGGCGTGAAGAAAAAAGCCGTGGTGAAGGCAGTGATTGTGAGAACAGTCCAGCCAATTCGCCGTCCAGATGGTTCGACCATTCGGTTTGACGAAAATGCGGCAGTGCTCGTAAACGAAGATAAGACTCCACGTGGTACACGTGTGTTTGGTCCGATTCCTCGTGAGCTTCGTGACCTTGGTTTTAATAAAATTATTAGCTTGGCACCGGAGGTACTCTAAATGAAAATTGGTGATACTGTAAAAATCATTGCCGGTGACAACAAAGGCAAAGGAGCAAAAATTGTCCGTGTGGACCGCAAAAACGGCAAAGCCTGCCTCGAAGGCATTGGCATTGTCGAGCGCCATTTGAAGAAATCGTATTTCAACCCAAATGGTGGTAAGAAGACGATTCACGTGGGAATTGATTTGTCGAATTTGAAATTGGTCAAGGAAGCAGAATCTTCCAAAAAGGCTGACAAAAAAGCTAAGAAAGCCAAGAAAGGAGCTAAGTAATGGCGGAAAAGAAAACGGCTGCGAAATCGACGGCTAAGACCGTAAGCGCACAACCACGCCTGAAAGCCCTTTATAATACAGAGCTGAAGGCAAAACTCCAAAAAGAGTTGGGACTTAAAAACATCAATCAAGTACCAGAACTCAAAAAAGTAATTGTTTCTTCTGGTGTAGGCAAGAAGCGTGAAGACAAGAAATTTACCGAGACGGTGGAACTTACCCTCGCGAAAATTACTGGTCAAGCACCGACTTCGAGACTAGCAAAGAAATCAATTGCAACCTTCAAAATTCGTAAAGGTATGGGAGCGCCAGTTGGCTATCTCACTACTCTTCGTAATGACAAGATGTACGAATTTGTGGATCGTTTGATTAATGTCGCTTTGCCACACGTACGTGATTTCCACGGCGTGTCTAGCACGGCTTTTGACAAACAAGGTAATTATAATTTAGGGCTGAAAGAGCAAACTGTGTTCCCAGAAATCACTTTCGAAGATGCAGCAGTGCTTCACGGTCTTGAAGTAACGTTTATTATTAAAAATGGTTCAAAGGAAGGAAGCTACAAATTGCTAGAACTCTTTGGAATGCCGTTTGAGAAAGGAGCGAAGTAATGGCTAAGAAATCTGCAGTGCTTCGTGATGAAAAGCGGCGCAAAATGTACGAAAAATATAAAGCTAAACGCGCTGAGCTAAAAGCCGCCGGTGATTTGGAAGGTTTGCAAAAGCTTCCACGCAATTCGTCCGTGACAAGGCTCAAAAATCGTGATATGTTGGATGGCCGTCCACGCGGTTATATGCGCCGATTTGGTTTATCACGTATTAACTTCCGGGAAAAAGCTTCAAAAGGCGAAATTCCTGGTGTAACTAAGAGCAGCTGGTAGGAGAAAGGAGAAAATATGTCTATTGCAACTACAGATCAAATTGCCGATTTCATTACCCGCATCCGTAACGCGGTAAACGTTGGCAAAAACGAAATTCTCGTACCGGTGTCGAAGCTCAAAGTCGCTATTGTGGAAGTATTAGCTAAGAATGGCTATGTGGCTTCCTATGATGTAGTCGATGGCACACCGCGCGGGATGCTTCACGTGGTAATTAATGAGCCAGGTACTGTGGCGAAGGTAAATGAAATCGAGAAGGTTTCCAAGCCTGGTCGTCGCGTGTATTCTTCGGCTAGTGATTTGCCAGTAGTCAAGTCTGGTCGTGGTATGGTAATTGTATCTACGTCTAAGGGCTTAATGACTGGTCGCGAAGCGAAAAAAGCCGGTCTTGGTGGCGAAATTCTCGTCCGAGTCTGGTAATACATATATTATATATAATATATGGTGGCTCACCCCTGTTATACAGGGGTGAGTTTTTTTGTTTTATAAATGATGCTTAAGGTTGACCCCTGATGGTCGAAGTGATAAAATGTAGAAAACTAGAGCGAAGAAGGAGAAGCTATGAAGTTAAAAAGGCTGTTTTATGCAGTTCTTGCCTTTATAATGGCAGGGTATAATCTTGGTGGGGTATTACCAGTAATGGCGGCGGAGGGTGATGAACAACCAATCATCCAAAATGAAGCGCCGGTGGAAATAATGAAGGACGGAGTGGGGACCGGAATTATTCTTTCGAAAAACGCAGAGCCGGTAGAAGGTTACGTCAATAGATATAAAATTACGCTTCGAGTAGAATCACCAAAGACGGAAAAGACGTCTGACACGGTAATCGTGATCGACCGCTCAAACAGTATGAATGGCACTAAGCTGACTAATGCTAAAGCGGCAGCTGATTCGCTCGCAAAACAATTATTGCCAGAAGGCAATACTTTAAATAGAATTGCGGTTATCTCGTATGGAGATAGCGTACAAAATGTCTCAAATGGTTTCTCCTCTTCTTATCAAACAATTCACAGCGCAATAAGTAGTATTAGCCAAAATGGTGGTGGTACCTTTACGCAGGCAGGTTTAAGGACAGCAAGACAGGTGCTTGAGGGTGTTTCAACTCCAGCAAATTACCGAACCATTATTCTCCTTTCGGATGGTGCACCAAGCTATAGTTACGGAATTAAAAACTTTAGCGCTAGTAATGATTTAGTGAGTGGGAATTCGGCGATTTCAAATAGTAATATTTATCAGTTTAAGGTAATGAATTCAGCGGATAAATTTGATTATAATACCACAGTAGGTGATGGTAGTAGATTAAATTCGCAGCCAGATGGTGCAGAAATGTGGGACTGGGCTGGTAGCACATATATTGGTGGATGGAATCGTGATTACTATTATAATCATGGTAATTCAGCAATTGCGGAAGCAAATTTCTATAAAGCGACTGGTAATACTCTATATACGATTGCTTTGAATGCCGGAACTTGGGGCAACAGCACACTTAATAGTATGGCTAGCCCAGGTAAGGCCAAAACCGCTACGGAAGCAAATTTGAAACAAATTTTTGATGAGATTGCTGGCGAGATTTCTTCTTTGATTAAGAGTGCACAAATTGAAGACGTGATGGGCGAAGGCGTAGTAGTGTCAACCGCGACTGGTGTGACAATGGGTGAAAACAATGGTAGCTTTACTTGGAATCTAGAAGCTAAAGATTTTCATTTGACGGAAGATGGCAGTAAGTTCTATGCGGAAAAATCTTACGTGGTAGATTTTACGACAGATTTACCAGTAGACGATGACAATGCTGATTCATACTTTGCTTTGAATGAAGAAGCAAAAATTACCTACAATAACGGTGAAGGTGAAGGTTATTTCCCAACACCTTCAGCACGACCATTTAAGGTGAATATTGAAAAAGTATTAACGCAAGTAAAGGATGGTGTGGAGACTAAACTTCCGGATGGTCAGGAATTCCATTTTAACATTTCGGGAGTAGATGAAACTTTCTCGGTGAAGTCTGGTTCGCAACATATTGTGCCAGTGACGGTACCAATTGCAATTGGCACAGAATATACTGTGACTGAAGCAAATTGGGTGCCAGAAAACAGCACGATTAAGTTTGAGAACTATAAAGTAACGTATCCAGATGGTAATACATTTAAAATTGTTTCTGATCAAGCAAACCAAGTGGTGCACATTGTCATCAAGAACACTTATGAAATAAAAGACATAACGGCAACAAAGACCTGGAGCGACGATAGTAACCGCGATGGTTTAAGAAGTAAGTATACGAGCGGTAGTGATAAGCTATATGTGGCGCTAAAAGATGGTAATAATTATGTAGATTATCAAGAAGTAAGTGCAGACAATAGTAGTAGCTATCCATTTAATAATCTGCCAAAATATCGTAACAATACAGAGATTAATTATGTGGTAGTGGAGGCTAAGAATTGTTCTACTGCGACAAGCGGGGTAATTAGCTGTACGCCATTTACAAGTGACAGTAATTACACAGCAACGATTTCTGGCAATGCGATTACGAATACTCATATTCCAGAAACTACGAGTGTATTAATTAAGAAGACTTGGGCGGGTGGAGCTACTAAGTTGCCAAATTCAATTACTGTGAATTTGACCGGTGGAAATGTCAACCAAAATATTACAATTTCAGCAACGGACAAAGTGGATGGCGAGTGCACGGAATGGTGCAAGAAAATTGAGGGACTTTTGAAGTATGAAAACCAAGGTACACCAATTACTTATACCGTGAGAGAAACCAGCATTTTTGGCACTTCAGCAGAAGGATTTATTGAATATGGCACTGATGAAACTGAAGATGGTAAAAAATCAGTCAATGGTAAATGGGACGCAAGTACGGTTTCGAACGCAGGTACTTGGACTATCACCAACACTTGGACTCCAGCAAACTCACTATTTAATGGTTCAACCGACTTCTCAATCAAGAAAATTGATAAGAACGGTAACCCACTTTCTGGTGTGAAATTTACCGTGAATGGTGAAGAAAAAATCACAGACGAAAATGGTAAAATAACGATTGAAATCCCGGCGAACTTATTAGTACGTGAAGAGACTAAAAACTATGAGATAATTGAAACTGTGGCTAAGGATGGCTATGATCTTGATGGTGATGCAGCGAACCTCCAAGTGGTGATTTCTAGTGCGCTTGCTTCGGTCACTTCAAGTGGCAGTTTGTTTACGAATACATATAACAAGAGCTTTACTTTTACAGCTTCTGGCAACAAGAATTACACTTGGAATAAAGAAGAAAGAATGTTCATATTGAAGAACAATCGAAGTACGGCAAAAACTCTTACGATTGAAAAAACTTTCTCAGGTGTTTCGGCAGAGGCTTTGAAGAAAAGTGACCTTTCCTTTACGGTAACTGGTCCAGAAGATTTCACTAAGAAAGTAATTGCTTTTTCGGAATTTAATGTGAGCGGCAACAAAGGTACCTTTGTACTTCAAAATGTGCCAACTGGTGATTATACCGTGGAGGAAAAAGGTGGTACATTTGATGGGTTGTTTACGATGACGACTACCGGTGGCAAGCAAACCAAGACTTTGTCTAAGAACTCAGATGTTAAATTTACGATTGACAATACTTATACGGCAGTGACTGGCGTGAGTTATGAAGTGGAGAAGATTTGGGATGATGATGACAACCGAGATAATCTTCGCCCAACAAAACTTAGTGTAGACTTAATGGCGAATGGTTCTAAAGTTGATACTAAAGAGCTCACTGGTGACTCTTGGTCTTATAAGTGGGAAAACTTGCCAAAGGCTAATGAAAATGCTGAGCCATTAACTTACTCAGTAGTAGAAAAATTAGTAGGTACTGATTATACTTTGACTAACACCAAGACTGAAACTGGCAAAACCACCTTTACCAACACCCACACTCCAGCTAAGACGAGCGTGTTAATTAAAAAGACTTGGGTAGGTGAAAAGACTATTCCGGATTCAATCACTGTGAATCTTACTGGTGGTGGTGTGAACCAAAATATCACTATCAAGTCAACTGATAAGGTAGAAGGCGAGTGTACGGAATGGTGTAAGAAGATTGATGGTCTTAACAAGTACAATCAAGGTGAAGAAATTGAATACACGGTCAGAGAAACCAATATCTTTGGTACTTCGGCTGATGGGTTCATTGAATACGGCACTGACGAAACTGAAGATGGTAAAAAAGCGGTGAATGGTAAGTGGGACGCTCACGCGGAAAAGAACACTGGCGATTGGATTATTACTAATACTTGGACTCCAGCCACTTCACTTTATAATGGTTCGACCGACTTCTCAATCAAGAAGGTTGATAAGAATGGCAATCCACTTTCTGGCGTGAAATTCACAGTCAATGGCGAAGAATTCACGACTGGTGAGGATGGTAAGATTCTGGTAGAGATTCCAACCAACCAACTAGTTAGTAGCGAAACCAAGAACTACGAGATTATCGAAACTGTAGCCAAAGATGGTTACGACCTAGATGGCGACAAGGCCAATCTCGAAGTTGTTATTGAAAGCGGCCTAGTTTCTGTAAATGAAACTACTTTAACCAATACTTACAGTAAGACCTTTACCTTTACGGCTTCTGGTAACAAGCATTATGTTTGGAACAAAGAAGAAAGAATGTTTATTCTGGAAAACAAGCGTAGCGAAGCTAAATCACTGACGATTGAGAAAACTTTCTCTGGAATTGATGAGAATGTATTAAAAGAAAGCGATCTCGTGTTTACTGTGAGTGGTCCAGATGATTTTGAAACCAAGAATATTCCTTTTTCAGACTTTACGATTGGCAATGGTAAAGGTACGTATGTCTTGAAGAATGTGCCAACCGGCGACTATACCGTAGAAGAAAAAGGTGGTGAATTCAAAGAATCATTTACTTTGACGACTACTGGCGATAATGGCGCCACGAAGGCTTTGGCCAAAGACAAAGCTGTAAAGTTCACGATTAATAATACCTATGCAGCAATTGCTGATGTGGAGTATGAAGTGGCTAAGATTTGGGATGATGACGATGACCGTGATGGTCTTCGCCCAACCAAGCTCAGCGTTGATTTGATGGCGAATGGGTCTAAAGTTGATACCAAAGAGCTTACTGGTGACTCCTGGTCTTATAAGTGGGAAAACTTGCCAAGAGTCAATGGAAAGAATGAAACACTGACGTATTCAGTAGTTGAAAAAGTGACTGGCGATTATGAGCAAACTAAAGTGGAAACCGAAGATGGTAAAACTACGTTTACCAACAAGCATATACCAGCTTTGATTAACGAAGAAGATGATGATTCCGACAATGACGGTAAGATTACGGTGGTGAAGGTTTGGGAAGATGGTGATGATTTGCTTGGCAATAGGCCGACGGTGATTATGGTGAAACTACTGGCTAACGGTGAAGAATTGCAAACGGTGCCAGTCGCTAAAAATTCAGAAGGTGTCTGGACGCATACTTTCACTGGCCTTTATAAGAACGCAAATGGTGAAGAAATTGAATATACGATAGAGGAAGGGGATTTGGATGGTTATTTGGCGGAGATTAGTGGTAATTTGACAGATGGGTTTGAGATTATTAATACCAGTACCGATCCTTGCTCGTTTGGTGGTTGCGGCAAGGGCGAGAACCCAGGTACTCCGGATACTGGTAGAATGACAGCGGATAAGTCAGCTGGCGCGGTAAATACTTCAATTGCTGGTACAGCGTTTGGTGCGACGGTGTTACTCTTCTTGATCGCGTTGTTCAAGAAAAATAAAAAGGAAGCGTAGGGTAGTACAATTCTCGGCAATATCGAATACCACTATATTATAATGTATAGTGGTATTTTTGGTTTAGGGTGGGATTAGCGTTTGAATTTGCAATTATTAAGATAGGGTGGTAAAATATAATAGAATAATTGCAATTAAAAGTGGATAAAACAGTGCAACTATTTGCGAGAACGTTTGCATGAAAAGTAAGATTTTGAATATTCTAGAAAAGAAGCCCTTTAAGATTGCTGTGCTAGTGTTTTTTGATGTGGTTTCGGTGATTGTAGCTTCACTGCTCGCTCTGTATCTTCGTTTTGATTTTCAGGAAGTGCCGGCAAATCATTTCGATCCGGTAGTGAATTGGTTGCCGGTAGATTGTTTGATTGTGGTTTTAGTTTTCGCCGTGGCGGGGCTTTATACTTCGGTTTGGTGATATGCTTCAATTATGGAATTACTATCAGTACTCGGCTCTTGTGTAGCGGCAGATTTTATAATTTTCTTGTATAAAAGTGCGCTTGGACTTGCAGTGCCAAGAAGTTTTTGGTATATTTTCGCAGTGCTTTTGATGTTTCTAACATGTGGGGTGCGCTATTCCTATCGGATTAATAGAGCGGTACTAAAAGCTATTTCGAGGAACCGTTCTAATAATGTGATGATTATTGGTGCGGGTGAAGCCGCTAGCATGTTGATTAGCGAAATGAGCCGTAATAGCAAGTATGATGATCTGCGAGTGCGGTGTATCATTGATGACGACAAAAGAAAACGCGGTACAAGAATGCGCGGAATACCTGTAGTGGGGAATCGTAGTCAGATTAAGGCTATGGTTGAAAAATATGATATAGCGAAAATTATTATTGCAATGCCGTCGGCTAGCAAGGAATCAATTGCTAAGATTGTGGCTGAATGTCAGAAGACGAAATGTGAAATTAGTATTTTGCCGGCGTTTTGCTTGGTGATGGATGGAGATACTCAGGATATTGCGAAGCATATTCGTCCGATTAAATATGAGGATTTTTTGGGTCGAGATCAAATTGTAGTGAATGACGATGAGATTACGAGTAATTTGGCCGGTAAGACAATCTTGGTGACGGGTGGCGGTGGCTCGATTGGTTCGGAACTTTGTCGGCAGATTGCCAAGGCTGGGCCGAAACTTTTAATTATATTTGATATTTATGAAAACAATGCTTACGAAATTCAACAAGAACTATATCGCAACTTCCCAGAGCTTAATTTGCAGACGATAATTGGGTCGGTACGGGATTATCCGCGGCTTGAAAAAGTATTTAAGGAATATCATCCAGACCAAGTTTATCATGCGGCAGCACACAAGCATGTGCCACTGATGGAAGTTAGCCCAAATGAGGCAATTAAGAATAACTGTCTCGGGACTTTGAATACGGTTAAATTGGCGGACAAATATGGTGTTTCTAAATTTGTGTTAGTTAGTACGGACAAGGCTGTTCGCCCGACTAATATTATGGGGGCTTCAAAGCGGATTTGCGAAATGATAGTACAGGCATATGATAGAAAATCAAAGACAAATTTTGTGGCAGTGAGATTTGGTAATGTACTTGGCTCCAATGGTTCAGTGATTCCACTATTCTTGAAACAAATTGATAATGGTGGACCAGTGACGGTAACGCACCGAGATATTACAAGGTATTTTATGACAATACCAGAAGCAGTGAATTTGATTTTGCAGGCCTCGGTGTATGCAGAGGGTGGTGAGATTTTTGTGTTAGATATGGGTAAGCCGGTGAAAATTTACGATTTGGCGAAACAGATTATTAGGTATAAAGGTTTGGAGCCGGGAAAGGATATCAAAATTGTGATTACGGGGCTTAGGCCGGGCGAGAAACTGTATGAAGAGATGTTGATGGAAGAAGAAGGGCTGAAGGCTACGCCAAATAAGCTGATTCACATTGGAAGACCAATTAGAATTTCGGCGACGTTTCTTGATGATTTAGACGAGTTGGTCAAAGTGGCGTATAAAAACAATGACAGCATAAAAGAAAAGGTTGCAAAAATGGTGAGTACGTATAAAATTGATAAAAGAGAAAAGGAGCAAAAATGAAAAAAACAGAAGATTTTAAAAAAGTATGTATCCAGTTTTCTCCCCCGGATATGACGAAAAAGGAAGCGGAGGCGGTATTTGAGGCCGTATGTTCGGAGTGGATTACGACTGGACCAAAGACCAAGGAGTTTGAAGAAAAAATTGCTGAGTATTGTGGTACAAAAAAAGCAGTCTGTTTAAATTCAAACACTGCTTGCCAAGAATTAGTATTAAAGATTTTAGGCGTTGGGCCTGGTGATGAGGTGATAACAAGTGCCTATACTTATACGGCTTCGGCGAGTGTAATCAATCACGTGGGTGCTAAGATAGTGTTGGTTGATACGCAGAAAGATTCTTACGAGATGGATTACGATGCTCTTGAAAAAGCAATAACTGAAAAAACTAAGGTGATTATTCCGGTCGATATTGCTGGCGTGATGTGTGATTATGATAGGATTTTTAAAATAGTCGAAAAGAAGAAAGAACTATTTAGAGCCAGTAATGATATTCAAAAGCTATTTGGTAGAATTATTGTGGCTGCCGATGCGGCACATTCATTTGGTGCGACGTATAAAGGGGAAAAAGCTGGAAGTGTTGCAGATTTTACGAGTTTTTCATTTCATGCTGTTAAAAATTTAACTACTGCAGAAGGCGGAGCGGTGACCTGGAGGCATGTAGATGGTTTGGATGATGAAAAACTGTATAAGGAGTTTATGCTTTGGTCGTTGCATGGACAGTCTAAGGATGCTTTAGCGAAAAGTAAGCTAGGAGCCTGGGAATATGACATTGTGTATTTGGGGCATAAGTGTAATATGACTGATATTATGGCGTCGATTGGTTTAGTGCAGTTAGATAGGTATCCAGATTTGCTAAAAAGAAGAGAAGAGATTATTAAACTTTACAATGATCTTTTGGATAAAAAGAGAATCGAATTAATCTCGCATAAAGACGGCGATAGCGTTTCGAGTATGCATCTGATGCTAACTAGGGTTAAGGGAGCAGATGAAGGTAAAAGAAACGAGATAATAATCAAACTCGCGGAAGCTGGGATTGCTTCAAATGTTCATTATAAACCTTTGCCAATGCATACAGCATATAAGAATTTGGGATTTGATATAAAAAATTATCCAAATGCTTACAATTTATATAACAACGAAATTACTTTGCCTCTTCACACAAAACTATCAGACGAAGAAGTAAAGTATATTTGTAAAACATATAATGAGATCGTAAAAGAGTTGGTCTAGCATGAGAGAATGGGAAAAACTGCCTAAAGAGCTACGAAATGCAAGAGTAAGAAAATACTATAGTCTTTTGAAGAAGAAACGGATGAGTTTGTTTATTAAAAGGATGTTGGATCTTATTTTTGGGGTGGTTCTTTTAGTGTTTTTTTCTCCGATTTTTTTGATACTGGCTGTGGTGATAAAAATAGATTCAAAAGGCCCAGTTTTTTATCGGCAAGAAAGAGTGACTATTTATAATAGGACGTTTAAAATTTTTAAGTTTAGAACGATGGTGCAAAATGCTGATAAAATCGGGCCACTTGCGACGGTCGAAAATGATAAAAGAGTTACTAGGGTTGGAAGAATTATCAGAAAGGTTCGGCTTGATGAAATTCCGCAACTTATAAATATTATAGCCGGGGATATGTCTTTTGTGGGCACTAGGCCGGAGGTTAGAAAATATGTTGATGCTTATAATGACGAGATGAAGGCAACGCTACTGATGAGAGCCGGCGTGACGTCTTATGCTAGTATTGTGTTTAAGGACGAGGACCAAATAATAAAAAAATACGTAAATAAGAATCACGATGTTGATGATGTGTATGTTGACAAAATTTTACCACTTAAAATGCAAATTAACCTTAAGTATTTAAGAGATTTTAGCGTTTTAACAGATTTTAAAATATGTGTTCTTACGGTTATCTCAGTTTTAAGACCAAAAAAGAGGATAAAAACTATATCTGGAGTTAAGAATGAAATATAGCGTGTTAATGTCATTGTATAAAAACGATAACCCGAGTTATTTAGGTCTAGCATTAGATAGCATGATTAACCAAACCGTGAAACCTGATGAAATTGTATTGGTCAAGGATGGGCCTATACCTAGAAAACTTCAAAAAATAATTGATGACAGAAAAAAAAGTTTTAGGTTCATAAAAGACATTCAACTGAGGCAAAATGTTGGTTTAGGTTTAGCATTGAATGAAGGAATAAAAGAATGCAAAAATGAATTAATTGCAAGAATGGACGCTGATGATATTTCTGATCCAACAAGATGTGAGAAACAAGTTTCGAGATTTATATCAAATAATAATCTCGATATTGTCGGTTGTCTGGTTAAAGAGTTTTCTGGGGAGGTAGGAAATATAGTTGGTCGTCGAGATGTGCCTTTAAATAACGATGAGATTCATAAATATGCAAGAAGAAGGGATCCTTTTAACCACCCTACTGTAATGTACAAAAAATCTAGTGTTCTCAAGGTTGGTGGATATGGAGATTATAGGAAAAATCAGGATACTGATTTGTGGATAAGAATGCTTCACGATGGTTGTATGGCGGAAAATATAAATGAATATTTACTTTTATTTAGGTTCGATGATGACACATATCGAAAAAGAAAGAGCTGGGTTAATACTAAATTATTAATTAAAATTCGAAGAAATGGTTATAAAATTGGTTTTTCGTCGCTTAATGACTATTTTACTGTAGCAACGGCACAATTGGCATTATTCTGTATGCCGATTTGGTTACAAAAACTTGTATATAAAAAAATTTTAAGGAAGGCGGTTTAATATGGGTATAGAGCAAAAAGCCAATAACGTGTTAAGAAGATTCCCAGTTATAAAAAAGATTGCGAAGAGAATATATCAGGGTACTTTTTGCGTTATCTCCAAAAAGCCAAGGTCAGAAGGTATCATTGAAAGAGTTACGCCAAATGATAGGTATGAGTACTTTTTTGGTTATTACGATAAATCACCCTGGGATTCATCTGGTAGATATATGCTTTGCCTTCGTGCGATGGAGACATCAAAAAATGTTGCCCCAAAGGAGCCGGCGGATATTGTCTTAATTGACACGCGGAATAATAATTCTATAAATAAACTTGCTACTACGCATTCGTGGAATGTTCAGCAAGGTTGTATGGCTGGGTGGCTTGGCCCGGACTTTAAATCTAAAATATTTTACAATGATTTTAGGGATGGTAAGTATTGTGGCGTTGTCTTGGATTTGAAAACTAAAAGAGAAAACGTGTATGATATGCCGTTTTATACCGTTTCTGACGATGGCAAGATTGCGTTAACTTTGGATTTTGCACGTTTGCACAGGTTGCGCCCTGGATATGGTTATTCTAACTTGGAAGATAAGACAAAAGGAGAGAATATTCCTGATGGTCCATGTGTATGGAGAATAAATATGTACACAAAAGAAATAACTCCAATATTAACGTATAAACAGCTCTATGATTTCGAGCATCGTCCAGAAATGGAAAAAATGGAGCATAAAGTTAACCACTTGATGCTCAGTCCGAATGGTGAGCGTTTTATGGTTATTCATCGTTGGCTTAAGGGTGGTAAAAAATTCAGCAGATTACTGACCTGCGATATTGATGGTAAGAATCTTTATAATCTTTCTGACGATGATATGGTTTCGCATTGTTATTGGAAGAATAATAATGAGATAATTGCCTATTGTAGAAAAGGTAAAACCGATGGTTATTATTTAGTGAACGATAAGAGCAAGGATTATGATAGAAAATGGGATTTCTTGACTATGGATGGGCACCCAAGCTATTCTCCGGATAAGAAGTATGTTGTGACAGATACTTATCCAGACAGAAACCGAATATCTACCGTCAGAGTGCTTGGCGATAATACATGTATTGAGGTTGCGAAGGTAGAATCACCATTTAAGTATGATAATGATACGCGCTGCGATCTTCATCCAAGATGGAGTAGAGACGGTGATAAGATTTGTTTCGACGGTTGTTTCGAAGGGAAGAGGGGTTTATACGTAATCAATAATATAAGATTACAGCTTCCGCACACACTAATTAACCCAGAAGAAATACCAAAAGAGGCAACAAAAGGTTTGGTTTCTTGTGTAATACCATCATACAAAAGAAGCGACACATTGAAGCGCGCGATTGATAGCGTGCTAAATCAATCGTATAAGAAGATTGAAGTATTGATTGTGGATGATAACGAAAAAGGTGATGAGTGGGATAGAAAACTCAAGCGGTTGATGAAAACTTATGCAGATGCGAGAGTAAGGCTTATTGTCCAGCCGGTACATATTAATGGTGCGGTAGCGAGAAACTATGGGATAAAGGAAGCTAAGGGCGAGTTTATTGCATTTCTGGATGACGATGACGAATGGGAAAAAGATAAGATTGAAAAGCAATTAGAGCTGCTGAGGAAAGAAAAGGCAGACGTAGTTTCGTGTCTATGGATAGCTTATAAGAATGGTAAGGAAATAAGGCGATGTCAAAAGTATTCGACAGAGGATATCCAATTTAAAATACTGTCGAGAGCGGTATCGATTTATACGTCTACAGTTTTAATAAAAAGGAGTAGTATCTATGAATTTGGCGGGTTCGATGAGACACTTAAGAGGCATCAAGACCTTCAGTTTTTGGTGGATGCCGCAGAGGATTCTAAATTTGTTCTATTGGATGAATATAAAGTTAAGCTACATACCGACTCGGAGATAAACAAGCCGGATACAAAAAAGCTGATCGAGATTAAAAAAGCGTTCTTGAACCGCGAGCAGCAAAAAATAAAGAAGTATAGCAAAAAGGAGCAAAAAAGGATTAAGGGGGCGCATGAGTTTGAGCTGTTATATTCATCGATGAGGGACAAAGATGTTTTACATATGCTTAACTACGGTTGCAAAGTTTGCATGAATTTTCCCGCAATAAACGATGTTGTAGAAAGAATAAAAGAAAGAAGAAAGTAGGTTGTCGTAATGAAAATAGTATTTATAGCTTATATTCATGGTGTGGGAGGAGCACAGAAGCAATCGGTCTTAATTGCTAATGCGATGGCGAATCTGGGTTGCGATGTAACACTGATGATACTAGGAGCGATAAAAAAAGAATTTGAAATTGATAAAAGAATAAAGGTTATTAATATTGAAAAAAAGAATAGCAGAGTGGTTGGTATAATAGACGAATATTTCAGTATTAAAAAAGCTTTAAAAAATATTAGACCGGATGTCACTATTAGTTTTTGGTTGCAACCTATTTATTTGGTGGCGGCAATGAGTAAAAAAATAAGAGGAAAAATTATTTATTCTGAAAGATGTGATCCGTCGAATAGTCATTATTCTGGGCTGCGGGGGTTAATAAGGCATTTTTCATTCAAAAAAGTTGACGGATTTGTATTCCAGACGAGTGCGGCTAGAAGTTTTTTTAGTAAAAAAATTCAATCTAAAAGTATAATAATACCAAATCCAGTTTTTATTGATAAAACGATAAGGAGATCTTTGAGAGATGATGGCGATATTGTCGCAGTAGGGAGATTGCATCCGCAAAAAAATTATAAACTATTGATTAAGTCGTTTAGCTTAATAGAAGACAAGTATCCTAGTGTAAAACTTAAAATCTATGGTGGCGGCGAACAAAAGAAGGACCTTGATGATATGATTAAGAAATTTGGTTTAAGTCATCAAGTATTATTGATGGGAGAATCGGACAATGTAATAAATGAGATAAAAGATGCACGTTTATTTGTTATTAGTTCTGACTATGAAGGGATGCCTAATGCTTTGTTGGAAGCTATGTCTATTGGTTTGCCGTGCATATCAACTGATTGGGCTCCGGGTGGAGTGTCCGATATAATAAAAAATGGTAAGAATGGGATAATAGTTCCTGCTAAGAACGAGAATGAGTTAGCTAGGGCTATGGATAATTTGTTGTCGGATGATAAAAAGTCAAAGATGATTGGTGAAGCCGCAAAAGAATCGATGGAAAAGCATAATCCAAATAAAGTTTTCGAGAAATGGTATAATTGGATAAAGAAAGTTGCTGGAAAAAATGAAGAATGGGCATGATTTAATATTGACAAAACGTTTCTGCGCATCATTTAGTATTTTTTTAATCATGCTGGCGGAAATTTGTTTTTATAAGTCGGGGACTATGCCAATATATACTATTCTTATTACTATTGGTCTTATTTTTACGGTTTTATGCGCGATAATGAAAGATAGTTTGAAACAAAAGCATAATTATAAGTTCTTTTTTGCATGGGTGATTTTGGTCTATGCGATGTATTTTATTTATGGATTCTTTATAAGAAAGAGTGGTGTTTTCTCGTGGGATTCGTTATTACTTAGATTGATGGAAAACATTTCTTTGTATATTTGCTTAGATTATTTGACTATGAGTAATAATATAAAAATGCTCAAGAAGGTTCTATTATATATAAGTATTTTTTCAATAGCATATTTAGTTATAAATGAAGGGGCAGTAATAATAGCAAATTCTGGTAGAATTGGTGGTGGGCTAAGTGATAATGTTAATACAGTCGGATATAACATGGGTATTCTTGCGACATTTCACTCATGGTTTTATTTGAAGACGAAAGACAAGAGAAACCTATTGTTTTTTATGATACTAATGATTCTCGGTCTTCTAACTGGTTCAAAAAAAGTGTTATTAATACTGATAGCAAACGTTGTGATGTATCTTTGCTTCAATAAGGATAAAATTACGAAGTGGTTACTAATTGGAGCCGCATCGGTATTGGCCGTTGTTGGTTTGTTTTCTATACCAGCTTTTTACAATGTTATGGGTAAAAGGGTTGAAAAAATGGTTTCAACGATGTTTGTGGAAGATTATGCCAAAAGCGAGTATTCTTATTCGACCGATATGAGAGAGACAATGATAAAAGAGGGGTTAGAATTGATACCAGAGCATCCGGTTTTTGGTGGTGGATGGGGATTCTTTGCATCAAGAACTACTACCGGGTATGGCTATTCGCATAATAATTATATTGAGTTGTTATGTTCATTTGGTTTTTTTGGCTTATTGTTATACTATTCAATTATAGTAAGGAATATTATTTATCTCGTAAACAATAGGAAGAAAAAAATGAACAGTAATAATCATTCAATTGCTATCTTATCTGGAATACTGATATTGATAATATTCCTAATAGATTGGAGTGCAGTTACTTTTTCGGCTCAATGTATGTGGTATGTTCCTATAATTGTTTCAACAATAACGACACAGAAGCTATTAACTAATTTGGAAGAAGAAAAGGGAAATAGGGATGAGAGTTAAAGACATTTTATTCGATCGATTGACGCGTTTCCGTTGCCTTTCGCGTCTGGGTTTATTAAACAATATGAGCGATGAAAAGTACATAAAGAAGAAATATTACTTAGTATTTCACAAGAGATTAGATTTAAAAAATGTAAAAACTTTTAATGAGAAACTGCAGTGGCTGAAACTATATGACAGGAAGGATATTTATACCATGATGGTGGATAAGTACGAAATAAAGAAATATGTAGCTGACCAAATTGGCGAAGAGTATATAATACCTACAATTGGGATTTATGATAAGTTCGATGATATTGAATTTGGGCAATTGCCAAAACAATTTGTAATAAAATGTACGCATGACTCTGGTGGCTTGGTAATATGCAGAGATAAATCGAAACTAGATTTGGAAGAAGCTAAGAGAACAATCAATAAAAGCTTAAAGCGGAACTATTATTATGCGCACCGCGAATGGCCATACAAAAATGTTAAACCTAGGATAATAATAGAAAAATACATGGAGGATAAAGAAAATAACGGCTTAACTGATTATAAGGTAATGTGCTTCGACGGAATAGCTAAAATGATTTTTACATGTACCGATCGTTTTAATGGTGGTTTGAAAGTAACTTTTTTTGATTTAAAGTGGAAACAATTGCCGTTTACTCGCCATTATCCTTCTTCGAATAAACCAATCAAAAAGCCAGTTAATCTCAAAAAGATGATCGAACTTTCCGAGCTATTATCGAAAGGGATTCCCTTTGTCAGAATGGATTGGTATGAGATAAATGGTAAATTGTATTTTGGGGAGTTCACTTTTTATCCAGGGAGCGGATTGGAAGAATTCAACCCAGAAGAATGGGATGAGAAAATTGGAAGAATGTTAAAACTACCATTAGAAAAGAAAGGGTCATGATGGGAGTCAATTCATTATTAAATAATGATTACATGAATCGTAATACAAATAGGATTATAAGGCTAAGGGGAAAAATTCAAAAAACATCTTTTAAACCGCTTCGTTTAGTATTGGTTATTCGGTATAGACGCCTATTATTTAAAATGCAGTCATTTTTACCTTTATCTAAAGCAATTAGTAATAATATTATCTACCCTCATGGATTGAGTGGGGTATTCATTTCAAATGGTGCAATTATTGGAGATAGATGTGTGATATTTCATCAGGTTACAATTGGTAGTAATGCTTTGCCGGATTCAAAAAATGAGGGCTTTCCTACAATTGGAAAAAATTGTTATATAGGTACAGGCGCTAAAATTATTGGAAATGTAAAAATTGGAAACAACGTTAGAATCGGAGCAAATACTGTTGTCACTAAGGATGTTCCGGATAATGCAACAGTTGTTGGCTCAAAATTTAGATTGATTGAGCATAAGGAAATTCTTGATAATAGATTTATACCATATTCAAAAAAGAGGTGAGGCGTGAGAAGCAAAAAGGCACTATATAATATTTTTAGTAATTTAATCTTGCAAGTGGTTATTATCATATATGGTTTTGTTGTTCCAAAGATAATAATTGATTACTTTGGTTCCGATGTGAATGGTTTAATTGCATCTATTACGCAGTTTTTGGCTTACATTTCACTGCTCGAATCTGGTTTTGGGCCTGTTGTCAAGGCGACTTTGTATGGACCTATTGCAAAAAAAGATAATGCTGCGATTGCTAGCATATTAAAAACTTCTGAAAAATTTTTTCGTAGGATAGCTTTAATATTTATTTTATATATTATTATTCTTTGCTTCGTTTTCCCTTTGATTGCGAGAGCAGATTTTAATGCGATTTTTACCATATCGCTTGTAATTATTATTGGTATTAGTACTTTCGCTGAATACTATTTCGGTATGACATACAGAATCTTTTTACAGGCAGAACAAAAAACATATGTAGTATCGATTATTCAAATTGTGACCTATATTATGAGTGTTATAGCGGTAGTCGTGATGGCATTGTTAGGTTGCAGCGTATTAATGATAAAACTCATTACTGGTTTATTATTTATTATTAGGCCATTGGCGCAAAATATGTATGTCAAACGAAAGTATGATATACGATTTAACACAGCATCAAATGACTACCCAATTAAACAAAAATGGGATGGTTTGGCACAGCATATTGCTGCAGTAATTCATGGGAACACTGATGTTGCGGTTTTGACTATCTTTTCAACACTTACAGAAGTATCTGTGTATTCCGTATATTCTCTAGTAGTAGCTGGAATAAAAAAGATAGTACAGTCCTTAATTAATGGACTTGACGCATCTTTTGGTGATATGATTGCAAAAGATGAGGATGATAATCTTAAGAAAAAGTTTTCTGTGTTTGAATTGTTGTTTTTTATGATTATTGCGACTGTTTTCACTTGCACGTTTGTCTTGATTACTCCATTCGTACAGGTGTATATGAAAGGTGTGACAGATGTTGATTATGTAAGACCAGTATTTGGATATTTGCTTGTTGCAAGTGAATTTATATGGGCGTTAAGGACACCCTATAGTTCTATTACTTTAGCTGCTGGGCATTTTAAACAAACCCGAAAAGGTGCTTGGGCTGAAGCAATAGTCAATATTGTTTTGTCGGTGACATTGGTGTTTAATTTTGGGTTAATTGGCGTAGCTATTGGTACGATTGTGGCGATGTTGATTCGCACGGTTGAATTTGTTTATCACGCGAATAAATACGTTTTAAAGAGAACCTCGTGGGCAAGTATAGGGAAAATATTGGTTGCCACCGTTGCGACTATCATTGCGATTGTTATAGTTGATTTCGTAAACTTAGCGATACCAGATGGGTATATAACGTGGATTTTGAATGCGTTGATTGTGTTTTTGATTGCTACAGTGGTGTCATTTGTGTTGTTTTTTGCGTGTTATAAGAAAGAGTTTATGGCAGTGTTGGAAAAAGCGAAGAGAATGATAAAACGGAAGAAAAAATAGTCCTTGTAATTTGCTCGTGTTAATTTATGCGAGCACGAGGGTTTTTAAAATGGTTGAATTATTTTGTGGGTACAATAGGGTCTCCTAAAATAAATAGGAGTTTTTATGGGCAAACATCAATTAATACTGATGAAATGTGGTAAAGGAGAATATGTATGAAATTGGCCAAGTCCCCGTTTTGGATTTGAATTTGGTGAGAAATGAATTCATAATGTCTTGTTCTGAATAAAAATGTTTCTTAGTTTTGCGACTAGGGCGTAGGTATTTCCTGATGTGTTTTGAATATAGTGTATGGGGGGTCGAAAAAGTCGAGAGATATGTTATAATATGTTTTATGAATAAAAGTGTTGATTTTAAGAATAAAACTATACTTATCACCGGGGCGGCGGGGTTTATTGGGTGGTATCTTGCGAAGCGAGTTTGTGAGGAAAACTCGGAAGCGAGAGTGATTGGGTTTGATTCTGTTAACGATTATTATGACGTGAGATTAAAAGAATACCGTTTGAAAGATTTGGAGCAGTACAAGAATTTCACCTTTATCAAAGGAAATTTGGCGGAAAAGCAAGCGGTAACGGCCGTGTTTGAAAAGTATCATCCGGACATCGTGGTGAATCTTGCAGCGCAGGCTGGAGTGCGATATTCTATCGACCATCCTGATGTGTATATCGAAGCGAATTTGATTGGATTTTATAATATACTTGAAGCGTGTCGGCACTACCAGCCAGAGCATTTAGTTTACGCATCGTCGTCGTCAGTGTATGGTGGCAACAAAAAGGTGCCATTCGCGACGGACGATAAAGTAGACAATCCGGTGAGCTTGTATGCCGCGACGAAGAAGTCAAACGAACTTCTCGCGCATGCGTATTCTAAGCTATACAATATTCCTTCGACTGGCTTGAGGTTTTTCACGGTTTATGGGCCAGCTGGACGGCCGGACATGGCGTATTTTGGATTCACCAATAAACTCATCAAGGGCGAGAAGATTCAGATTTTTAACTATGGAAATTGTAAGCGAGATTTTACCTATATCGACGACATTGTGGAAGGCGTGATGCGGGTGATGGCAAAGGCGCCGGAGAAAAAGCAAGGCGAGGATGGTTTACCTCTGCCGCCATACAAGATTTACAATATTGGTAATTCTAACCCGGAGAATTTGTCGGATTTTGTGCAGATTTTGCAAGAGGAATTGATTCGCGCAGGAGTTTTGCCAGAAGATTATGATTTTGAAGCACACAAGGAACTAGTGCCAATGCAGCCAGGCGATGTGCCGGTGACTTACGCGGATACCTCGGAGTTAGAGAAAGATTTTGGGTTCCGACCACATACTTCGCTACGCGATGGTTTACGCAAGTTTGCGGAGTGGTATAAAGAATTTTATAAAGAAGCTTAAAAACTATTCATTTTTCCATCCGCTTATGTTATAATAAGAAAGAAGGGATAAAAAAATGGAAGAAATAAATATTGGAGATTTTTTTAGATATTTGAAGCGCTATATTTTGGCGTTTATCGTAGTGATTGCGTTTTCGGTGGGCGGGGTGCTGTTTTACGACACTTCAATCAAGAAGCCGATTTACCAAGCACAAACTACGGTAGTGATTGCGAAGTCGGATAGCTGGGATGGCTCGGCGGCGACCTTAAATGACGTTAATGCAAGCCAGAAGCTAGCTTCGACTTATAGCGAAATCGCGAAAAGTGAATTGGTGCTGAATAAGGTGATTGAGAATCTGAGACTTAGATATACCGTGAAGGATTTGAGCGGTAATGTATCGATTAAGCCAGTCAATGATACTTCGATTTTGGCGATTTCGGTAAAAAACCCAGATGCGCAGCTATCGGCAAAGATTGCGAATGAGATTGCTACTGTCTCGGCGGAAGAAATCAAGAATATTTACAAAATTGAAAACACTACGCAGTTAAGTATCGCGGCGACGCCGGAAGCTCCAGCAAATAACACTACGACGCGTGATGTGATTCTTGCGGTAGTGATTGCGGCGTTAGCGGTGGCTGGTGTGGCATTTCTCAGGTTTTATTTCGACGATACAGTTAAGTATAGTGAAGATATCGAAAAGACGATTGGTTTGCCGGTGACAGGAAGAATTTCAAAAAGTGAGTCAAAGGGTAGAAGAGCTAACGAATTGATTGCAGAGCGATTACCGAAAGCTATCGTGAGTGAAAACATCAAAAGTCTTCGAACGAATTTACAGTTTACTGCAGTAGACAAGAATCTTGAAACTGTATTAGTGACTTCAACTAACGCAAGCGAAGGTAAAAGTTTTGTGGCAGCAAATCTTGCGATTTCGTTTGCACAAGCAGATAAGCGAGTATTGCTCGTGGACTGTGATTTGAGAAAAGGTCGTGTACATCGGCTGTTTAATCTTTCGAATTCTAGAGGATTATCTAATCTTTTAGCTGGCAATTTAAAGGATTTTGGTAATTATATAAACCCAACTAAAGTTAAGAATTTAAACATTATCACTTGTGGTACTTATCCGCCAAATCCGAGTGAGCTACTTGCTTCTAAGAAAAACAAAGATTTAATTAAGATACTAAAGAGTTATTATGATATCATCATCTTTGATGGTGCGCCGGTAGGTGGTCTAGCAGATTCGGTGATTTTGTCGAGCTTTATGGATGAGACTCTAATTGTGGTGCGTGATGGCGTGACGGCTAAGCCGGATTTGATTGCTACGAAAGATGCGCTTAATAAAGTTGGTGCAAATATTGCTGGATTGGTTTTCAATATGGTGAACCGTACTTCATCGAAGTATTATAATAGTTACTATTACGGCAACGATAAATAAAATGATTGATATTCACTCACATTTTTTGCCTTGCGTGGATGACGGGCCGAAGTCGCTGGCCGGCAGCGTGGCAATAGTGCGGAAATTGATGGCTCAAGGCGTGACAGATATTATTGCGACACCGCATTATGTAGCGGATACGAATTACGTATCGCCAAAGGCGCAGAATCAGCGGGTGCTGTCAGTGGTGAAGAAAACCTTAGAAAAAGAGGGCGTGAAGGTTAATTTATATCTAGGTAACGAGATATATATAGATAATAATATTTTGGGACTTTTAAAATCAGGGAAGATTTCGGGTTTAAATGGCAGTCGATATTTGTTAGTGGAATTGCCGCTGGATGAAGAATACCCGAATTACAAAGATATTTTGCGTGATTTAAAAGATGCGGGCGGCAAGGTGATTTTGGCGCATCCGGAAAGATATGCGATTATCCAGAAAGATTTTGAAGTGGCGAAGGAGCTTTACGCAGCGGGGGTGTTACTTCAGTGTAACATCGCAAGTATTCTTGGGAAATATGGCAAAGGCGCGAAGAAAACTGTGAAAAAACTCATCAAAAACAAGATGGTCTTTACTTTTGGTAGCGACATTCATCACGCAGGACAAAAAGATGAGATTCTGTTGGCGCAGAAAAAACTATCGAAGTATTATAGCGAGCATGAATTACAGCAACTTCTGGTCAAAAATCCAAGCAGAATTATTGCGGCATAAATTTTAGTGTTTAGTATTTACTTTTAGGGGGATTTGTGATATAATGGCAAGGATATTAACAATAAGGGAAAATTATGAGTCGTATCGGAAAACAACCCATCGAGATTCCGGCGGGAGTGACAATCACGGTCGGCGACAAAGAGATTACTGTCGCTGGGCCTAAAGGTCAGCTCTTAGTCCCGGTTCAGCCAAATACCACTACTAAGGTAGAAGGCACTCAAATTGTCGTTACCCGCAAGGATGACGAACCAAAGTCTCGGGCTTGGCACGGTCTTCAACGCGCATTACTCAATAATGCTGTGCAAGGCGTAACCAAAGGCTACGAGAAAAAACTAGAAATTAACGGTGTAGGCTTCCGTCTATCAGGCGGTGGACAGTCTATCGAAATGGCGCTTGGTTTTTCACATCCAGTGAAATATAAAGCTCCTGAAGGCATCCAGCTGACCACCAATAAAATGGAAATCACGGTGTCTGGCATCGATAAGCAAAAAGTCGGGCAAGTTGCCGCGGAAATCCGCAGTCTCAAGAAACCAGAGCCATACAAGGGCAAAGGCATCAAATATGTAGATGAGGTAATCATCCGCAAGGCTGGAAAGGCAGGGAAGAAATAATGAAAAGTGAATATAGAGCAAAAAGAACTCGTGCGAAAATTCACGGCACGAGCGAAAGGCCAAGACTTTCAGTACATTTTTCTAACCTACACATTACAGCACAGGTGATTGATGACGATAAGAAGACTACGCTTGCTTATGCTACAACCGTGGGCGCCAAAATGACTGGTACCAAGACGGAAAAGGCCGCGAAAATTGGTGAAGAAATCGCCAAGAAGGCTAAAGCTGCGAAGGTGAAGAAAGTGGTCTTTGATCGCGGAAGTAAATTATATGCAGGTCGGATGTCGGCACTTGCCGATGCGGCTCGCAAGGAAGGACTGGAGTTTTAATTATGCCAGAAACTGATAAAAAAGCTCCGAGAGTAATTAACAAATCCGGGACTCTCAAAATGGAAGACAAAGTCGCCGCGACCAAAGTGACGCGCGACATTTCCGGTAAGAAAATGGATCGCAAAAATCGTCGCGATCGGGTCAAGGCTGATGTCTTACCAAAAGAATATGACGAAATTACTATTGCCGTTGACCGCGTGTCACGTACTGTGGCTGGTGGTCGCCGGATGCGCTTTAAAGCATTGGTTGCGATTGGCAACCACAAAAACAAAGTCGGTATCGGTGTAGCCAAAGGCAACGACGTGACGACTGCAGTAGCAAAAGCTGGTCGCAAAGCCAAGAAGACAATGATTACCTTTAATATGGACGGCGAAACGATTTGCCACGAAACTCGTACTAAGGTGACTGGTGCAGATGTACTACTCAAGCCTGCTGCGCCTGGTACTGGTATTATCGCTGGCGGTACGGTGCGTTCGATTATGGGTCTTACGGGCGTGAAGAATTTGATTTCGAAGTCGCTCGGGAGCACCAATAAGGTAAATATTGCTTACGCGGTAATCGAAGGGCTCAAAGCTCAGGTGCCACGCAAGGAATGGACTGGCCGTAAGCAAGAGAAATTGGAAGAGAAGGCTCCAGCGAAGGCTGAGAAGATCGCAAAGGCTCCAGTGAAGGCTGAGGCGAAGGCTGAAAAGCCAGTTGCTAAGAAGACTCCAGCCAAGAAAGCTCCAGCCAAGAAAGCTCCAGCCAAGAAAGCTCCAGCGAAAAAGGCTGCTACTAAGAAGGAGACCAAATAATGAAATACAATGATTTGAAGGTTGAAAAGAACACTCGCCCATCCCGCAAGGGTCGTGGTATCTCGGCTGGTCAAGGTAAGACTGCTGGTCGTGGCACCAAGGGTCAGAAGGCTCGTACTGGTCACTACAAAATGCCAGCCGGCTTTATGGGTGGCCAGCGTGCTATTATGCAGGCAGTGCCAAAACTTAAAGGTTTTAAGAGTTTTCATCCAAAGGCAGAGGTTATCTATACTGACAGATTGAATGATTTGAAAGGCAAAGTAGATAACTACGCATTAGCGGAAGCAAGCTTGATTTCGAGCCCATTTGTGAAAGTGAAAATCATCACTCGTGGTGAACTCACGGCAAAGATTGATCTCGAAACGCAATTCGCTTCGAAATCAGCAATCGCGGCAATTAAAAAAGCTGGCGGTTCTTTCAAGCAAGTAGAAATACTTAAAAAACCAGCTAAGAAATAAGCCCAAGATTTCCGACGGGTCCTGCCGGACTTCTTCCCCCATTCTCGTCAGGCTCGAATGGGGGACCCCCGAAGTCCGTCACCCGTCGGTTTTTTGTGCTTCTTTTCAGTTTTTCTGGTATAATATATCTATTATGGAAGAGAAAGAGTTAAAGACTAGCCCAAAACAAAGGTTTTTTATTATCGTAATCGCGGTGATAATGCTCGGATCAATTATTGCGAGTTACGCTGCGATTATTATTAACGGTGGAGCGAGCAAAGGTGGTTCGAATGAATCGCAAATTGACGAAGCCAAAATTCTCGAGTACGAGAATAATTACAATGCTAAATTAGCCGAGTTCAAAGAGGCGACGAAGGGCGACTATAGTAAATTTGTTGCGTATAAGTCAGAGGTGAAGGCCTATAATGAAGCATCGGCGAATACTGGCGGGGTGCAGACGCGAGATTTATTAAAGGGCGATGGTAAGAAGTTGGCTGAGGGGGATAGTGATTACCTAGCATATTATGTTGGTTGGTGTGCGGATGAGTCGGTGTTTGACTCGTCGTTTGATGATAATGCTAATCCGACGGCCTTTGCGAAGATTCTTGATGCGTCTATGGGGATGATTGAGGGATGGAATCTGGGGGTCGAAGGGATGCGGATTAATGGCGTGCGGGAAATTACGATTCCAAGCGAACTAGCCTATGGTGACCAAATGGAGATTTGCGGTGGGTATAATAAGCCACTGAAGTTCTTAGTGATGACGAAGGCAAAGGAGGGGATCCTGAAAACCTTGGCTGAGGAACTAGATACGGCTTATATGAAGCTTCAATATGCTTACTATGGCATTGATTACGACGCTGAAATGTAATATAACTATTGACAAAAATAACCATATGTGATATAATGGTATTGTAGGCTTGAGCGAAATGCTAAAACCTAAGTAAAAATCCATAAGGGGGTAGAAAAAAATGGGTTTCATTATCGTCTATATGTTTGTCGCAATGCTGGTGATGATCGTGCTTGGGGCGGAGAAGTACTACCTGAACAATAATCTCAATATCAAGAGAAGGTTCGTGGATCGGTTCTTCGCTTTTGCATCGATAATACTCAGCGCATTCCTGATGGCAGTCTTGCTGCTTAATAGCGAAGTTCTGATGAACTGGTTTGCCAAGCAAAGTGGCGGCAGTGATAACGCAGCTTTCTGGGGAGCTTGGCTCGCCGTACTGGTTATTACGCTTCTGTATGGCGTGGTGCTGTACTTCGTGGGAAAAATTTCTTCTTCGCTCTGTAAGAGAGATCTTCAGGAGAAGAGAATGTGGCTCCGGATGCTCGACGCTGCTTTGGTAGATTGTGACTAAATGGACGTCCCCCGGCTGATAAGCCGGGGATTTTTTATGCAAAATTGTTGCGTTTTATAATAGTTGTGCTAAAATGGTGGTATGAAGGTGAAAAGTGTTTTTCGAAAAGTAAATATAATAATCGGGGGGATGGTGCTCGAGCTAGTGATATTGGCGCGGGGTGCATCTGGGCTTGGCTACCAAAACAACGTCGGCGTATCATTCACCTTTGAACCGGTTCTTGCCATTAATTTATCCTCTAATGCCCTGATTATTCCTAATCTCACGCCAGGTAGTTCTGCGTATAGTAATACTATTACTATTAATGTGGCTACTAATAATATCGCAGGCTATACTCTGTCTGCTAAAGTTGGTGATGGCACTACCTACACTAATGATAAATTAACCAATGCTTCTTCTAGCACAGTATTTGATAATCTATCATCTTCTTCTAATCTTACTTTGTCTCAGTTTAATGATAATGTCTGGGGCTATGCACTAGGTACCATAGATAGTAATACTACCTATTCT
>JAGAEN010000013.1 GCA_017613135.1 Candidatus Saccharimonadota bacterium | reverse complement strand
TTCCAAGATTCCTGCCGAGATTATTAACTACGATGCTTCCATTATTCTTTGGGCAAAGGGTAAGACTGACAAGGATGACTTTGAAAAACTACATCAAGTCTACATTAATGAATTAGCGCCGAGATATTAGTGTGATATAATGAGATTATGTGGCAAAAGTTTTTACAAAGAATTGTAAAAGCGATTGATCCGAGGTTGGAAAAATATCGTGAGAAAAAAGCTGAGGTAAAATATACTCCAAAGACTTTGGAAGAGTTTATAGACGTGCTTAGGCGGACACCAAAATCGGTGTTAAGTTTAAGTGATCGCGAACGTATTGCGGCGGTGATGAGCTTTAATGAACGGAAAGTGGCGGATTTGATGGTGCCAAAAAAAGAAATGGTGTTTGTAAAAGATAAAGAAGTGCTAGGACCACTGGTTTTAGATAAACTGTATAAATCTGGTTTTACAAATTTCCCGGTGGTGGATGCGAGAAACAAAGTTAAGGGGATTATTCACACGGAGGCTTTGAATGCTCTTGAAATTAAGAAGACGGATTTAGCGGAAAAGTATGTTGATAAGACGGTGAATTATTTGCACACCCAGGATTCTCTGAAATTTGCGGTGGAAGAAATCGACAGAACGAACGGATACTATTTCTTGGTGCTAGATGAGAGTGAAGAACTTGCAGGATTCTTTACAATACAGATGCTACTGGCTTACCTAATCGGGTAAAATGTGGTATAATATCGCTATGAGAATTTTAAGCGATAAACTAAGCAATTTTTTGGGCAAAGAAGTAACGGTGGAAGGCTGGGTGAATTCACGACGCGACCACGGTGGATTGATTTTTATTGATCTTCGTGACCATGCGGGGATAATTCAGTTAGTAGTGACGCCCGACACAGAAGAGTCTTTTAAGCTAGCGGAGTCGGTACGGGATGAATATGTTTTGAGAGCGACTGGTAAAATGCGCGAAAGAGCGCCAGAACTGATTAACCCGAATATTCCGACTGGTAAGATTGAGCTAGTGGTAGATAAGCTGGAGCTTTTGAACCGCTCAGAGCCTTTGCCGGTGAATACACACGATGATGGTCCGGAATCGTCAGAAGAATTACGGCTTAAATATCGCTTCTTGGACCTTAGGCGTCCAAAGATGCAGAGGAGACTGAAAAGACGCTCTGAATTTTATCGTTTTATCAGAAATTATATGTACGACCACGGGTTTACGGAAGTGACGACGCCGATTTTAGCGAACTCTTCGCCGGAAGGGGCGCGGGATTTTCTGGTGCCATCTAGGCTTCACCCAGGGAAGTTTTATGCTCTTCCGCAGGCACCACAGCAATTTAAGCAATTATTGATGGTGGGTGGAGTAGATAAGTATTTCCAAATCGCGCCATGCTTTCGTGATGAAGACCCGCGAGCGGATAGATTATATGGGGATTTCTACCAACTAGATTTTGAAATGAGTTTTGTGGATGATGGTGAAATTGTGCGGAAAGAAATTCAGCCTTTGTATGAGAAACTGGCGACAGAATTTGCAAATAAAAAGTTGGTATGTAGATCGGAAATAGCGAAAAAGTTTATTCCGAAAGGCGAAACGATACCGAGGATGCCATTTAAGGTATCAATGGAAAACTACGGTGTGGATAAGCCAGATTTACGTTACGGAATGGAGCTAATTGAACTTACGGATGTGTTTTCGGAAACAGACTTCAAAGTATTTAAGCAGCCGTGCGTGAAGGCACTTTGTGTGAAGGGCGGAGCAAAATTAACACGTCGGGAGATTGATGAATTTACCGAAAAGGCGCGGAAGTTGGGTGCTGGCGGGTTAGCATATATATTATATAGTGACGGCGAAGAGAAATCACCAATACTGAAGTTTATGAGTGAGAAGGAAATTAGCGCGGTGCGCGAGAGGACAGGAGCGAAAGATGGTGATGCAGTATTCTTTGGTGCGGATGAGCGTGAAAAGGTCAATAAGGTGTTGGGACAGCTGAGAATCTTGTTTGCGGATCATTTCGGACTTAAAAAGAATGATGAAGTGGCGCTAACCTGGATTGTGGATTTTCCATTTTACGAATGGGATGATAAGAACCGAAAACTAGATTTTGGGCATAATCCATTTAGTATGCCAAAGGGTGGAATGAAGGCTCTCGAAGAGGCAGAGACGGTAGAAGATAAACTTGCAATTGTGGCGGACCAGTATGATATGGTGATGAATGGGTACGAAGTGGCGTCGGGTGCGGTAAGAAATTATAATCCAGAAATTATGTATAAAGTGTTTAATATCTTAGGATACAATAATGAATATGTGGAAGCACGGTTTGGTGGGATGTTGTCGGCATTTAAGTTTGGCGCACCACCACACGCTGGTGCGGCGCCGGGGCTGGATCGGATTTTTATGATTTTGGAGGATGAAGAAAACATTCGTGATATTGTGGCATTTCCGAAAAATGGTAATGGCGTGGATTTGATGATGAATTCACCATCACCAGTAGATCAAATACAATTAGATGAAGCGCATCTTGCGATTATTCCAGAAGAATAATATAATATAAATATGGCAAAATTGGGTGGCAAACTTAAGGAAATTATTAGACAGCGCAAGTGGAAGATTAAGATTAAGACTTGGGTACTTCTTGTTTTTTTAATTCCGCTTTTAGTGGCAGATGCGACTTTGATGAGATTAAATCATATCAAAATGACAGAACTTAGGGATGCGGTGCTAGCAGTTGATGCGAAAATTAGCGAGGACGAGAGCGATGAAGAAATGCAGGCGACGGACGAGGAATTAAAGGAAGCGTTAGTGAATTTGAAGGAGTTTATGTTTTCGCATATTGTGATTAACGTAGTAGAAGAAAATGGGATTCAGAGGATTACTTTTGGTACGGGACCGTTTTATTTGGAGCATCAATATTTAAGGGCGGCGACCAAGGCTCTCAATGAGGCAGAAAAGAATATGGCGTCAGATAGTAACCCGAATGGAAATATTTATGCGATGGCGAGTGCGGTGTGTCAGCCGATAGCAATTGCGAATGGTTGGCGGTGGAATTCGGCGGGTTATATTAACTGTATGATGGGTGAAATCCAGAAATACCCGGCATCGGATGAGATACAGGATACGATTATTGCGAATTTGCCGTCGACAGAGCTTTATCGGAAGAACTATGCTTCGCCGGTTTGGGCGCCGACACCCCTAGGGTTTTTGCTTCTTTTGACTGGGATTGTGATTGTTGTAATTTTTATTCGGATGATTATCTGGGTAATCTTAAGAATTTCACTATTATTTGTATAAAACCCCTTGACATTTTTTTCTCGGGGTCATAAGATAGAAGTATATTAACTTAAGGAGGAAAGCTGAAATGGCTTACGAACATACTAACGGTAAAGGTGTAAAATACTATCTTCACAAATCTGAAGTGACCCTTCGTGGTGGCAAGGCTCAGACGATTTATTTCTTCACCAAGAATGAAAAAGGTGGCAAGGGTACTCCATGTGATTTGCCAGCAGATCGCAAGGTTTGTGAGAATCCACGCAACGGGTTCCTTACCTTAAAGAAAAAATAAGCTAATTTTTACTAAAACCCGCCATCTTGGCGTTTTTCCGTGCTCGTTCTATCAATAATAGCGCTTCGCACGGATAAAACACCAACCTGGCGGGTTTTTGTTAAGAATTAGCCAGATAGATAAGCGCGTCGGCCCGAGAAAATGGCAATCTACGCGATTTTTCTTGCGAATTAGATGTGCTATAATATAGAGAGCGGGGTATAGCTCAGTTGGTTAGAGCATGCGTCTTATACACGCAGTGTCCTTGGTTCGAGTCCAAGTACCCCGACCATATATATGATGATGGATAAAATAGGTGCAAGATGGAGAAAGATAAAATACTGGCTAAAGCATGGTTTTTTGTCGGTTGAAAATGTGGTGTTGGTAGTTGCTATTGCATTGTGCCTTACTTGGACTTACCAATCGATTAAAGCGATGACGAGGAACTGGGAATTAGTAGAAAGATTAAACGAAGAACAAAAAGCTTTGCAACTTTTGACAATTGAGGTTGAAGCTGCGGAACTTGAAAATGAGTACTATGCATCTGATGAGTATAGGGAGTTGGCGGCAAGGAAATTTGCCGGGAAACAATTACCTGGTGAGCGTATGGTGTATTTGCCGGAAAACTCGGAAATTGCCAAGAACAAGTATCAAGAAAAAGTTGCAGTTTTGCAAGAAGAGAAAACGTATTCTAATTTTAAAAAATGGATGATGTATCTATTTCCAAATAATTAAAACTTATGCTATAATCAAGGTATGAAGAAAAAATCGTTTGGTTTTACCCTGATTGAAGTAGCGTTCTTTATTGCGATTACAGGACTTTTATTTGTTGGGATTATTGCGGGGACGCAGAGTTCGATTTGGCAGCAAAGATATAATGACTCGGTGCAGAATTTTGCAGATTTTTTGAGAAATATTTATGCGGAAGCATCGAGTATACAAGGGGTGAGCGATGGAAGAAGCGACAAAGCAATTTATGGGAAGATGATTTCATTTGGACAGACGGTGAGATTAGACGGAACGAATATTCAGGATGGTCAACAGGTGATTTTTGTGTATGATGTAGTAGGTGATGCGGCTGGAAGTAATGGGGACAGTATTTATGACGCTTTAGCATCGTTGAAGGTGAATGTACTAATGAAAACAGAAAATGGTGGAGCAGAATACGCAGGGATTGTAGAGAGTTACACGCCGATATGGGGAGCAGCGATTGAAGGAACGGTACCGGGCACAAATTATGGTGGGACGATTTTAGTAGTGAGAAATCCAAATACGGGATTAATTAATACTTTAGTGAGCAAGAAGATAATTAATGTTAATGAAGAGATGAAGAATAAGTCAGATAATTATGAAAAAGTGAAAAATCTATTGGCTTCTGTGTTGAGCTTAGATTCTAGGCAAGAGAATGCTTTTAAGGTGCAAAACATTGACTTTTGTTTAAACCCGTACGGAACTGGACAGACGGGAACACTAAGGCGAGATATTAGATTAGTAAAAAATGCGAGAAATGCTTCCGGAGTAGAAATTATTGATTTAGTGAATGATTCGAGAAATGCCTGTGTAAACAAGTAGTAGTTTTTTTGAAATGGTTATGGTATAATGGATAGTATGTTGGTAAGATTTGTCAAAGGGTTTACTTTAGTGGAGTTAGCGTTAGCGATGGCTTTTGTGGGGGTGCTTTCGATATCTATAGTTTTGATTATTAGTAATACGGTATCGGCTTATCAACGTGGGTTGACGCTTACGCGGGTAAATAGTGTAGGGACGGACTTAGCAAATGATATGAGATTGTCAATAGGTGGTTCGTCGGCGAGTGGAATGATGAGAATCTGCGAGACAAAAATGTTTGAGAACGGTGCGGCATCATTGTCTGATGGAGATATTGTAGCTTGTAAGAATAATAATGCGTATAACTATACATATGTGGTTAAAAATAAGAATATTGGGGGTGGCAGGACAATTCCGATTTACGGGGCGTTTTGTACTGGTAATTATTCTTATATGTGGAATAGTGGGTATTTTATTTCAGGTGACGGGATGAACCTGGGTGATGAATGGATAAGGCTGTCGTATTCAATAACGCTGGATAATGGAAAATCTCAGACAGTTCAGTTTAATGAAAACAAATATTTTAGATTAATTAAGGTTAAAGATGTTAGCCGGTCGGTTTGCGTGGCGATGAGAAATGTGAAGGAACATAGATATGATGGAGTAACAAATATAGTAATGGTTGAGAAGATTGGTGATGGGAAATTAGGTGGTGAACCAATAGATTTATTACCGAATGACGGGGGAAACAGTTTGGCGATTTATGATTTGTATGTGGCGGAACCAGCGATAAGTGTAACTGATGATAACTTGTTTTATTCCGTTTCTTTTGTGTTGGGGACGGCTACTGGTGGGGCGGATATTCTAGCGAATGGGAATAATTGTGCGGCGCCGAAAGATTTGGTATCAGGAAGTTCAAACTATTGTGCGATTAACAAATTTAATTTTACCATGCAGGTAAATGGAGGAGAAATAAAATGATAAAAAGCAAATTCAAATCTGGTGCGGCTTCGTTTTATATAGTTGCGTTTTCGACCTTGATTTTAGTGATTATTGCGGCAAGTTTTGCATCAGCAATTATTGCGGAGATTACGAGATCGTCTAATAGTGATTTGGCACAGTCAGCTTATGATGCGGCGCTAGCTGGTATAGAAGACGCTAAGGCTGCTTTTATTAACTACCAGAACTGCCTAGCGGCGGGAGGTGAGTCTGCCAAGCCTAAGAGACCGGATGGCGATGGGATGGTGACTTGTAGCGAAATAGTCTATTGGATGGAACACGCTAGGGATAGAGAGGATGTGTACGATGCTGATGATACGGTGAATGGTAAAAAAATAAATGACTGCGATATGGTAGGGCATATTTTAGGTAGAATTCCTGACGGTGATACCGGAGAAGTGCAGATAGCTGAAACGACTGATGCTAGCACGAACAATAATATGCAACAAGCATATACTTGTGTGATTGTTAAAACCAGTGATAGTAAATATGTAGGTAGTCTTTCTGCAACAAGCCCTTATCGGGTTGTAAAAATTCGATTAGGAAAAGATATCAGTGCAAGCGATATTGGATCGGTGAAGATAAGCTGGCATAAAGAGAAAAGCGAAGATGAAGGAAAGGATGGTGGGGTTGGTTTTAATTATAATATCGAAAATCGCCAAGTTGCATTTAAACAAAAAGATACTAATAGGCCGGTAATACCACCAATGATTGCAGTCCAAATGATTCAGACGGCAAAGGAGTTCACTTTGAGTGATTTGAACAGTAGAACAAAAGATAGCGGTCAGACTGATAGAATGACGGTTTATTTGGTCCCCACTGAAGATTCTAGCCTTGCACAGATAGGGGAAAAAGGCGAAGGTGAAAAGGAGAACTTTATCAGAACATTTGATGGGACGAATAATGTAATTACATCCGTGCAGGCTGCAGGCACAAATGACCACGGTAAGGATTATCCATTTATGGTGAAGTGCAACGAGGAAGGGATTAGTGGCATTGGTTTTGTGTGCTCTGCAAAAATAGATTTGCCGGAACCAATAAGTGTAAATGGGCTTCGTAGTAATGAAACTTTTGTATTTGTGGTGTCGGTTCCTTATGGTGAACCAACTACCTTTGCATTGCAGATGGTTTGCAAGGTAGGCTCTGATGGTAAACCATTAAATCCTAAATGCACAAACCAGGAGTTGGATACAGCAGGAAACCCAGTAGGCGATTCAGTTGCTATGCTAGATAAGATGCAGGTAATAATTGATTCGACTGGTCGAGCAAACGACTTGTTTAGAAGACTAGAGATTAGATTAGATCCGGGCGAAAGCACCTTTGGCTTCCCGCTTTATGCAGTGCAGGTGGATGATCCATTCGATAAAACGTTGGAAGTAACAAGCGAAGCAAGCAATGGTGATTATCCAAGCTATAGCAATTGGTAAAAACTTTACAAAAAATAGAAATTGGTGTATAATAGACTTACGTCGCGGGGTAGAGCAGCCTGGTAGCTCGTTTGGCTCATAACCAAAAGGTCGTTCGTTCAAATCGAACCCCCGCCACCAAGTTCTAAAGTACATTTAGAGTAAAAACCAGCCTAAGTTACCCCCCTAACTTAGGCTGATTTTTGTATTATTGTCTATTTGACAAGATTTTTGGCGGCGAGTTTGATGGCGAGTGGGTAATCGTTGGAAATATGTGGAGTACCGGTGAGCTCAAGTACGGTGAGACGGTGACGGACGGCAACGGATAATTCACCAATCATAAGACCGGCGTGAGGCGCGACGATGGTGGCGCCAATGACGTGGTTTTTACGGTCGGTAAGGATTTTAACAAAGCCATAGGAAGACCGCGTGATTTTGCTGATAGGTAAGTCTTTGAAATAGACGATAGATTTTTTATACTTGCGTTTTAGCTTTTTTAATCTAGCTTCGGAAAAACCAACAGTAGCGATTTCGGGCGAAGTATTAGTGACGCGAGCAAAACCGTGGTAACTAGGCAGGCTTTTTCCTTTTTTGATGAGGTTGCTAGCAAGAAGCGAGGCTTGATACTCGACGCGTTCGGTAGATGATTCGTTGCCAAGACAATCGCCAATGGCGTAGATGTTTTTTGCGGTGGTTTGGAAAGAATTATTAGTTGCAATGACGCCGTTAGGTTTGACTTTGACGCCAGCATTTTCAAGGCCGCAGTCGAGACGTGGTTTAAAGCCGGTGGCGAGAATAATATTATCAATACGGACAGATTTTTCTTGGTTGCAGGTTTTGTAAATAACTTGTTTACTAACCTTGTCTTCTTCTATGGCGACGACTTCAGCGTTGGCAACAACAAGAATACCAAGTTTGTGAGTGAAGTATTCAGTGAGACAAGCGCTAGTTTCTTCGTCTTCGCGAGGGAGAAGGCGGGGTTCTTTTTCCATAATGATGACTTTGGCACCAAGTTCGGCGTAGTAGGTAGCAATTTCGCAACCAGTTGGACCGCCACCAATGATGAAAGCATATTTTGGTAGACGACGGATGCGGATAGCGGTAGTGGGGGTGAGATATTTTGACGTTTCAAGACCAGCGATGCCGGTAGTTTTAAGCTCGGAGCCAGTGGCGAGAATAAAGGTTTCGGAAGAGTATTGGACATCGTTTACGGCGATAGTGTGAGAATTAAGAAAATGAGCGTGTCCTTCAATGTGGGTGATATTATTCTTTTCAAGAAGGGTTTTTTGTTTTTCAAGAAAAGAATTAATCACAGTGTTTTGATGAGCGACGATAGTAGGGAAATTATAATGCAAATCTTGGCCGCTCATCTCGGGATAGTGAGTAAACTTGAAAAATGTATGTGCGAAATCCAAGCTAGTGGCATAAGGAATGTCGCGAGAAATGAAATTGTCGTCGTAAATACTTTCCTCGACCAAGGCGATACGCTTTTTAGTTTTTGCTAATGTGAAGGCAGCTGTGTATCCAGCAGGACCGCCGCCAATAATGATGTAATCGAAATTATATTTTTTGCCCATTTTTACCCTTTTATATTATTGTATCACAATTATTATAAACATAAGCTAAATCGGCATGATATTTTTTAAGTTCCTTAGTGACGAAACGAGAAAGGTCAGCTTTGGTGATGATGGATTTTTTGCTCAAAGATTTTTGGACGGATTTTAAGGTGGCATCGATGAATGATTCGGCGGCCCCTTCGGGAATATCAAGAGCGTGAGCGTGAATTTTGAGTTCGCGGCGAAGATTATTGATAGTTTTATCGTCCATAGTTTAAAGCTCCAAAGATTATGATAGCAGAAAGAGAAAGAAAGCAAAGGAAGAAAACAGTTTTCACAACGGGTTTTAGTTTAAGTCGGAGACGGAGAAGATCGGCGAAATGATGATCGGTGTGATAAAAGCCAAAAATCCAAAATAGTGGCATCAAGGAAATGAGGAGAAAGAAAATCAAAACTGCGGAGCGAGGCAAAATAGTAAAATCAAGAAGAGCGATTATTACAGCAAGATAAAGTGGTAAAGTAAAAATCAGTTCTGGAAGGCTAGAAAGAAAGCCAAGAATAAAAGCGTCGGGTTTGGTTTTGATATTTTTAGCGCGATGCTCGATGGTGCTAGCGAATTTGCGAGAGAGAAAAAGCGCGGTGGTTTTGCCTTTTCTGTAATAGAAAAAGAGACTGACGAATGCTTCGGCGATAAAAATACCGGCAAGAGCAAAAGAAAGATACTGAAAATTAATGAACGAATAATAGTCGAGAGTAAAAATAAAAATGCAAAGAATGAAAAATACGGCGGCGATGAAAAGTTCGTAGCCTAAAACATAGTAAGGGCTTAGGTCGTCAGCTTTTTTACGGGATTTTTTACCAAGAGCATAATGATAAAAAAGTGCGAAAATGCCGGGTGATAGCTGCATAAAAGCTTGGATAAGCATAGCCAGAAAGAGAATAATCACAGATACCAAAACGCTCATGCTTTAATTATACCACGTGGGGGGTTGCAATTCTAGTAAGACTTTGTTAGCCTTTGGCTCATGAAAAACGAAATACCAGAAATCTATATCAAAGCCCTGAACCCCGGGTATACCATTGATGGGGTTAGTAATGTCGGAGAAATGATTGAGATAGGAAGAAAAGACTCCGGCGCACCGATTTTGCTCGCTGGCCTAACTGTCGGCTATACTAATTCAAGCGGGAAAGAAACAGTCTTGGTAGAATTTCCCGAGAACAGTTATTTTGCTGGCGAGAAAATCCTTCTTCGTTTGGCCAGTTCGCCGGAACACGAACTGGCCGCCGTGAATTATACAAAGACCTTGGCTTTTAAGGCTGGGCCGTTGGTTTTGAAGCGGGGCGAGGAGGTGATAGACAGCGTGTGCTGGGATGGGAGTGAGGGGTGTGCGGTGGCTTTTAAGTCGTCGAGTCCGACGGTGTTGGTTCGAAATATGGAGACGGGTGAGTTCGAACACGTGGCGGAGTATTTACCAGAATATGATGCGACAAATTATGTGGTGGAGGAGGTGAAAGAAGATGAGGGTTATGGCGCGGCGGCGAGTCAATGTAAGGGGTTGAAGTTTTCGGAAGTTTTAAGTTATTATGATGACTCGCAAGCGGAACAGTTTGTGGAGTTTTATAATACGGCGGCGGAACAGATTTTGCTAGATGGGTGCGCTTTGAAATATAAAAATAAGACTTATTCTCTAAGTGGAATTATGAAGCCGGAAGGATATTTTGCGCGATATTTGACGGATTTTAGCATCACGAAAAATCCGACGAATGCCAATACTTTGGAATTAGTTGATGTGAATGGCGAAGTGGTGGATAAACTGACTTATCCAAATGGGCAAAGAAAGGGGACTTCCTGGGCTTTAATCGGATACGATGAAAAGGGCGAGCCGTTTTGGCGGACGACTTTTGCACCGACGCCGGGTGAGCCGAATAATTATCAAGAATATCGGACTTGCGAAGCGGGGAAGGTGATTAACGAAGCGACGGGGAATTGTGTCAAAGTGACGGTGGTGGAGCCGAAAACTTGTCCGGCGGGGCAGTATTTAAACCCTTTGACTGGAAGATGTCGGAAAATTGAAGTGGCGACAGCAAAAACTTGCAAAGAGGGGTATGTGTTAAATGAAGAAACGGGGCGGTGCCGAAAAGTTGTGGAAAATGAAGGCGCGAATTATAGCCTAGTAAAGGAAGTGTATAATGAGAGTTCGTCTTTTGTGGGGCTAAATTTAGTAATAGGGGTGGTGGTGGCGGGTATTATATATATAATATGCGAGTTTAGGCGAGAGATCGGGAAGCTACTTCGGAAAGTTTTTCGACGAGTTCGGTAAAGACTTCTTCGCGAGACTTGGCCCCGTCGATTTTGATAAGAAGGCCGAGTTCGTCGTAGTGATTTAACACGGGGACGGTTTTGGTTTTAAATTCGGTAAGGCGAGTGCGGAAAGTTTTGATGTCGCTGTCGTCTTTTCGGTCGCCACGGTCGTTTAAGGTCTTGGCGGCTTCGAAACGTTTTTCAACATCTTGCTCAGTGACATCGAGGAGAATGACGGCTTTGATGTCGTGGCCGGCTCCGGCGGCGGCGGTCATCACGGCGGTTTCTTCGCCGTACCAGCGGCCGATAGAAGAGAGTACTAGTGGGAAGTTAAATAAATCGCGACGTTCAAAATATGGTAGAACCCATTCATAAAAAACGTTGGTCGGAATGAGAGCACCGTGTTCAGAATAGTCTTGGTTTAATTCTTTTTCTTTGGCGCGGATGATGAGGCCGGAAGATAGAAACTTAGCGCCCAGAGCTTCCGCAAGTTTTAGCCCTTGCGTGTCCTTGCCAGACATTGGCAAGCCGAAAATGTTGATTGAGCCCGTACCGAGCCAGTTTTTGATTTTTAAAATCTTGTCGTCCATACTGTTATTATAGCATAGGCAACTAAATTTTTTAGGCGTGTCCTTCGGACAACAGCTCCCAAGCCGCTCTGGCCAAGTCTTTATGTTCCGCAGGACAGTCCTAAAAAATTTAGTTGCCTGTTGGCACTATTGACATGTGAGTGCTAATTTCATATAATGAAACTATGGAAATATCGGAGCGGCAAAAACAAATTTTATGCCAAATCGTAGAGGGATATGCGGAGACGGCGTCGCCGGTCGGAAGCGTGACGATGGCGAAGCTTTTTAAGGTGTCGCCAGCGACGATTCGGGCGGAAATGGCGAGGCTGGAGACTTTGGGCTTAATTGCGCAACCACATACTTCGGCGGGTCGGGTACCGACGGATGCTGGGTATCGGTTTTATGTGAATAGTTTGGCGAACGGTGTGGATGACGAAATGGCGGTACCAGAGATGAGAATAATAGAAGACGGGCGGTACGATAGAGGTCTGCACGCAATTGAACGGCGAGTTTTGTCGCAGTCGCAGGCGGATGCGGCGATTCGTGGGGCGGTGGATATTTTGGTAGAACTGACAGGGAATTTGGGCCTTGCGACGATTGGCGGACAATTATATCTTTCGGGGATTTCACGGCTATTTACGCAACCGGAGTTTGGCGATACTAGGCGAGTGCAGGCGGTGGCGAAATTACTTGATAATCTTGAGCCGTGGCTGCGTGAAGCGGCGCCGGGCGAACCGTTAAATATCTTCATCGGACAGGAAAATCCGATTGGTAAGAATTCGGAAGTATCACTGATTATTTCGAAATTCCGTTCGCCATTTTCGGACCGAAGTTATATTGGAGTGTTAGGGCCGACACGGCAAAACTATTCACGAGTAATGACACTAGTGAGTCAATCTGGAAGAATGTTGGAGAAGGTCTTAAGATAAAGGAGAAAAAATGGCAAAAATAGATTTGAATTTAGATGTAAAAAATACAGAAGCGTATAAGAAGGCCGAAGCGAAAATTGCGGAACTGACCAATGATTTGCAAAGGACGCGAGCGGATTTTGAGAATTATCGCAAGCAAGTAGAGATTCAGAAGGAAAATGAGAAAAAAGCAGTGAGGCTGGCGACGGTGTATAAAGTATTGCCACTACTGGACGATATTGACCGCGCTTTTGTTAGCTATAATGAGCAGTTGGCACCGTTACGAAAATCTTTGGACAAAACTTTGCAGGAGTTGGGGTTGTCAAAAATTGATTCCGGCGAAGGTGTAGAGTTTAATCCGGACCTTCATAATGCGGTGATGGTGGAAGGCGATGGCGAAAAGGAAGTAATTGCAGAGACAATGCGCCCGGGGTACTATTACGACGGCGAAGTTTTGCGCGAAGCAATGGTAAAAGTCAGAAAAGTATGATTTTCTGACGCCTGAGTATGATTTTGATAACAGGGGGAAAATGGGGGAGTATGTTGCTGGAATTAAAAAGTATGTTTTTATTTAGGATTTGAAATAAAATTCAGTCAATAACTCTTGCATTTCATCCCGCTCATGCTATAATTGAGAATAGTTATAAGGTCATAATATTTAATAAAGAGAAGAAATAATATATGTGCACAAATCATAATAAAATAATTACTGGTAGCCTAGTAACTATCACTTCCTTATCCTTTGCCGCACTCACTCTCCCTTCCGTATTAGCAGACGATGGCTTCATTGATGTAGTAACCATTGATGTACCAGTATCCTGTTCACTATCTTCTTCTGGTATGACTTCACATAATAAGACTATTCAGAATGGTAATACAGAAAATGAAATAGGTACTACTAATATCAAAGTAACATGTAATGATAATACTGGCTATGCACTATATGCTATTGGCTATACTAATGATGAATATGGTAATAACAAACTAACTAGCAGTACTCTAGGTTCTACTCACGATATTATTACTTCAACCACCATAACTACTGGTACATCATCCTGGGCCATGAAACTCACTAAGACTGGCTCTACTTATCTTCCTATCATTGCTGGCTCTACTGACGATACTAATAGACAAACAGGTGACCCAGATTTCTCAGGATATACAGAAGTTCCAAATGAATACACCAAAGTAGCCTACTTCCCAACCAGTACTGATACAGGTATAGGTGCTTCTGGTTCTAACCTTACTACTACCTATAGGGCCTATATTTCGCAGACTCAACCGGCTGGAACCTACATTGGGCAAGTGAAATATACGCTGGTCCACCCAAATACGGCTCCCACTCCCGCTGTCCCAATTCCACCATCTCCTACCTGTAACACTCCAGTCACTGGTGCAACTTATATGCAAGACATCACCTCATCAAACAAAGCCACAATACTCGCCGGTATGACTACTGGTAACCGCTACTACCTAAGAGACTCTCGTGACGGTAAACCATATTGTGTAGGGAAACTCGCAGATGGTAATCTCTGGATGCTAGACAACCTCGCCCTAGATATCGTAGAGACAGACATTAACACACTTAAAGGTAACACTAATGCTTCTGATACCACTCTAGAATACTTAAAAGGCACTCATGTACGCGGTGATGGCAATATCACCACAGGAGACACTAATTATCCTACTGCAACAGTAGGCTACGCAGATAGTAATGATTATTATAGCATTCCCAAAATAGCCATCAGTGGTGACTGTGGTAATGCCTACTGTGTCAATGACCCAGAGAGTGGTAAATGGACTAGTGACTCTACTACGCAGGCCACTATTAATGGCACCACTAGTGTTGCCCAAGGCAAAATTGGCATCTACTACAACTACTGTGCCGCTTCTGCTGGCTCCTACTGCTATGGTAGTGGTACCGACTACACCGGTTCCCCATCATCAGACCCCAATACCTCTTCTCTAAGAGACGTCACCGAAGACATTTGCCCAAGTGGCTGGCGATTACCTACCAGTGATACTAATTATACTCCGTATGGCGAATTCAAAACCCTTTATGGCCTATACAGGGGTTGTACTCCAAGCCAAGAAGCAGCTTTTCAGACGGCCCTCTCTACGCCTCTCTCCGGCAGCTTCATCTCCGGTAAGGCTTACAATCAGGGTATCAGCGGCGGCTTCTGGTCCTCTACGTGGAACAATACTAACTCTATGAGGAACCTCAGCGTCGGTTCTAGTTATGCCTATCCGTCCTATGGCGGTAGTAGCAACTACGGTTTCTCGGTGCGTTGTATCCTAGGCTCCTAAGTGCGATTCTTAAACAGAGTGGTAAGCGTGAGCCGGTGACGGGTATGGTAAAAGTCGAAAAAGTATGATATAATAGCGGAAACTAGTAGAAAAGGATTAAAATGGCTGAATATAAGTTGAGCCTTGAGAAGCGTGAAGTCTCAGGCAAGAAATTAAAAGATTTAAGAGCAAAAGGTTTGATTCCGTCCGTGGTTTATGGTGGGAAAGAGCCAGTCTTGGCGGCTTCAGAGTATGTGGCTACCGAGAAGGTTTTGTCAGGAGCGGGTTATCACTCACCGATTGACCTAGATGTTGCGGGGAAGAAGCATCTTGCTATTGTGAAAGATGTGCAGATTGACCCAGTGTCTCGCAAAATTATCAACATTGAATTCCAGGCGATTTCGGCGAATGAAGTGGTAGAAGCCACCACGCCAATCGTGATTGTGAATTTCGAGGCGTCAGAAGCATCGAAGATTTATCATTTTGCAATGACCCAGGCGATGGAAGAGATTGATGTGAAAGCCAAGCCGGCAGATTTGCCAAAAGAACTGGTGATTGATGCAACGAATCTGAAAGAAGTTGATGATAAATTGACGATTGCAGACATTAAACTTCCGGCTGGCGTAGAATTTGCCGATAAGGAAATGGATGCTGAGCAGGTCGTGGCGTCACTCTATGACCCAGCGGCAGAAGCAGCAGCACGGGAAGCCGAGGAAGAAGCTCCGGTAGTGGATGCGGCGGATGTGCCATCAGACAATGGTGCGAAGCCAGAAGAGGCTGAAGCTTCCGAAAAGGCCGAGTAATTACAAGACTTCTGAATTTGCGATAAGCCTGCCAAGAAATGCTTGGCGGGCTTTTTCGCTGTTTTCGTTATTACCGGCCCAAGCGTAGAGAGCAGGGTCTTGAAGAGCGCGAGCAAAGGAGAAAGTGACGGGCCAAGGGAAGGGACCGTTTCGCAAAACAGCGGCGAGATTTTCGGTGGCCTGCTCGGGAGTTTGGCCGCCAGAAAGGAAGACAACGCCGGCGAGTTCCTCGGGGACGTGGTTTTTTAAGACTTCGGCGGTAGATTTGCCGACTTCTTCGGCGGTAGACTGAGTTTCAGATTGCTTACCGGCGAGAACCATATTGACTTTTAAGATACAAGCGCGGAGATTAACGTGATGATTTTTAAGTTCATTAAAAAGTTGGTCTAAGATTTTGCCGGTGGTATCGGCACTTTGCTCGATGGAATAATAACCATCATAGATGACTTCTGGCTCAACGATAGGAACGAGACCGGCGGATTGACAGGCTTTGGCGTATTCGGCAAGAATGCGACAGTTTTCTAAAATAGCGTGGTCGGAAGGAGTGGCGGGGGTGATATTAAAGGCGGCACGCCATTTGGCAAAGCGAAGACCCATTTCGTAGTATTCGCGAAGGCGTTTTTCTAGGCCATCTAAGCCTTTGGTGTAAGTTTCTTCGGAGTTTTCAAATTTTTCAAGACCTTGGTCGACTTTGATGCCAGGGATGATACGACGGGAAATGAGATAGTCCGGGATAGCTTGGCCGTTGTCGGCAAGGTCGCGGGCGGTTTCGTCAAAGAGAATGATGCCGCTGACGTAGTTTTCGATATCTTCGGTAGAGAAGAAGAGATTACGGTAGTCGTGACGATTTTTGAAATTATCCTCGATATTTAAATGGGCGAATTTTTTCTGGATGGAGCCGCCGGATTCGTCAGCGGCGAGAATGCCTTTTTTCGGGGCGACGAGGCTTGCAGCGATGAGCTCAAGATCTTCTTCTGGCAAAGTGAGAAGAGAATTAAGCTCGTCGAGGCTCAAAGTAGAGTCGAGATTGGAGTTTTCTACATTGGTGCGGGCCATTTTGAGACCTTCTTCGACGGTGTGACCGAGAATGAAACTGCCGAGTATAGTGGCAGCGAGAATGGAATAAGCCGAAAGATGAGTGAGTTTGTCGATGCGATCGACGGTGATTTTTTCGGTGATGTCTTGATAGGTCAAGGTCTGATCGGTAAGGAAAATGGTTTTTTCGGGGTCGAAAGTTGTGTCATCTTTTGGCTCTTCAGTAAAAACGAGAAGAGCGCGGTGACTTAAATCATTTAAATATGGATTGGTAGTGTCTTTTAGGTAGACTACGAGTTTGGTGTCTTTTTGAGATTCGAGATAATCGGCGATCTTAGCAGCGGTGGCTTGATCTAGGTGGGCGGAACGGTCGATATAAACATAGTCTACTGTGGTATCAGGAGCGATAAATTCGGTGTTTTTAAAGTCACTGGGCGTGAAATAAGTAACGCTATCATCTGTAATCATGATATAACGGCGTTCGTTAGCGAAAAAGTTGGTCGGATTGTCGCCTTGGTTTAAGGTAAATTTGGAATTAGTAATAGAAGCGGCGAGACTCATTTGCTCTAAAACTTGCAAAGAAATGGCGGCGCCACTGAAACTGCTATGGCGATTATAATAATGATGTTCGGAAGCGTCGAAACTTAAGTTTAGCCATTTGGTATGGTGCTTATCGGTTTCGAAACTTTCGGTACGGTTGTCTAGATTAAGATAAACGTCTTTTAAAACGTTGCCCACGATTAAAGTATTCATGAATACATTGTATCATAAAATAAAAATTTTTCACTCTACGCTTCGCGCCAGGAATTAAAAAATAATTTCAGGCAGATTTTCACCTGTATTACCAGTACAGGATTCAAATCTGTGAAATTATTTTTTAATTCTTGGGCTTGCTTTATGTTCAAAAAATTTATTCTATGATACCTAGGATTCCGCGTAATGCGTAGGCGGTGTCTTCGTGGTTGCGGACGGTTATGGTGTCGATACCCATTTCGACGACGGGGTAATCGTTGCCGCCGGGCTGAGTCATATCGCCGAAGTAGAGAATGTCTTCTTTTTTGACATTTAATTCTTCTAGGAGATGGGTCATACCGAAAACTTTGTTCATACCAGGGGTGATGGCGTTAATGGAGGTGGTGCCGCCGATTTCATAGTCAAATTCAGGGGCGAGTTCTTTACAGCGGGCGACGATGCTAGCACGTTTTTTGCAATCTGGGTCCCAGGCGTATTTTTCCTCGGTGCCGGCTTTCTGGCCAAGAGCTGAGAAGGTGACTTGGGAAAGGCGGTTTTCGATGATTTCGTCGCCTTCTTTTAGTTTGTCTTCTTCCCAGAAGCCGAGTTCTTTGGCGGCTTGCTTTATAGTCTCAGTGATCTTTGCGACTTGCTCGTCAGTCAAGGGATAATTGTAGATTTGGCGCCAACCATCTTCTTTGTAAGGGATTTTGTTGGATTCGGAAGTGATTTCAATTGGACCAAGTTTAACAGCAGTGGGTTCGTAGCGATAATACTGCGTGCCTTGGGCGACAAAGAGATGCAGATGAGAAAGGGCATTTGGCGTGACGCCGCGGTCGATTAAACGATTGACAATTTGAACCAAGAATTGGTCGAATTTTTGGCCGGAAATTGGGCAAATCTCGAAATGGTCGAGACATCTAATGAGTAAATCGGCGATGTCGTCCGTAATGGGAGTCTTCGCCACGTTTAAAGTTTGGTCTATATCGAATGCTAATACTTTTTTCATAATACTTTGATTATAGCATGGTATAATAGGTTTATGAAAACTTATATCGTGGGCAATTGGAAGCTGAATTTTACGGTCGGTGAGTCTTCCATATATCTTCATAAATTACAGAAAAAAATACCAAATTACAGGGATGTAGAGGTGGTGGTGGCACCGACGGCGCTGGCTTTGCAGTCTTTGTCGCTTCAAATTGACCGTCACAAAATGAAACTCTCGGCGCAAAATGCGTTTTACCGTGATTTTGGGGCTTATACAGGAGAGATTTCGTTTGCACAGCTTCGGGGAATGGTAGATTATTGTATCGTTGGCCATTCGGAGAGGCGTTATATCTTTGGCGAAGATGATAAAATGATTCAGAAAAAGGTGGAAGCGGCGGTGCGAAATAAGATTACGCCGATTTTGTGCGTGGGTGAGACGGAGTCGGAGCGGGCATTTGGTGAAACGGCGGATGTGATTCGTGACCAGGTGCTGGGTGGCCTTGCCGATGTATCAGAGGAAGATATTGATAAGGTGATTATTGCTTATGAACCAATTTGGGCGATTTCGTCGACAAAAGCGTCGAAACTGGCTTCTCCAGATGAAATTGCCGAGGCGGTGAAGTTGATTCGGAAGGTGCTAGCGGAGTTATATGATAAAGAGACTGTGGAAAAGATTCCGATTCTGTTTGGCGGAAGTGTAAATCCATCGAATGCCGGGGCATACCTTACGGTGCCAGGCGTGAATGGGCTTTTAATTGGTGGTTCGAGCTTGATTTTGAGCGAGTTTACTGATATAATTGAAGTAGCTAAGAGAGTGAGAGCATGAATAAAAAATATATGGATTTCGTGCCGAATAAGACGGCCAAAAAGGTAGAACCTCAGTCTAAGAAGGTGAAGCTTGAGCTGAAACCAAAAACAGAGGTTAAGACGGTAGCGATGCCAAGAAAGATGGTGCCGAAGAAAGGGACTCAAGTTGGAGCGGCTAAGAAAGAAACTCAGAGTAAGGTGGCTAATAAGCCAAAATTGCCAGTGAGACCAGCTTTTGTGAACACCGAAAAGGTGCGCAAGCGCCCGCTATCTAAAAATGTTTATTCGAAAAAACCGGTAGTACCGAAAGAGGAAAAGCCTACGGCACCAGTGACGATTATCGACAAGCCGGAAAAAGATTCTAAAGTTGGTTTGATTGTGACTATTATTATTACGATTATTCTCGGCGCGGCAGCAGGGACAGTGGCATTCTTACTCTTGCCAAAGTAGTTTTATCAGTGTATAATATAACATATGGCGAGATTAGCTCAGCTGGTTAGAGCGTCTGATTGTGGTCCAGAAGGTCACCAGTTCGATCCTGGTATCTCGCCCCATTTACGGCTGCGGGTATAGTACAGCGGCTAGTATGCAAGTTTTCCAAACTTGAGATGAGAGTTCGACCCTCTCTACCCGCACCATTTTTTGTGCAAAAAACTTAAAAAAGCGAGGGTCGTTTGTACCAATCGACCGATTTGGTGGCTTTTATTTTCGGATTAAAGTGTTATAATTATTGACAATTTAGCGCAAGTGTGATATAATGAAGATAGTAGCTTAACAATTTGAGTTGCTGTTTGCCAAAAAAATAATAAATAAGGGGGTAAAACACCATGGCAAAAGATACTTACAAGTCTCCTGTGAAGCCCGCAAAATCTTCGATCGTAAGATCGAATGACGCGGAAGCTCCGGTTCCTGATTCTGTGAACCAGGATGCCACTCGAGCTGAAAACCCCAAGGGTTCTTACGACTCGGTAGACATCATTCTCGAAGCGCTGGCTGATAAGATCGTTCAGCGGATGAAGGCGAAAAAGCCCGAAGACTCTGATCCGAAACCTGCTGCGAAGCCGAAGGCTGTTTCTAAGCCTAAGGTTGACGAAAGCCCGGTCGATAAGCCTGAGGAAAAGCCTGATCCGGCTGCAAAGCCGAAGCCTGCGGGAAAGGCTGAGCTGAAACTCAGCCCAAAGCTTGCGGCAAAGAAGGCCGAAGTAGCTCCTAAGGCAGAAATCCTCTGTGCGCCCGTAGCCGGTTGCTCCTTTGTGGCCGATGGACCGGGATCGGTTTACTGCTATAAGGACTGGAAGACCGGTAAGGATCGCTACACTTTTGATCCTTGGGTGGCGAGGCAAGCTTCTGGCAACAACTGGGAGAAGATCTTCGTCTGGTTCGAGAATGGGCAAGTTCACCACAAGCTGAGCCCGGATGAGCTCCAGATGTACTGTCTTAGGTGATAGTACAGTCTACTATCTCTGAAAAACAGCTACAGAACCTTAAAAACCAAGTCTTTCGACTTGGTTTTTTCATTTTGATATAGACATAAGCGGAAAATATGATAAAACTATTGACAAAAAAGCTAAAGTGTGATACAATGTAATTAGTCTGAGTTTTTCGATGTGTGTTAAACAAGAAGACCATTAACAACCGAATCATCCTAGGTTTTAACAACCTAGTAATAATATATTCTCTAAGTCACACACCCCCAACTCTGGAGGCGTGTGAGCCTCCAAAAAATAATTAATAAAGGAGGCAACGGATATGTTGCAAACAGCTAGTCTGGCATGGTTGCTCATCCGGTGCGTGTTTATTGCATTCATCGGGTGGTGTCTCGTTGCGTGTGCTGAGCGCATGTTCAACGGGGCTACTCATATCTTCCGGCCTACTTATGTAGAAAAGGAAGATGGGACTATCATCAAGAAGGAGAAATCTAAGTTCTCGCTAGAGAATGAAGACCTGATTCGGGCTTTTGCCCTGGCAGGGATTTTGGGGATTTCCAAATTCTTGATTAATCTCCTGCAAGGAAATGTTAGGATTCTAGCAATTTTCTTTGCAGTTATCCAACTCGTAGCCATAGCCTACCTGATGTTTTGGTGGCACGAAGGAGGTAGTAGCTGGAAAGAATTCATCGTGTTCAGCTTGCTGACAGGGATGTTTTTTACCGGCGCATGCAACTCCGTAGAAATCGCAGCAAAAGTGATTGGTACTAAGTACTTGAAGCTTTTGCTCTTGATCCCCCGAATTCTGTTTTGGGGAAGCATGGGTTTCTACGCCGTGGATGCACTACTTTATCATTACCGTAAGACAAAAACCAGGTCTTACTATGTGTGGTCCTGGGTCGTACGGGTACTAGTTACCATCATCGTAATTTGCTTGCTTTTCTCGTGTTTTTTTAACTTAGGCCTCGGTTTAGGAAGTTCTCAGACGACTACTACCGGGGTCGGAGGAATATCGGGATGGCTGACGAAGCATTTTACTGGTGAAGGTAATTGTGCGCCAAAGGGAAAAGTAGTCTTTTCGGAAACTGGGCATATTGCTCTTTCTGATGGTAAAATAATCACCTGTTACGAGCGTAAGGGTGGTTATGATCCTAGTAGGGACCCGCGCGTAATCATGTTTAATCATCAAAATGGAGATGGTTATGAGAATGATAACGCTTACGGTCTGAAGATTGCCGGCAATACACCGGTCGAAATGACTACGCAGTGGGCCAAGGACTTTAGGGATTCGCCTGAGCAAATCATAATGCTTCGCGTTCAGATGGGGTTGGAAGACCTCAATTCGATAAAACGAGTAAACGCCCGTGCGAATGAGTTGCGTGACGAAACTAAAGTATCGGCAAAAGAGTATGACCGTATTGCCAACGAAACGGCCGCAGAGTTCTATAAGAGATTGAATGGCGGTTCCATCAAAGAGTCCAGAAATTGGATTCTGGAAAACTATATGGTAGATGAAACTGCTGGTGATCACAGGAATCCTGCTGTGCACGGTCGTTACAACGGTGATGACGACAGTGGCAAGAATGCTGATATCCTTCTTACCTTCCTGGATGCTAAGGGTAACAACTTTGTTTCCAGTAAACAGGGTCTTTCCAATACTAAGAAAGACGCTGGTGATGAAAAGAAGAATGTTGGCAGAACTGCCTGGGTTAATATGAGCGAAGGCGGCACTTGGAAATGGAAGCGTGGTACTTCGTCGAACCCTACGCCAACTCCGGCACCGACCAAGACGCCGGCACCGACTAAGACGCCGGCACCGACCAAGACGCCAAGTCCGACCAAGACGCCGGCACCGACTAAGACGCCGGCACCGACCAAGACTCCGGAGCCGACCAAGACACCGGCACCGACCAAGACGCCTACGCCTACGCCGGCACCGACCAAGACGCCAAGTCCGACCAAGGACCCGACAGTGGGTACTTCTCCGGATCCTGGTGATGATCCTGGCCCTGGGCCAGCTACTGGTGACGGTGGCTCTGGCGCCCCGACTACAACTCCACCTCCTGGCAGTACTACTCACGATAGTTCGGACGAGGGTACTGGTCATGGTGGCGTTGATGATCCAACTCCTACCCATGGTAGTTCATATAGACCTCCTGATGGAGGAGAAGCACAACCGATTTCTTCGGATCCTCCGGCTGGCGAGTGGGGTGGCCCGCCGGATTAAGGATTTAGAGAATATGGACTAGGCTTCGACCTAGCAAATGGAGATGTCTCTCCAAGCACCTTAACGACCCGGCAACTTCGTGTTGCCGGGTCAAACCCAAGTTAAAATTTAGGACGATTCGGTTGCAGACGAATATTAACAATTCGGCTAGCAAAAAAGTTTATTTTAAATTTTAATTTTTAAAGGAGAAAATTATGAATAAAGTTTATAAAACTATTTTAAGTGTAGCGGCAGCGGCGATTGTCGGTGGTGCTACTTTAGTCCCAGCTAACGTTTTAGCTTGGGGCGACTCTGCTGGTGGTCGTACAGTTTATACCATTGAGCAAATCAACGAAGGTGCTCTTGGTGATACGATTACCTTTAACTCAATTACTAACGGTAAAATTGGTGACGAACGTAATTTCGTCGGTGCTAAACTTTCAGGCACAACTAGTGTGAAAGATAACGAAATTAGCGTGGAAGATGGCAAGACTTATACAGTTCGTCTTTATGTGCACAACAACAGTCCATTTGGTGTGGATAAAACTGCAGAAAATGTGACGGTGAGTTTTGCGCTTCCTACCGCGGTTGATAAAACTCATACCGTAGTGGGTTACATCAATTCTTCCAATGCGACACCAAATCGTTATTGGGATGAAGTGAAGTTTGTGTCAGACGACAATTTCTACATTGAATATGTGAGTGGTTCGGCTAAGTATACCAATGTTAAACTTGGTACTGTGTCGCTTCCTGATGAAGTAGTTGCTGCTGGCACGAAGATTGGCTACGAAGCCTTAGATGGTAAAATCCCTGGTTGTTTTGCTTATGATGGTGAAGTGACCATTGATGTAAAAGTGCACAAAGTAGCTTCCTCGAAACTTTCTAAGACTGTACGTATCAAAGGTACAAAGGAATGGAAAGAAGCAGTGGATGCAAAAATTGGCGATGAAGTAGAATTTCAAATTGAATATAAGAATTTGACTTCTGAAACTGTAGAGAATGTAATGATTCGTGATATTTTGCCAAATAATTTGGAATATGTCAAGGATTCAACTTATCTTTACAACGCTAATCATCAAAGTGGTGTACAAATCGTGGAAAACACAGTGACCACGACTGGTATTAACATTGGTAGTTATACTACTAAGGGTAATGCCTATGTACGTTTTACGGCAAAGGTGGTAAATAAGAACCTTGCCTGTGGTGGTAACCAATTAGTGAACTGGGCCAATGTGACGGTGAAAGCAGAAGTGGCTGGTAAAGACGATGCTTCAGTGATGGTAAATCGGGTATGTGAAGACGTGCCTGAACCAGAACCAGAGCTACCAGTAACTGGTGCTACTGACATTGTGGCTGGTGCACTTGGTGCAGGTTCGATTGTAACTTTGCTTGGTTACGCGATTGCTAGCCGGAAGAAATAATATTTGACCGCTTGCGCGTGTCGGGTGTAATACTTGACGCTTTGGGTGGTTATAAAGACGAGCCGAGCTCTTATGAGTTTGGCTCGTTTTTTGTTTTTTGCTTGAATATTTTGTTTAGATTTTGCTTGAATTCAAAATGGTTATGATATAATAGAAACATATGAATCCGTCGCAAAATGATTCTTTTGGTAGCTTTAGTAATGGCCAGGGTGGGGGAGCGCAAGCTGGCGGATATTCTGGTGAAATTAGCTCTGGTGGTGGCATTTCTGGTGGGCAGAATAGCGTGATGCCGATGGGGAGCGGTATGGCGAGCGGACCAGTAGTCTTAAATGGTGGTGGGGGGAGAAGGTCTAAGAAGTGGGTGGTGATTTTGGTCGCGTTGTTGTTTTTGGGGGTGGCAGTAGGAGTGGTATTGTTGCTATCTAGAATGGGCGGCGGAGAGAAAGGCCTTGTAAATAAGTATATTAATTTGTTAGCGTATGATAAAGAAAGCACCAATAAGCTTAATGGCGAGTTGCTTGATGAAATAATGGCTGGAGATGAAGGGGAAGAAACTATAAGAAATATCGGTACATTTTATTTGTTGGACGGTTATGATAGTGAAAGAGGATCAGCGTATTATAAAGCTTTAAAAAACGCGTTGGGTGGAATAGAAAAAGCGAAAAATACGCAAATAAGTGCTTTGGCAAAGAGTTCTAGTGAGCTGTTGCCAAGATATTTTGTGGCAGCAATTCTGGCAAATACGGATGCGATATATTTTTATTTTATCGAGAATAAAGGTTTGAATGGGTTTTTGTCAGAGTATGATTATCCATTTGCAGAGCCTACAGAAGAGTCAGTGCAGGGTTTTGATAATATCATTAATCAATTGATTGATACTGAAAAAGAGAAATTTGAGAAGATTGCTGCGACGGGGTGTATAGAAAATAGTGGAGTAAATTATATATGTTTGGAGGAAGTGGATTCCGAGGAAATATCGTCGCTGATTATTGCTGAAGGTGAATTGAATGCGAAAGTATATGATGTCTCGATGGAGGCTTTTGAATTGATTATTAATAAAGCGGATGAGATGATGCAAATTGTTGATGGAGAAAAGCAATGAGTAAAATGAAATATATTAGAAAAATAATGTTTGTTGTGGCAATAGCGTTTTCGTTCATGATTGTTTCGTCTAGAGCGTCGGCAATTTCTAGTGATGAAATATTTAAACGAATATTGGTGAATAATTTTGAGTTTTGTTATCAGGCTGCTCTTACGACAGATATGAGTTATGAAGGCTATAAGAATTTTGATTCGTTAATGAATGAGGGGTTTAACTCATCTGTTACAATTGATCAGATAAGAAATGTAGTCGTTGTCCCAACTGGTTTGGGTAATAGTATGTCTAGTAGGTTGGGGGAAGGGTTCCGATTGGAAGGGGCAAGTGTAACGTCTTGCTATGCTTTATTTAATGGTAACAACAATAATAATGGGAAAAAGGGTCTAGTTGGCAATATGTCGGGGTTGTTCCAGTTTTATAAGACTACTGAAAATACTCCACCAAATAGTGATTCTGGCACTACCCCGAGCGTCAATAGTGTCAATACATTTATGGGGACTACTCTAAAGTATGGAATAAACAAAGAAGATGTATCGAAAACCAATTATTGCTATGAGATACACATAGCGGAAACTGGTTCTACATCTAATGAAGATAAGGTGATTGGGAAGTATTGCAGAAACGAAGATAATTATCCTGTCGATAATAAATCTATAAATTGGGAAATATACGATAGTACGTATGAAATTAGAGGTGGGTATACACAGGATGAAGATGATTTGGGAAACTCAGTTGGGAAAGCATATTTTAATGTTAGGCTTACGACTAAGGCCAAGAGTTGCTTTAGATATGATTGGTGGCCGCAAGGTTCGGATGATCCTACAGATACAACAAATGTTCAATGCGTTAGGCATACTGCGAATAGAGCGGGGGGAGGAGAAACCATTCCTCTTGATTGGCCGGAGGTGGGGAAAGAGTATAATTTTGTGAATGAGAATGAGGAGGGACGTATAATTGGATTTGGGAATAATAAGTTTTATGTAAAAATAACAACTGAGAAGTCAACTGGAGATGGCTCTGTTAAGACTACGTACAAGAAAGATTCTAATAAATGGACGGAGTCTTTATCGACGATTACGGGCGATGCATTTAAGGGCTCTGTTGCTTTTTCGGATGCCGATAAATATGATTTCTATTTGCAATATCTTGCAACCAATTATGGTGGGGGGAAGGTATCGGTGAATAGTCAGACTTGTCAAGAGGATAAACCAAGTAAGCTTGCTGATAGTGAGAATAATAAATACTATATTTGGGCTAAGGACAATGGTTGGTGTGAAGCCAAGTTAAGCCTTGAGGCTATTAAGAGTCCAAAAACATTGACGGTCTTTTCTGAAGGAGAAAGGAAAAAATTAGACCATTTGGTCAAAAATGTGAGTGAATTGATTGAATTGATGGGGAAGTTGGATTATAGTAATCCAGATGAATTTGTGGGGGTCGATTCTTACGGTACTCCTGATAATCCAGATGACCCAGTGACGCCACCAGGGGATGGGGGAAGTGGGGAGACGGATATATGCTATGCGAATTCTGGAGCATTAGGGTGGATTGTGTGCCCAATTATTACGGCGCTCCATGGGATTGGCAACAAAATGTGGAATCAGATTGAGACTTATCACATGGTTGTGCCGGCTTCTGAGGTGTTCAAGAGTGGTGGTGGTGTTGATAAAGGATGGGGGTTAGTAAGAGATATTGCAAATGTCTTGTTCGTAATACTATTTTTGGTGGTGATTTTCTCACAGTTGACTGGGGTGGGAATAGATAACTATGGAATAAAAAAGATTTTACCGCGATTAATCGTGGTGGCGATTTTGGTGAATCTAAGCTATATCATTTGTGAATTAGCGGTAGATTTAAGCAACATACTTGGTATGGGTCTTAATAATATGCTGTCGAATTTGGCGGGCAATTTGGCGACAGCTGGTGATGGGGCGTCGACTGGTGGTCAAGTCGCGGCTTGGACACTGACTGGGATATTCGCAGTGGGTGGCACCTTCTTATGGGGCTTACTAAATGCTGGGTCTGCAGTAGGTGCATTGATATGGATTGGTTTAGCGGTGCTCGGAATTGCAATTATGATTATAGTGGCGATGCTTTTCCTGTATTTGACTTTAGTAGTGCGAGAGGCAGGGATAGTGCTTTCGATAGTGTTGGCGCCAGTAGCGATAGTGTGTTATGCTTTGCCAAATACGGAAAAACTAGGAAAGAAGTGGTTTGATTTATTTAAGGCCTTGTTATTGGTCTATCCTATTTGTGGGGCGATGATTGGTGGCGGGCAGTTGGCGGGTTCGATTTTGGCGTCGATTGATAATGAAGGGATGAAGTTGGCGGCAGCAATTGTACAAGTAGCGCCATTCTTCTTCATTCCAATGGTGCTTAGAAATTCTTTGTCTCTCATGGGGAATGTCGGGGCGAAACTGTCTTCGCTTGGGCGAAGTTGGGGTCGCAAGGCGTCTGGGTTTGCACAGAATACTATCAAGAGTACTAATAGGTATAAAGATTTCACTCAATATCAACAAAGTCAAGCAGCAGCGAGGAGAGCACAGAGAGTGCAAGCTAGATTGAGAGGAAGACAAGAGGCTGGAGAAACTTTGTCGGAGAGACAGCTTAATAGGTTGAGAAAAGCCGATGACACGATGATAGAGTATGAGAAGGCGCAAAGGGCAGATAGGGCTAGTGGAAGAGGTAGTAACTATGAGGCTAGGATGGCGGCGATTGCGGATAATGAAAGGTCGCAGCGTATAAAGGAAAGAGAGACATTAATGGCTACCGATAATAATTATAGACAAATGACAGAGGTCGATTTACGAACGGCTTGGAATAATATGGCTAATGATGCCAATGCTGATAGTGAGGAGTTCCAAGCGCTTACTGGCTACTATGTTTCAAGATATGGTGCGGCGGCAGTTAATCAAATAGCGAGATCGATGGGGAATTGGAATGTTACTGGGAACGGGGCTCAAAATGTGGCTCATAGAAATCGCGTGCAAGACTTGAGACAGGTGCGGAGCGACGATAAGGATTTTGCGGCATTACTGAGAAATAAAGCTCCAGATGCTGATTCGATGGTCGCCGATGGTGCGCGAGTTGGCGATAGCTATGCCAATCTAGAACACTTTACAAACAACCAAAATACTGCTACGGCGATTAAAGATTGGGTTGGTGCGTCTACGGCTACTTTGCAGAGATCTGTTGGTGCACAGAGGACCGAAGGAGATAATGCTGGTGAATACGTAATTACTACAAGGCAACTTCAAGAAATGCTTACTAGCACTGATCCGGCTATTCAATCTGGTTTGAGAAGCGAGGATGGGAAGTATGAGCAAGTGGCTGGTGAATATTATAATCGTACGCACGGGACTAATTTGGATCGCAGAGAGGCGGCTAGATTATACGATCAGGAACAAAGAGATAATGCAGCTATGGCACAGAATAGGCAAAACCAGATGAGTAGTAATGTGGAGAGAATTGCAAATAGCTTAGAGGGGATGGGCGGTAATAGATTTGATGTTCCGCATCGGAATGGTGGTGGGGCGCCAACGCCACCGACTCCACCAGTTGATCCAAGAGATGCAATTCCGAGGAATTACGGTGACAGTCCCGATGCTGGTACTGATGCTGGTGCTGGTGCCGATAATAATTATGAGTAATATGTTGTTGAAGTACTGAGATTGCATTACCTAGGGTATCGTTGGTATTCTGTAGCTAAGATTATTTAGCGGCGGTGATGACGTGGTCGAAAAGGCAGGTGACGGTGAGGGGGCCGACGCCACCTTTTTCTGGTGTAATGGCATTTAGATCGGTGCGGGTGCGGACTTCGTCAGAAGCATCGCCTTTCAAAACCCCGCCTTCGGAAGCGGTACCAGCATCGACAAGAGTGGCGCCGGGTTTTAACATAGAACTAGAAATCAACCCCGGAACGCCCGTGGCTGTAATGATTATATCATATTGGTTAAGCTTTGTCAAGTCATCACCGTGATGAAAGATGGCGACATTGTAGCCGGAATTTAAAAACATATGGTAGAGCGGGGCGCCGACGAGTTTGCCGCGACCGACGAGGGCGATTTTGCTGTGCTCTAGGTCAATGTCATAACCAGCTAGAAGCCAGTTGATGGCGGTGGCGGTGGCGGAGTCAAAATTACTGTGGTTTGACAAACCATCGACGTCTTTTTCTGAGGCGATGAGGTCGGTAAGTTCGTCGGTTTTACCTTTTTCGAGAATAGGGAGTTGGAGGATGGTGCCAGAGATGGTCTGGTCATTGTTGGCTTCGAGGATTTTTCGTCGGATTTCATCAGTGTTTTTAGCATAATAATCGATGACATTTATGCCGATGTCATCGCCATATTTTTTCTTGAGATTGACGTATTTTATAATTACTGGATTGTCGCTGTCGCGGATGATTAGAAGTGTAGGCTTTTTCTTCATCGCTCTTACTTCGCGAGCTTGACGCTCTTTGATAAATCCGGCGAGTTCCTTTCCATTTAATATTTTCACGACGAGAATCCTTTAATTATTTAATAACGCGTCGATTTTTTGACTTTGATTAACAAGCTCGATAGGCTCTTGTTCGAGGCGGTAGCCAAAAGCATTAAAGACTGTAGTGATAATGAAATCGCGGGTGGCGGCGAGATCACTGAATGATTTGGCTGATTCGTTGATGAGAACAAGAGCGGCTTTATCGCTGATTCTAATGCCGTTATAGATTTGCCCGGCAAGACCGGATTTTTCGATTAACCAGCCTGAGTTAATTTTGATGCCATCGTTTCCGCGATGAATTGGAATGCCACGTTGGGTAACATCGAAGGTTTCTTCCTCAGTAATATAGATGTTTTTGAAAAAAGAGCCGGCGCTAGGAGTGGTTTTAGGGTCGGGAAGTTTGTCGGCGCGGATGGCGGAAACTATTTTGCGGACGTTTATCGGTGTGAAGACTGTTTCGTTGTGGTCGAAAATGTATTTTTCGATGGAATTATAAAATGGGCGCTCCATCCGACCGACTTTTAATTGAAGAGAAATGGAGATTACAAAATAGCGATTCCTTTCGGTGGTATTCATGATGGATTTACGATAAGAGAAGTGAAAATCGTCTTTTGACATAGTTTTAAATACGCCAGTTACTGAATCGTAAACTTCGGCGGAAACGAAAGTTTGTGAAATATCTTGACCGTAAGCGCCGATGTTCTGTACGGGAGCGGCGCCGGAAGAGCCGGGGATTTTGGACAAGGCTTCGATGCCGGTGTATTCGTGTTTGCAGGCGTATTCGACGACTGCGTCCCAGTCGGTGCCGCCCATGGCGGTGATGATACCTTCTTCTTCGGTGATGCCTTGCATGGCATTTTTGATAATTACGCCGTTAAACCCTTCGTCGTGGGCGAGAGTGTTGGCACCGCCGCCAAGCACAAAAGTAGGGAGGGCGTGAGATTTGGCGAAATTGTAAGCATATTCAATATCAACTTTGCTCTCGACTTCAATGACAAAGCGTGTCGGACCGCCGAGACGCATAGTAGTAAGTGTTGAAAGTGGTACATTTTCAGTGATTTTCATAGGTTTATTATAACACTTGGGGTGGGGGGTTGTAAATGTTTTGACTATGTGCTAATAGAGATGCAGAAAGTAGGGTGGTTTTTAATAAAATAATATATAATATAATATAAGAAAGGTAATACTATTATGGTAAAAAAAGATGCGGTGGCAGATAATACAAAAAATGATGGAAAAAGCGAGGCTTTGAAGCTCGCGATTGCGCAAATTACGAAGCAATTTGGCGATGGCTCGATTATGAAACTCGGCGAGACGCCAAAAATGGATGTGGAACTTTTACCGTCGGGGTCGTTGTCTCTTGATTTGGCGCTCGGTGGTGGCTATCCGAAGGGGCGGATCATCGAAATTTACGGGCCAGAATCGTCGGGTAAGACAACGCTTGCACTCCACGCGATTGCAGAGATTCAAAAGCAAGGTGGGCAGGCGGCATTTATTGATGCGGAGCACGCACTTGATCCAGCCTATGCCAAGAAAATAGGCGTAGATACGGCAAATCTATTGATTTCGCAGCCAGATAATGGTGAGCAAGCGCTCGAGATTTGTGAAACATTGGTGCGGTCAAATGCGGTAGATTTGATTGTGGTGGATTCGGTGGCGGCTTTGGTGCCACAGGCTGAAATTGACGGCGAAATGGGCGAAGCGCAAATGGGGCTTCAGGCGAGACTGATGTCACAGGCGATGCGGAAACTGACCGGGATTATTTCTAAATCTAAAGCTACGGTGATTTTCATTAATCAGATTCGGATGAAGATTGGTGTGATGTTTGGTAACCCAGAGACGACGACGGGTGGTAATGCTTTGAAGTTTTACGCAAGTGTCCGGATTGATATTCGGCGAATTGGACAGATTAAGGAAGGAGATAATATTTCGGGTAACCGGACAAAGATTAAAGTGGTGAAGAACAAAATTGCGGCGCCATTTAGAACGGCGGAGTTTGATATTATGTATAACGAAGGGATTTCGAAATCTGGCGACGTGCTGGACCTTGGCGTGCAGTATGGCGTGGTAGAAAAAGCCGGTGCGTTCTTTAAATACAATGGCGAGACTTTGGGTCAAGGGCGCGAGGCGGTGAAGAAATTATTCCGTGAGAAGCCAGAATTGATGGCGGAAATTGAAAAGAAAGTACGCGAAAAAGCGAAAGAAGACCAGGACTAATATGCATCACGATGAAATGTGGCAGATTTATGCGCCGAATGGTGAGGCTTTAATCGGTGAGGGTTGGGATTCGGCGCTAGATAATCCCGAAAAGACGGGGTCTAATGCGATTGTGGGGGTGGCGGTAGTGTTTTTGTATCGGCGAAATCAAGATGGCGTGCTAGAACTGCTGTGGCAGAGAAGGTCTGATAAGGTGGATCGCTACCCGGGGGATTATGATATTTCGGCTGGTGGGCATATTAATCTTGGTGAGAGTTTGGTCGAAGCGGCAGTGCGTGAAGTGGACGAGGAAATTGGGGCGAAGATTTCGGTGGAAGATTTGGGTTTTGTGACTGAACGGGCGTTTAATAAAAATCGTTTTGCGTGGGTATATGCGGTGGATTGGACGGGGAGACCGGACGCGTTTTCTTTTAATGATGAGGAAGTGTCGGAAGTGAAGTGGGTGCCATTTGATGAAACCGATGATTTTCGTGAGAAATTTGCTAAGGCACCACTGAAAAAAGATGGGCTAACTTTTGCGGCGCTTCGAGAATGGTTTTCGCAGCATGGATATTTATAAACTTAGTGACAATGTTTCGGTGAAAAAAACGGGTGAGGATTTTGGTGCGGAGCTTGTAATATCAAATTTGAAGCAGGCGGTGAAAAATCCGGAGCGGGTAAATGTTTTTGTGAATGAAAAGTATGAGTTTTCACTGACGGTGGCACAGGTGGTGGAGTTTAAAATCAAAGTGGGGCAGGTGATTTCGGCGGAAGAACTGGCAGAATATAAAAAACAGTCGGAATACGGGAAACTTTATCAAAGGACGCTTGAATGGGTGCTAGTGCGACCGCGGTCAGAAAAGGAAACTTCTGATTATTTATTTAAAAAAATTTTTGAAAAAAAACTAGATAAAAACTATATTAATCAAATTATAGAAAAGTTAAAAAATAAGGAATATTTGGACGATTCTGAGTTTGCACGGTGGTATGTGGAAAATCGGTTTGTGAAAAAAGGGGTGTCGAGAAAAAGGTTGCAGATGGAACTAATGAAAAAAGGTGTTTCGCGGGAGATTATTGAAAAAGTTTTGAAAGAGTCGGGGCGAGATGAAGAAGAAGAAATTTTAAAAATAATTGCAAAGAAACGTGCGAAATATGATGACGATAAACTTATTCAGTATCTTGCTCGGCAGGGGTTTTCGTACGAGTTGGCGCGAGATCTTGTCCTTGAGTCCGGAAAGGATTAACAAAATTTGGAATGAAATCTTCGTGGGCGGCTTTTTTCTTGATGACTTTTTCCTCGTCTTTCACGATGATTTTGTAGTCGGTGACTTCGACGATTTCCTTTCTTGGAATGGTGAGTTCGGGGTCGGAGAAGCTTTTAATAAGTGGGCGCTTTACGATGATTTGCTGGATAGTGAAATCTTCGCTGGTGACGGTAAAGTCGATGACTTTGCCGAGGTGGGAACCTTTTTTAGTTTCAACTTTGAGGCCGATGAGGTCGAAATTGAGTTCGATGACTTTGCTGATTTTTACGACGTCGTCTTTTCCGATGAGCTCCTCGATGGAGTCGATAACACAACCGTAGCGGGAATATTCGCGGATGGATTTAGTGTCTAAAATGTTGGTGTCTTTACCAGCGAGAGGACTATCGAGGTAAAAAGCGATAATTTTGAAAGTGTCAGGGTCGACGATAGGATTGGCAATGGTGCCGATGGAACTGGCTGATTGCATACTGAGAATCGGGGTGCCAATAAGACGATTTGCAGATACTAACATAAGTTTATTATAGCATCTTTGATGCTAAATGTGCCAATTTCGGTGCGGCGGAGTGCCGTGAGGTAGGCGCCGGTGCCGAGAGCTTTACCGATGTCTTCGGCGAGAGTCCTGATGTAGGTGCCGGAGCTACAATGGACTTTGATTTTAAGCTCGGGGTATTCATAGTTTAATAAATCAATTTCATAAATTGTGACTTTCCGGGTTGGGGTTTCGAAGTCTTTTCCTTTTCGGGCTAATCTGTAAGCACGCTCGCCATTGATTTTTACGGCGCTGAATTTTGGAACGGTTTGGGGGATGGTGCCAATAAAATTGCTAAGCACCAGGGATACATCTATCTCGGAACGCTCCCTCGCTCCCGTCTCGTTCCGTGACGGAACTGCCTTGCTCGGAGAACCGAGCAAGCTCGGTTCTCTCTCGCTGCGTTGTTCCGTCGTTACGGGGCTCGGTCGCTCCGTAAATGCCCCGTCGGCATTTATGCTCCTCGAAAGGTGTGTCTCTGGTGCCACAAATTCAGTAATTTCCCCCTCCGGGTCGCCGGTGGTGGAAGTGTAGCCGAGACGTAAGGTTGCCTCGTAGGTTTTGTCGAGTTTTAGAAATTCGGAAGATTTTTTGGTCATTTTGCCGGATAAAAGAATCAAAAGGCCGGTGGCGAAAGGGTCTAAGGTGCCGGTGTGGCCGACTTTGACTTTGTGGCCGAATTTTAGTTTTAAGGCGCCACGAACTTTGGCGACGACACCAAAACTAGAAATGCCGGCGGGTTTATCAATCAAAATAACTGCGTCTTCGGTGTCTGGAAGTTGGTTGGGGTCGAAGGTGTATTCGGGGTGGGAAATGTATTTTTTCATCTCTTGATTATACCATAAAATCGTGGTATAATGGGGGTACTATGATAACAAAAGAGAATAAGGATAAAGCTATTGCCAAGGTTGCTCGTAATAAAGACGACGTTGGTTCTCCTGAAGTTCAAGTGGCTATTCTCACAGAGCGCATCAAAGAAGTGACTGAGCATGTGAAGAATAATAAACATGACTTTATGGCTAAAAGAGGTCTGATGCAGATGGTCGGGAAGCGAAAAAGGCTTCTCAAGTATCTTGAAGAGACTGACTTTGAGCTGTATAAGAAGACTGTGGCCAAGCTCGGACTGAGGAAATAGTAGGAAAAACCCGCCATAAAGGCGGGTTTTTGGTGGTTAGAACAAAGACTAGAATAGGTTAGTTTCGTCGAGAGCCTTTTGGAAGGCGTCGAGGAATCTGGCGACGTCTGTGAATGTCAGACTGTTTTCTTTGAGGTCGATGAACAAATCTGCGATGTTGCTACGCTTAGGATTAGGGGTAGTTCTCAGTGATTTTCCCGAATCGGTAAGCAGTGTAGTCTTGAAAAAGGCGGCAGAGATGGTAGCGACCAGATAGTGGCCAGACAACACTTTGTCTTTTTCGTTCTGGTTAAAGGACTTGAGTTTGATTTCGATAGCGCTGATACGGCGCTGATCGTTGCAGTGATACTCAACGTGTACGATATTAATCATCTATTTTACCCTCCTAAAATGGATAATTATTACTATTATAGCACACTTTGCCAAAAAAGTCAAGGTTTGATATAATGGAAGCAACATTAACAAAGGGAAGACGGCAGATATCTGACAGGGGTAGATATCTGATGTTTTCCCGAGAAAGGATATTTTATGGATATAATTAACCCTAATGGCAAGAAGACGGTGGCGGTCTCGACCGAGTGGCTGGGGCGAAAGTTGACGCTTGAGGTGAATCGGGTGGGATTTAGGACGACTTCGTCGGTACTAGTGACCTACGGGGATACTGTGGTACTGGGGTCGGTAGTTGTGGGGACGAAGCCGGTAGTGCAGGATTTCTTCCCGCTCTCTATTGATTATGAAGAGAAGTTTTATGCGGCGGGGAAAATTAGTGGGTCGAAATTTATTAAGCGTGAGGGGAAGCCAGCGGATGAAGCAGTGCTGGTGGGGCGGCTCATAGACCGGCCGATTCGACCGCTGTTTCCGAAAGGTTATCGCCAAGAAGTGCAGGTAGTTTGTACGGTGTTATCGATGGACCCGAGTTTTCGGCCAGACTGCGTGGCGATGATTGCGGCGTCGTCGGCTCTCTTAAACGCTGGGGTGCCATTTGATGGGCCCGTAGCGGGAGTGAGAATTGGGCGAATTGGTGGCGAGTTTAAGGCATTTTTGTCGCCAGAAGAAAGAGAACAGTCGCCGCTTGATTTAGTAGTGGCATGTAAAGATGGTAAGGTGATGATGGTGGAAGCCGGAGCGAAAGAAGTGCCGGAAGAGACGATTGTCGAGGCAATGCACTGGGCGGTGGAAAATGTGCAACCGGTGCTTGATTTACAGAGAGAATTAGCTAAGCACGTCAACGCGCCAGAGCAAGAATATGAACTAGTTTTGCCGGATGAAGCGGTGATGGAAGAAGTGGCGAAATGGACTGAGGGGAAATTTGGCTCGAAGATTCGTGGAAATGTGATGGAAAGAGCGCATATGCTCGATGATATTAAATATGCGATGCACGATGAGATGGCTCTAAAACACGGCCAGGGTGAGACAGATAATGAGAAGGTAGAGTGGTATGATGAGAATTTGCGTGACGTGTATGACCAGGCATTTGAATTAGCGGTACATAAGGAAGTAAGAAGAGGTATCTTAGAGGAAGGTGTGCGGCCGGATGGACGGAAACTCACTGAGGTGAGGCCGCTATCTTCGCAGGTTGGTATTTTACCAAGAACGCACGGTTCTTCTCTCTTTACGCGTGGGGTGACACAGGCGATGAATATCGTGACTTTGGCGCCGCTTTCTTATGCGCAAGAGGTAGATACAATGGAAGTGACCGACGGTAAAAGGCGCTATATGCATCACTATAATGCGCCATCTTATACTGTAGGTGAGCCGGGGCGGATTGGTTCGCCTGGGCGTCGTGAAATTGGGCACGGGTATTTGGCGGAGAGAGCGCTTTTGCCGGTTTTGCCGAGTGAGGAAGAGTTCCCTTACGCGATTCGTTCGGTGACTGAAATAATGTCGCAGAATGGTTCGACATCGATGGCGGCGACTTGTTCGTCTTGTATGGCTTTAATGGATGCTGGTGTGCCTCTTAAAAGACCAGTGTCTGGCGTGGCGATGGGCCTGATGGTGGATGTGCCAAAAGGTCAGCCGATTGAGGCTTCGGATATTGATAAGGCATATGTCTTAACTGATCTCATGGATGCGGAAGATTTTGCTGGTGATATGGATTTCAAGGTGACGGGGACTACGGAAGGTATCACCGCGCTTCAGATGGATATGAAAGTACATGGCCTGCCGGTAGAGATTATGGAAAAAGCTTTGAAGCAATCGCACGAAGGTCGGATGTTTATTTTGAAACATATCTTAGAAGTGATTGATAAACCGCGGGCAGAGATTTCGCCGTACGCGCCGAGGATTGAAAAATTGATGATTAATCCAGATAAAATTGGGGCGGTGATTGGTAAAGGTGGCGAGATGATTAACAAAATCACTACCGAGACTGGTGCTGAGGTGGATATTGAGGATTCGGGGTTGGTGACGATTTCCGGTAAAGACCCGGAGAGCATCAAAAAGGCTCTTGAGTGGGTGAAGTCGCTTACTGAAGAGCCGGAAGTGGGTAAAATCTACAATGGTACAGTGGTGACGATTAAAGATTTCGGGGCATTTGTGAATATAATGCCAGGGATTGACGGGATGTTACATATTTCGCAAATTGTGGAAGGGCGAAGGCTGAAAAAAGTCGAAGAAGTCTTGCATGTGGGCGATAAGGTCCGCGTGAGACTCGTGGCGATTGATAATGGTAAATTGTCACTGTCGATGATAGGGGTGGATAAATAATATATTATATATGGATAAGATTCGGAATTTTTGTATTATTGCGCATATTGATCATGGGAAATCGACGATTGCTGACCGGATGATGGAACTGACCGGTACAGTAGAAAAGCGAGAAATGAAAGACCAGCTACTTGATTCGATGGAACTCGAACGTGAGAAAGGGATTACGATTAAACTCACGCCGGTGACGATGCAGTGGAAGGGTTACACTTTGAATTTGATTGATACGCCGGGGCACGTGGATTTTTCGTATGAAGTGTCGCGGTCTTTGCAGGCGGTGGAAGCGGCTGTTCTGGTGGTGGATGCGACGCAAGGGATTCAGGCGCAGACGCTGGCTAATGTGTATCTTGCTTTGGAACAGGATCTTACGATTATTCCGGTGATTAATAAGGTAGATTTGCCTGCGGCGGATGTTGACGGGGTGGCGAAGCAGATAATAAATCTTTTAGGTTGCAGTAGGGATGAAATAATAGAAGTGAGCGGAAAGACTGGATATAATGTGGATAAAATATTGGATAGAATAGTCGAACTAGATGATATAAAGAATAATAGTTTTGATAAGACGCGGGCGCTGATATTTGATTCGTATTTTGATGATTATCGGGGGGTGGTGCTTTATGTGCGGGTGTTTGATGGAGAAATACTAAAAAACTCCGAAATCTTGATGATGGCAGCGGGGACGAAGGGCTTGGCGCTTGAAGTGGGGATTTTGACGCCAAAAATGTCGCCGAGAGAAAAGCTTTTGACTGGAGAAATTGGTTATATCGTGACAAATTTGAAGACCACGCGCGAAGCGCGAGTGGGCGATACGGTGACGCTGGCGAAGGCTCCAGCGCAGACACCGCTTCCTGGTTATAAGAATGTTTTGCCGTTTGTCTATGCTGGGTTTTTCCCGGTGTCAAACGACCAGTATAAGGAGCTTAAAGAAGCGATTGAAAAACTAGCATTGTCTGACTCGGCGCTCCGATACGAGCCGGAGAATTCGCCGGTCCTGGGATTTGGGCTTCGGATTGGATTTTTGGGGCTTCTTCACATGGATATTATTAAGGAGCGGTTGGAGAGAGAATTTGGATTGGACTTAATTGTCACGAACCCGTCGACAAACTATGAAGTGGTGATGAATAATGGCGAAGTGCGCGAGATTAAATCGGCGGCGGATTTGCCGGACGCTTCGGAGATTAAAGAAATTCGCGAGCCGTGGGTCAAGGGCGAGATTATTTTGCCGAAGCCGATGATTGGAAATGTGTTAAATCTCATCAATGAAAAGCGGGGGCATCAGACCAATGTGTCGTATATTGAGGATCGGGCGGTGATTGATTTTGAGGCGCCGATGGCGAATCTTCTCACGGATTTTTATGACCAATTAAAGTCAGCGACTTCGGGCTATGCGTCGTTTAATTATGAACTAAATGGTTACCGAATGGAAGATTTGGTGCGAGTGGATTTTCTGGTGGGTGGGCACAAAATGGATGCTTTGTCGGTGATGGCTCACAGAAGTGAAGCGGACGGCATCGGTCGGGAAGTGACAAAGAAACTAAAAGAAGTGATTCCGCGGCAAAACTGGGAAGTAGCACTTCAAGCGGCGATTGGTGCAAGGGTGATTGCACGTGAGACAATCGGGGCGTATCGTAAGGATGTGACGGTGAAGATTCACACAGGCGATCGTGATAGGAAGGCAAAACTACTTGAAAAGCAAAAACGTGGCAAAGCGCGAATGAAAAGATTTGGCAAAATTGATATTCCGAGCGAAGCTTTCACAGTAATGTTAAAAAGAAATTAAAAAACACTTGCGCTTAAATTGTGCTTGTGCTATGATGGAGATATGAAAGTTGGTAGGATTGAAAAAATAACTATAAGCGCATTATTAATTTTGACGCTTTTTTCTGCGGTGGCTTTGACCTTGCCGGGAGTAAAAGCAGAAGGGACTGTGGATACCGTTGAGATTACTGTACCGGTAGCTTGTTCGATGACGGGTACGGTGAGTACGGCGCATACGAAGTCGATACTTAATGCTCACTTAGAAGAGAATATTGGTACGACTAATGCTAAGGTAGTATGTAATGATAATTCTGGTTATGCAGTGTATGCCATTGGTTACACTGATGACGAATATGGTAAGACGGTACTGGCCGATTCTACACTAGATAGTACAAATGATATCGTGACTGGTCTTGCGACGACGGGTAATACTTCTAATTGGGCGATGAAACTAACTAAGGCTGGCTCATCTTATTATCCGATTATCGCGGGTTCTACTGATGATACTACGAGACAGACGGGTGACCCAGACTTCTCAGATTATGCAGTGGTGCCAAATGAATATACTAAAGTATTATATTATCCGTCCAGTACTGACGTAGGGACGGGAGCTTTAGGATCTAACTTTACGACGACTTACCGGGCATATATCTCACGAACACAACATGCGGGGACATATGTGGGGCAGGTGAAATATACGCTGGTCCACCCAAATTCGGCTCCCGCCCCTGAAATATCATTTGACCCATTAGATCAAGCAGATTGTCCAGCCGGCTATGTCTGCTATGCGCCTAACGCTAGTGATATAGTTGGCTCAATGGACTCACTCGGCTCTATTTCTTCTTCACCTACTGCTGGAAAGATTAGTGTGGGCACTTCCGCCACCACCATTAACCTTATCGCACCAAACTACAAACGAGAAGGTTATGGCTTTGCTGGCTGGAGTACAGATTTTACTACTACAAATGCTAGCACTATTTATGGTCCAAATGAAACTCTCACGGTACCTTCTACCACTCTCGCTACAAAAGGTATGATACTCTACCCAGTCTGGGTAGCCTCTTCCGGTACTCTTCAAGAATTCTCCTGTGCAAGCTCTAGCTTAACTCCAGCAACCTATGATAGTACGACTGGTAAAGTCTCTGCTACTCTTTCTTCTGTC
>JAGAEN010000012.1 GCA_017613135.1 Candidatus Saccharimonadota bacterium | reverse complement strand
ATTCTCTACCTTCCCCTTCGCTACTACTGTCTGCTCCACCCAAGAGCTAAAGACTATCACGCCACCATCTACCTTAACATTTCCAGATGGAAGTGTGAGATTGTTTTTAACCGTAGAAGAAACCTTAATATCATTAGCACCGTAGAAACTTCCGCCCCAAACTTGGAAGGTAGGTTTCTTACCAACTGTAAAGCAGACTGAACGTGACACTCTCCACATATGATTACCTTCTTTATCTGCCCATGCCATAGAATTGGTGGCATAATTTGCATCGCTCGCTTCAATACTACTCGCCGGATATACTGCTGCCGCTATACAATAGCTTGTTCCAGCATCTACATCTGGTATGTTTAAGATGAATTCCGGTATCTTCGTTGCACCTTTTTCCAAATTCCCTTCCGCATTTAAGCTATTGCTGCCACTATATGTTTTTTCATCAGAATACCAGCAACTAACTCCATCTTCAACCATCCCATATCTAGCGCGACAAATATCGTCTCCACTAACATCACCGCCAACGTCTGGAGAACCTTTATATATTATAATCTTACTCTTTGCTTCAGGAACTATAGTCGCATAACCTTTATTCTTATCTATTTTTTCATTAATCTTAGGTTTAACACTTATTTGATAAGCTCCTCTAACTCTCTCACCGGCACCGAATGTTCCAAGGCTTTCGCTACTATCCATACATTCAGTGCCTTGAGCTGCATTTTTCCTTACACATATCTCATTATCATAATTGTACGGCACTCTCACCATTGCATCGCTCACCTTATCAGAAGTAATCACGTTCCCAAGATTAATTTTTGCTGCTCCATTACTTACAAAGCTCACCTGGCTTGGTGTAGTTTTAACCTTGTCGCTTTTGTTAGTTATTGCTGTTTCTTTTAATTCTTGCCCCACATGGTTAGTTTGTATCGTAAAGCTGCTAGATTCTTTGGTTTTCTTCGCAGAATCACCTACATTAAATATACATTCATTGCCATTATCACTGCACTTATCCTTAAAGATGCCGCTAATACCATTTACATAAAATGCATTGTTCCAATTTTTAAGTGAACTACCTTTATTGGCATTAAACAAATCCTTCATGAAAGATTTAGTATTAGTTCCGGTAGATGGGAAAATGGCACTACCACTATCAATCTTCATTTGCTGCGGCATTAAATAAGCAGTATATTGTAGTATTGGATTATAGGTTGCACGAAACTTTACTTTGTCACTAGGTTTTGCATAAATAATCCTGCGGTATGTATTATACTTACTTACATTCTCATTCTTCACTTCCAATTTCAAAAATGCTGCAGCTCCGCTTAAATTGTCATCATCATCATCTGGATCGTCCCAAGGAGTATCTGGATTACCAGGAGTTACTGGGTCATCTGGCTGCGCATTACCTAGTGCTGAAGCACAAGCTTCTAGTACTATTTCATCATTTTTCCATACGAATGGTTTAAAGCTTAGTTTCTCGCATACTACTTGGCCTGGGTATAATTTTAGACCGGTGTCATTATATAGCTGTTTGATGTTGCCATTACCAACATCATTAAAGTCTTCCTCGTTCTTGGTTTTTAGAATCTTTGGTTCAACGCCTAGCCCATTATTCCAATAATTAGATGTACGTGAAATTACGTAGTCTACCTTCTTATTACCAGACTTCCGTTTCATGTTATGTGTGAATGTTACATCACAGCCAGTTACTGGAGAACAGTTTTCAATATTAATGGTCTGCTTTTCTGATTTATCAGTGTATCTATCTATAGTATTTGGTGATACAACTACGTTGCCATTTACTAATATCTGTCCGAGAAATGAACTCTTCTCCTCATACACTGCATACACTACCTCTTTGTCAGTCAAGTTTCTTACGTTGAAGGTTATGTCTCTCTCATCAAACTCAGTTTCTTTTCCACCGCTTACATAATAGTTAGAACCATCCTTCGGCACCCAATCACTATTTACTATTTCGCTACAACTATTAGCCCCTTTGCAACTATCAACCTTCTTAAAACCTAGGAATATGTAGCGATCGTCTTTTCTTCTAGTTACACTAGTAGAGTTATCCGCCGCAACACCGGTTGCAGAAACATCCCCAATTATGCTACTTAAACTATTTCCTTTCTCATCCACTGCTTTCGCCGTTAAAGAAACCTTTTTATATACGGCATAAACAGTCATATCGCCTTTAATAGATTTAACATTAATCGTTTCTCTAGGATTAGACGTACCAGACAAATAAATATTTTCATCCTCATCCGCATAGTAATCCACGTTCGGCAGATCATTCACGCTAGTAGCAAATTTAAATCCCAAAAAGGCATATTGATTATTAGTTCCTCGCGTCACCGATGCCGTAGTATTATCTTGCGCTTTGTCAAGCCACACAGGCCCCCCAGACCACGACACCTTGCTTGACAAAATTTCTTTAGTTTCTTCATCTACTGGGATTAGTTCTAAATCCCATGCCTTAGCATTCCATGAACAAAAATAATACCAATTCGGAAGATCATCTCCTTGATCATAATCTCTATCCTCAGCAATCTTAAATGCCTCTTTAAACTCATCAAATACATCCTTAGGTGATTTTGTCCCCACGGCAACGTACATTAATCTCCACACACCATTAACCTTTTTCCATAGCTGTTGTCCACGATCTATTCCAGATCTAAAACCACGATTTATTAAGCCATCAGCATTCCACCCCTGATTAAGCAAGTTTATGGATTGCTGGAATATGCTCGCATTGAAAGCATTTAAATCATTTGCGCCACTACCTCTTTTATTTGCGTACTGTTCACCGTTATATATTCTTGGCGTTAAATTATTACTGTAATTTCTCGACGTAATGTGTCCAAAATTATAATAATTATACTTCGTATTCTTATAGGATACACCAGCGCCTGGATTGAACGAGTATGCATATACTAATCCGCCACGTGCTACCCCACCCTCAGATATTACCTGATTGTTATGTGCACCCCGTCCATACGTTTTGGCAGAATTGTCATCCGTAAAAGTGTTTTGCCCAAAATGCCAAAAGCCAGCATTCTCATACGCCGGATTCATACAGGTTTTAAATGAATTTTTTGAGCTTGTATCTTGCTTAGGAACAGTCGCCCACTGGACTGTTGTTAGGCTTTCTCTATATGGTAAAGCATAAACTATATCGGTATATTGATAATTATCTATACCACCAACATACTTAAAAAACATCCATGAGTAACCGGTGCAACGAGCCCTGAATCGCGCTGCATCTGTTACGCAGTAATGTGAAATCGAATGACAATTTGGATCGGTATTGGGGTCACAGCCACTACTAGACCCAGTGTGCTCATCTCCTGTGCCGCCGGTATAATCACCAGTTTCAGTACCGAACACATTACCAACGAAACAAAAACTAAATATTACAACCAAGCACAAACTTAAAACTGTTTTAGATGTTATATGTCTTATCATTCTTCCTCCTGTTCATATTCATCATCATATTCATCATACCAATACCCATCATCTTCATCACTCTCTTCGCTATCTTCATCATCTGGCCACTCCACTTGCATTAGCTCATCTCTCAAATTGGCATAATACGCTGCATTATCCCAATCATCCTCTTCGATATAATACACTGATAATTGGTTATAATAATCTATCCTGTCACTATCCGTAGACAAATTCGGCTCAATTGCCTTTAGCAATGCCAGCACTTCATCAGAAGTCGATCCATGATAACGGATATATTGCACGAAGCATAATGTCAAATTAACCTTATATACATCATCTTCCCCAGCTTCTGCCATCTTTCTGTTATATGCTTCCATAGCCAATTCTTCGGAGCCATTATATATCCCCTTCAATCCCACGCAATCCGTTGTAGACGATGCGACTTTTTGTTCATACTCCTCGTAATTCATCCCTGCATTACGGTTTGTATTCACATTTACCACCACAATCGCCACCACGAGTACTGCAATCAACCCTACTAGCACCGATAAAGCTATTATCAACCCCCTATTCTTTTTACCTTTACTTTCATCCATACTACCATCATACCACAAGCATTTCAAAAAACAACACTGTTTTAGCATATTTTTATAAACCAGTGTGTTATAATTTGAAAAAAGGAGTTATATGAAGACTAAATCAGGCTTTTCTATCGCCGGGATTATCGCCGGCATTACTGCGACAATTTTTGTTATCGTTGCCAGCATTCTCGTCATCAACGCCAACAACAATGCTACAAATTATAATAATTACGATTTTAATTCAGTTATAGAGCCAGATGAACACAATGGTCATATCGGCGACCATATCAAAGGCGATAAGGACGCCCCGGTCATCATTTTCGAATACGCCGACTTCCAATGCCCTGGCTGTGCTTCCATTAATGCCCGAGTAAATAAAGCCCTTGAAAAATCCGACGACAAACTCGCCATCGTCTACCGCAACTATCTTTTATCCTACCATCAGAACGGCACCGCTGCGGCTTCCGCCGCCGAAGCTGCTGGTCTCCAAGGCTACTGGAAAGAATACGCTGATACCCTTTTTAAAAACCAAGCCGAATGGGAATACGCCACTCCATCCGAACGCACTACACTATTCAATAAATACTTCACCGAAATAACAGAAGGCCACGGCGACCTTGAAAAATTCAACAAAGATATAGCCTCCGAAAACGTTTCTAAAAAAATTAGTTTCGATATGGGTATCGGCAAACGCATTAATCTCCCTGGCACTCCATCCTTCTATATTGACGACCAACGTATCGACTATGGCAATGAAAAAGGCAGCAGCATCACCATAAATGGTAAAACCATCACCTGGGACCACACACTCTCCGGCGAAGAATTCACCAACCTTCTTCTTGACATCGTCGAAGCCAAAACTAAATAATCCATAAAGCACAAAATAGACCCCCTAAAGGGGTCTATTCCGAGATTAAATCTCTATAAATTGCTGCCATTCGGCTGGCGCAATTTTGGCCTTGCGCTCTTCCGAGCGTTTGGCTTTTTTGATACGCATTGTATCGATTTTCTCCTTAATTTTCTCGCTCAATACGACCTATTATAAGTACCCACCTCGCAGAAATGTTGGGATTTAATGAGCGATAGTCTCTATTCTACCAAACTCCACCCAAAAATCAAGCATAATTTTTATCGTTTTTTCCGTTCTTTTTTCAGCCACTTCGGTAAAGCCATCCCAAAATTAATCGCATTTTTTTGAAAACTCACCACCGCAAGTCTTGTCATTACCACCGATGATACCGCTACTACCAAAATCCCAATCAAGTATTCAACCGTCGAAATCGTCCCAAACCCGCTCCGGAGCATCAACGCAATCGGCGCCGTAAATGGGAAATACGTCATAATCTGCACCACCACACTCGGGTCAGACATCATAAACATTTGAATAAAATAAAGTGGAAACACCATCATAATAATTGCCGGCCCAATAAACGACGATGCATCCTTCGCCGTCGAGACTAAAGACCCCACAAACGTACAAGTCCCTGCATAAAATACCGACGACACCACAAACAGAATCACACTTAGAGTTATTGCGAGCGGGTCAATTTCAATCATCGCAATAATCGGCGCCATCAATTGATTATCGCGATTTAGAAACACTAATATCAGCACCGGTATCGCCAATGCCAAAATTTGAATTAACCCAAGTACTAGCATCGCAATAATCTTCCCCACAATCAAATGCCTAGGCGACACTGAGGTCAAAATCATTTCCGAAATCCGGTTTTCCTTTTCTTCCACCACAGTCAGTAAGAACCTATTCCCACATAGTGCAATAAACATAAAGAACAAAATTCCAATCGCAAACGGAATAATTGCCTTGCCTAGTGCATTAGAATCTTCGCCATCCTTAGTGATTTTATTATCCACAATTTCAAATCCACCCGTCAGTGCCAAAATATCTAACTCATCCACTCGCGTCGCCGCATCTTGCATAAGAAGACTTTTTAAAATATTCCCATCGTAATTAAATATATCTAGCCCCTCAGAAATATGATAAAATTCCGCTTTTTTATTCTCCACAAAATCTTTCGGAATATAAAAATACAAATCCACCTCGCCATTCTTCACCATTTCAATACCATATTCCTTGTCCCCATTTATCACAAATGGCGCCTCTGGCCCAAAAACCCCCGCATCATCCGTAATCGCAACCGTCGTATTTTCATCCAGCGTCGGGTTCGTATCTACATCCTTAGTTGAAATAAAACTAATGAAATAAATCCCACCTATGAGAAGCGGGAGAAGAAGTGTCGCCGCCCAAAACGCTGGTTTTTTCAGTTGTCTAATAATTTCAAACTTTGCTACTTTCGCCGTAAAACTATTCATTTTCACCTCCATATACTTCTACAAAGATTTGGTCTAAACTTTTCCCGCCAAATTCTTTTTTAATTTCAGCAATAGTACCATACGCTCTCGCCACTCCATCTTTTAAAAGTAGTGCCCTATCACACAGTTTTTCCACTTCATCCATATAATGCGTAATCATAATTACTGCCGTACCCTTAGCGTGCAATTCTTCAATAATTTCCATCAAAAGTCTTCGGTTCATCGGATCAAACCCCTTCGTCGGCTCATCGAGAATTAAAAGTTTCGGGTCCCCCATAATCGTCAACCCTAGTTGCACCTTCTGCTGTTGACCGCCCGACAGTTTTTCCACCTTTTCGTTCGCCTTATCAAGCAGCCCCACTCGCTCCAAATATTTCAGCGCCCATTCGCGTGGTTCCTTCACACCTTTAAGCTCTCCAAAATACACCATCGTATCAATTACCGACTCTTTACGATAAAGCCCTCTTTCTTCTGGCAAATAACCTATATCCACTTGCGTATCTTCTGGATTATATTTTTTACCATCCAGCAATAATTCCCCACCCGTCGGTTTATAAAAACCCAGCAGCGCTCGTATCGTCGTCGTTTTTCCCGACCCGTTCGCACCGAGTAGGCCAAATATCTCCCCCTGCTTCACTTCAAATGACAAATCGGAAATCACCTCCTTGTCACCAAAAGCCATTTTAAAGTTTTTAACCTCAATTATGTTTTTCATACTATATATTATATATCAAAAAAAGAAACGGAATTCACTTCCATTTCGTTTTTAAATCAATTTGAGTGGCGAGACCGACAGGAATCGAACCTGTATTGTATCCTTAGAGGGGATATGTCCTATCCGTTGAACGACGGTCCCGTCAAATGTATATTATACCTTATTTTTCTGGTTTTCGCAATTTATAATAAATCGAGGGGGCGAATCGGATTGGTGCCAGAGCCTTCTGTGCTTTATCTTCCATTTTAACTAAATTATTTGTTCCAAATATCTTCTTTAATCCACGGCTTCGGAAATTTGACACCGAGAGCACCTTTTCTTGCTTAAACCCAACATTCTTAAAGATTTCTTCCACATATTTTGGATGATAATTATAAAAACCATCCGCCGAAATTTCCTTATAGTTTGCCACTTTCTTATCAAATGGATTTACCTTACTCCGACCTGTCATATAGCGCGCCATTTTCGGCAAGGTCCTTTTATTTGCCACTTCAATCACCGCCACCCCACCTGGCTTCAGTACCCGGTAGAGCTCCGCTACTGCCTTGTCCAAATCCTTAAGATGATGTGTCACGCGCACCATCATCAATCCATCTAGCTCATTTTCCCGAAACGGTAGTTTATAAATATCCCCTGCTTTTGTCTCAATCTTATCACCATAGATTTCCTTAGCCTGCTCAAGTTCCGTCTTAGAATAGTCAAAAATAAATACTTTATGCGCTCTTTTTAAATACTCATTCGCGAGTCGCCCATATCCCCCACCAATATCGGCAAATTTTTCCATTCTTTTTGGTAGCAATTTCCGAATTGCCATCCGGTCCGCCTGATCCTCATATTCGCGATCAGCGTTTTCCCAAAACTCTTTTTTATAATCGTAACCATTATAGTCAGAAATAACTTTTTCACTCATAACTACTATTATATCACACGTGACACTTCATCAAGCGTTGTTTCGCCTCTAAGCACCGCAATTACGCCTTTCTGTTCCAAAGTCAACATCCCATTTTTACGTGCCGCTTTCTCAATCGCCTCTGTATGGATATCCGCCACATCCCCCCGAATAAATGCCTGAATATCTTCTGACATCACCATCTGCTCCATAATCACTGTCCGTCCAGCATATCCGAATGGGTCATTTTCTGTCACCACCGGGTCATATAAAATTAAATTATCAAAATCTACATCGGGTAGTTTTTCCGCCGGCACCCCTTCTAATACCTTCCGAATATATTTCGCTTCCGCCTCCGTCGCCGGGCGTGCCTTTTTCGAATCAGACAGTTTTCTCACTAATCTCTGCGCCACCACCAATCTAATCGAACTCGCAAAAATCGGATTCACACCAATTAAATCAATCATTCTCGAAAACGCCGCCGCCGTTGAATTCGCATGAAACGACGACAACACTAAATGCCCGGTAATTGACGCCTGAATAGCCGTCTTTGCCGTATCACTATCCCGAATCTCCCCCACCATCACTACATCCGGATCCAATCTTAATACTGACCTAAGCCCTTCTGCAAAAGACCCACCATTTGTCGTATCCACCGGAATCTGTGAAATACCCGTAATACTATATTCAATCGGGTCTTCCAACGTAATAATTTTTCGGTCCGGCGTATTGAGAGCATTCAGCATTGAATATAAAGTCGTCGACTTACCAGAACCTGTTGGCCCCACCATTAGCACCAGCCCTCGCGGATGCGACACCACGTCATTAATTTCTCGCCTTTCGTCTTCAGACAAGCCAAGTAAATCGAGATTAAGTAAGGATTCGTCAAAGTTAAATAATCTTAGCACCGCATCCTGTCCATACATCGTCGGTATCGTCTCTACGCGAATATTTAACAAATGTGTTGCCCCATCTCTCGAAATATCCTTCTGCATATGCCCCGATTGCGGCCGATTCGACGCCATTGAAACATTTGCTCGCGACGACAATTCACCCATAAAAATCCGATATCTGTCCTTATTGATTTTCGCCACTGGATGGAGCATTCCATCCACCCGCATTCGAATCCGTATTTCCCCTTTCAGGTTTTCAATATGAATATCACTCGCCCCTAATTTATCCGCCTGATCAATCAAAAAATCAAATACTTTCTCTGCCGATACTGAATTGAGAGTCCGAGACACTTCCGCAATTGTTTTCGAATCACCATCTCCGGCAATTTTTATATCATCATAATGCACTTCTTTTGGCGGATCATACCGAAGCATTAAAAACCTATACGCCGACCCTGAAATCAAGAAAAAATCCACCTTTTCACCATTATTCGTATATTCCTGTCGCATCTTCGAAATCAACGATCCTGGCGTCTGGCTAGTCACCATGAACTGATAATGGTCTTCGCCATTTCCTCGATGCAAAGGCAAAATATAATCACGGTGCATCTGCTCAATATCAAGCAAACCCTGCGTCAAAGGCAAATTCTTCTCAAAGTGTCTTGTATCAAGATACGGAAGATTAAGAATTCGCGCCCGCTCTCTCGTCGCCTGTTCTTCATTTTCCCGCCGTTTCAATTGGATTTCTTGTTCATCCATATCACATATTATAACATAACCATTATGTTATTTTTTAAAAACATGCTATAATCATTCCCGGAAGGGTGGCCGAGTGGTTGATGGCACTGGTCTTGAAAACCAGCGTACGAAAGTACCGCAGGTTCGAATCCTGTCCCTTCCGCCACGAACAAAAAAGACCCTCACGGGTCCTTTTTATTTACCTAACGACCATTTTTGAGTCGTGGGTGTTTGCGCTTATCGCTATGTTTGTGATCATTATTCCGATTTTGTTTCGCAACCGGTTTAAACGTAAATTTTCTTGCCATGTAATATATTATATCACGCTTCAGCCATTTTTACAAATTCTCGAAATAGCGGATGTGGATGCAACGGCCTAGACTTAAACTCCGGATGCGCCTGCGTCGCCACGAAAAACTTATATTCCGGCGCTTCCACAAACTCCACCAATTTTCCGTCCGGTGATAACCCAGATACCAACACTCCCCCCGCCGAAATCGCCGGTAAGAACTTTTGATTCACTTCGTAACGATGCCGGTGCCTTTCCACCACTTCTACGTCACCATCACCTAACACCTTAGTCCCATAAATATATTCACCACTTTTCATCGCCTTTTTATAAATCTCTGCCACCTTAGACCCCGACTTAAGCACTGCCCTGTAATCACCCAACCGCATCGTCCCACCCGTTGATTCCTTCCCCTTTTGTTCCTCCATAATATATATTACATTATTCCCGTCTTTTTCACTCGCTCCGAACTCTTCCGAATTCGCATCCTTTACTCCACCCCGGCGCGCCGCTGCAATGCACGCCACTTGCAGCCCCAAACACAGCCCGAGATACGGTATATTGTTTTTGAGCGCGTACTCCGCCGCCTTAGTTTTCCCTTCCACGCCTCGCGCACCAAATCCTCCTGGCACCACAATCCCATCTAGACCCCTCAATAAATCAATATTCTTTTCCACTTCTTCTGCATTCACCCACACCAAATCTAGATTCACCTTGTCCCACGCCGCCGCCGCTTTTAGCGCTTCCGTTACACACATATACGTATCATCGTTTCCCACATACTTCGCCACTAAACCAATTCGCACCGTTTTTTTATACTTCAAAGCCCGCCTCCGCGAAAACTCTTTCCATCTGCTCATATCTGGCCCTCTATCATCTCCCACAAAATCATTCAGTATCGCAAGTACTCCCGACTTTAATACATTAAATGGCACGTCATACACGCTCTGAATATCCGGTAGATTCACCACCGCATCAGACGAAATCCCCGAAAATGCCGCAATTTTCTCACAAATCTCTCGCCCGCACGGCTTTTCCGTTCTCACGCATACTACGTCCGGTATAATACCAAACCCTCTCAAATCCTTCAAGGCATTCTGCGCTGGTTTTGTCTTTAACTCGTTCGACGTATGAATAAATGGCACATACACCACGCTCACATACAAACAGTTTTTGCGCCCCACTTTATTCGCAAACAACCTAATCGCCTCTACAAACGGTAACCCTTCGTAATCTCCTACCGTTCCACCAATTTCTACAATATGAATATCCGAATCGACCGACGCCTTTTCGATTTTTTCACACACCAAACCTGTAAAATGCGGCACCAGTTGTACTGTCTTACCGTGAAATCCTCCCGCCCGCTCTCGCTCAATCAATTCTTTATAAATCGACCCCGAAAGCGTAATCGAATATTTACTCGTCTCAAAATCCAAAAATCTTTCATAATGCCCAAGGTCAAGGTCAGTCTCCACCCCATCGTGTGTCACAAAACACTCTCCATGCTCCACTGGATTTAAAAGACCCGCATCCACATTGAGATACGGGTCACACTTTTGCATCGTCACTTTGTAGCCTTTAGCCTTAAGTATCGCCCCAATTGATGCCGCCGTGATTCCTTTGCCAACTCCAGACAATACTCCACCTGTTACAAAAATATACTTACATTTTTTATCACTCACTGGGGACCTCCTTTTTTCTCACCCACTAAGTATAAATCATTATTCCGCGTTTGTATAGACGTTTGTCACATCGTCGAGGTCATCTACCGCCGAAAGAAGTTTCTCCAACTTCTCCGCATTCTCACCTTCTACCGGCACATAAGAAGATGGCACATATTGAAGTTCGGCCGAAGTCACCGTCATCCCCGCATCCACCAACGCCTGTCGCACTTTCATCAAATCCGCTGCTACCGTATAAATCACGATTCCCTCGTCTTCTTCCGTAGCGTCCTCCGCTCCCGCCTCAAGCGCCGCCATCAAAGCATCCTCACCTTTTTCCGAAATCTCAATCACGCCCTTACGATTAAACTGGAACATCACCGATCCCGGCTCCGCCATCCGGCCACCGTTTTTATCAAGAGTATGACGCACTTCTGGCATCGTCCGGTTTTTGTTATCCGTCGCCACTTCAATAATAATCCCTACGCCTCCTGGACCGTACGCCTCATAAACTTCTTCAATTAGTGCCGCCGCTGATTTATCTGCTACGCGCGCAATCGCCCGCTCAATATTGGCCTTTGGCATATTCGCAAGCCTAGCCTTTTCAAGCACCATCGCAAGACTCGGGTTCATCGCCGGGTCTGTACCCGCCCGCGCCGCAATCGCAATTTGATTTCCAATTTTCGTAAAAAGCGCGCCCCTTTTGGCATCTACCACAGCCTTCTGCCGCTTGGTCGTCGCCCATTTACTATGTCCAGACATAAATTTACTCCAATTACTTTTTTTAAATTTTACCATCTTTGGCCACAAAAGTAAAATCACAATCGGTACATAGAGTAAAAACACCCATATTTGGTACTGCGGTATCTTCACCAAAAACTGTGTCCACCCACCAAACAGTTCCACCACAAAAATATGAAAATCCAGCATTTTTGTCGCAAGCCACGACACCGCCACTCCCACGCCCGGCACTCCCGCCAGCACTCCCGTCAAAAACGTCAGCCCCATCGCATACGGCAACGTCGGCAAAATCAAAAGATTCGCCACCACCGAAATTAGAGACACCTGCCCAAAATAAAACAGCGTAATCGGCAGCGTCATCAAAGTCGCCGCAATTGTCGTAAGCACCGTCTCGCCAATAAACCCCGGCTTTTTCTCGCCATAAAAATATTTCGTGAGTTTCGGCCCCAAAATCATAATTCCCCCAAACGACGAAAACGACAAAAGCCACCCAAGATTAATAATGAGTTCCGGATTTATCACCAAAGTAAATGCCGCCACCATCAGAATCAACCGCCACGCCGCAATTTTTCTCCCCACATACCAAGCAAGAAGACTAAGAATCGTCATCACCCCCGCCCGCATAATCGACGGCGTCCACCCCACCATCGCCATAAAAAATATAATAAACAACGTCGCAAAAAACAACCCAGAAAATCGCGACAACTTTCCGAAAATCTTTTTCGCTACTTCTACTAGAATCGCAAGGTGTGCCCCACTCGCTACCACGATATGCGTGAGCCCCACCGTTCTCAGACTCTCCGATAGCCCCTTCGGTAGCCCTGATTTCATTCCGAGAAGATACGATAGTCCAAGCGACACTTCCGGCTCTGCCACCAACCCCCGAATTCTCCCTGCGAAAAAATCCCGGACCATTATCACCGACCCGTCCGTCTCTAGCTCAAAAGCCTCCCCCGCCGCCCGGAAAAACGCTACTAACATTCCACTCAAAAACGCCACCACCACAAACACATATTTTGGCTTGATATACGCCCACACCATTAAAAGCACCGAGAACACACACCACCACGGCGAAGAAAAATAATTAATCTGAAATACCAGCGCTAGCACCACTCCAAAAATCATCCCCATACACCACCACACCACAAAATACGATTGATGTAAATCGCTCCACAATTTTTCTAATTTTACCATACATCGTCACTACCACACCACCTCAGATTTTACAACCCCCCACCCTTTGTGTTATAATAAAAGAACGCACCCATAGCTCAACTGGATAGAGCGTCAGCTTCCGGAGCTGAAGGTTAGAGGTTCAAATCCTCCTGGGTGTACCATGCACCCGTAGCTCAGTGGATTAGAGCACTAGTCTTCGGAACTAGGTGTCGTAGGTTCGAATCCTATCGGGTGTACCATATAAAAATATATGCTATAATATACACACGTGGTACCGTAGCTCAGATGGTTAGAGCGTGGGACTCATAAGCCCAAGGTCACTGGTTCGATCCCAGTCGGTACTACCATTTTTTGTGCCAGACACACGTTGTGCTATAATAATAAATATGAAAAAACAAGGCTTTACTATTTTAGAACTTATCATCGTGGCAGTTTTCGCCTCGCTCCTTCTTATTCTCTTTTTCATCCAAAAATCCAATCTCGACGCTTTCGAACGCGACGAAGATAGAAAAACCGCCATCAACGCTATGTATTACGCTCTCGAAGAAAGTTTTTACAAAGAGCACAAATACTACCCCGAAACCATCTCCGAAGAAAACATCACCGTCATCGACCCAGCTCTCTGGACTGACCCATTCGGCTTTAATCTTGGCGACGAACTCAGCTCCTATTCCTATCAGCCTGCCAACTGCGAGCAAGGCCACTGCAAAGAATATATCTTAAAAGCCGACCTCGAAAAAGAAGACGCCTACATCAAATACAGCCGCAACTAATCGCAAAAACTAATAGACTAGCAAAACTAGTCTTTTTTCATCGCTGCTTTCTTTTCCTTCGCCGCCGAAATTAGTTTCGACACTGCTTTTAGCTCCGAAGGCGCAATATCCGAAAACGGAAAAGTATAAGTCGTCTCATCACCCACCGTCGACAATCTAAACGTCCCATAATGTAGCATGGTCTGCAAAAACCCATTCTGATGAAAACTCGCATCCTCAATCGAAGCCAGATCAATAATATTCACCGACTTCACCACCGGCGACTTCATAATCAACTGAATCGCGTGCTTATTCGTCACATATAAACGGTTCCCCTTAAATACCATCGTCGCCACCGCCCCAGCCAGTAGCGCCGTCACCACCAAAGTAAACAAAATGATATAAATAAAATTTCGCCCCATCGCATCAAGTGTCGATTGCCCAAACAAAATCATCAAAAACAAAAACAGCACCACAATCAGCCCCGCCGCCACGCTACCAACAATCATCATATAACAAACCTTCGCCCGCACAAATGCGAATTCCACATATTCATCATCTTCAAGCGTTAAAAATGGGAAATCCTTTTTACTTCTTTCGTGTCTAATTTTCAACAGATTTTCGTCCATTTTTTCTCCTTTGGGGAATCAAAAACCCCACTTAATTACATTATAGCATATTTTTGTCATTTTGTAAATGCTTCCTCCCCTTTTCTGTTACCACGCGTCCCTTTGGCGTCCGCATCAGAAGCCCCATCTGAAGTAAATACGGCTCATAAAAATCTTCAATCGTGGTCGCTTCATCCCCCGTAAGAGCCGCGATTGTCGATAGTCCCACCGGCCGGTCACCATAATTCTCTAGCATTAACCTCAGCATATTCCTATCTGCCGGGTCTAACCCGAGATAATCAATTTCCATCAGAGAAAGCGCTTCCCGAGCCACCGGCTCGTCGATAATTCCATCTCCATTTACGTCCGCAAAATCTCGCACCCGCTTAAAAATCCGATTTGCAATTCTCGGCGTCAGACGCGACCTCGTCGCCAAAAGCTCGCACGCCTCCGGCCGAATTTCTGTCTTTAATATTCTCGCTGTCCGCTGAATAATCTGCTCAATCTCCGGCTCTTTATAATATTCGAGTCGATGAATTATCCCAAATCTATCCCGGAGAGGCCCCGCGAGAGACCCCGTCCGCGTCGTCGCCCCAATCACCGTAAATCTCGGCAAATCCAGCCTCACTGACCTCGCCGCCGGACCCTTCCCTATCACGATGTCGAGTTTATAATCTTCCATCGCCGAATATAACACTTCTTCGACCGCCCTCCTCAGCCGATGAATTTCATCAATAAACAAAATATCGCCATCTTTCAAATTAGTCAGAATTGACGCGAGATCCCCCGCTCTTTCAATCGCCGGCCCCGAAGTCACCCGAAGAGACGCACCTAGTTCGTGCGCAATCACCCCTGCCATCGTCGTCTTACCGAGCCCCGGCGGCCCATATAATAATATATGGTCAAGCGTCGAACCGTCCGCCCGCTTTTTCACTGCCTCAATGGCTAGCTTCACATTATTCTTAAGATGCTCCTGCCCAATATACTCATCAAAAGTCACCGGCCGAAGTGAAATCTCCATCCGCTCTTCTTCCGCATCCTTACTTTGAGCTGTCGGCTCCACTAACCTCTCTATTGCCATACCCCAATTATACCACAGCGTAAAGTAAGATAAAAACAAATTCATCTGAATGAGCATTGAGCGAGCGAAGCGCGAATGAAGATGAATTTGTTTTTACTCTATATTGGCACTATTGACAATAGACTGCTAGTGCGCTACAATAAAAATAATTAGCACTCACATACCACGAGTGCCAACGCACAACAACGAATATAAACGAATATAATAATATATGGAGGAAAAAATGAGTAAAATTATCGGTATTGATCTCGGCACCACCAACAGCGCATTCGCGTACATGGTTGCCGGCAAGCCAGAAGTTATCACCAACGCCGAAGGCGACCGCACTACCCCATCGGTAGTCGCCGTCACCAAAAAAGGCGAAAGATTAGTCGGTAAAGTCGCCCAACGCCAGAGAGTCACCAACCCAAAGAACACTATTTACGGCATCAAACGTCTCATCGGTCGTAAATTTGACGATGTCGAAGTTCAGCGCGACCTCAAAATCAGCCCATACAAAATCGTCAAAAAAGGTCACGGTGTTGCTGTCGAAATGGATGGTAAAGAATACACGCCAGAAGAAATCAGCGCCATGATTCTCTCCAAAATCAAAGCCGACGCCGAAGCCTTCCTTGGCGAACCAGTCACCGAAGCCATCATCACCGTCCCGGCCTACTTCGACGATTCTCAACGCCAAGCTACCAAAGACGCAGGCAAAATCGCCGGTCTCGAAGTCAAAAGAATTATTAACGAGCCTACCGCTGCAGCTCTCGCCTACGGTCTCGAATCCAAAAAAGACGAAAAAATCGCTGTCTTCGACCTCGGTGGCGGTACTTTCGATGTCTCCATTTTGGAGCTCGGCGACGGTGTCTTTGAAGTAATGAGCACCAACGGTGATACCCATCTCGGCGGTGAAGATTTCGATAACATCCTAGTCAATTACCTAGTCGACGAATTCAAGAAAGAATCCGGTATTGATATTACAGGCGACGCTGCCGCGATGCAACGTGTCAAAGACGAAGCTGAAAAAGCCAAGAAGGAACTTTCAAGCTCAACATCAACCGACATCAATCTTCCATTCCTCTCTGCCGATGCCGATGGTCCAAAACATTTTGAATATACGCTCACTCGTGCCAAACTCGAAGAGCTCGTCGAGCCACTGCTTGACCGTCTCGCCAGCCCAGTCGAAAAGGCCTTAAAAGATGCCAAGCTCGACACCAAGGATATCGATGAAGTCGTCATGGTCGGCGGCATGACTCGTATGCCCGCTGTCATCGAAAAAGTCAAGAAAATCTTCGGCAAAGACCCAATGCAGGGTGTCAACCCTGACGAAGTCGTAGCCGTCGGTGCTGCCATTCAAGGCGGCGTACTCCAAGGTGATGTCAAGGACGTCCTTCTCCTCGATGTCACTCCACTTACCCTCGGTATCGAGACTATGGGCGGCGTCCGTACTCCTCTAATCGACCGTAACACCACCATCCCGACCAGCAAATCCGAAGTCTTCTCCACCGCTTCCGACAACCAGCCTCAGGTCGAAATTCACGTCCTTCAAGGCGAGCGCGAATTTGCCAAAGACAACAAATCTCTCGGTCGCTTCATCTTGGACGGTATTGCTCCGGCTCCTCGTGGCGTACCTCAAATTGAAGTTACCTTCAACCTTGACGCAAACGGCATCTTAAATGTCACCGCCAAAGACAAAGGCACCGGCAAAGAGCAGAGTATCACCATTCAAAACTCCGGCAATATGAGTAAAGACGACATCGAAAAAGCCCAAAAAGAAGCCGAAATGTACGCCGACGAAGACAAGAAAAAGCGTGAAACCATCGACACCAAGAACCACCTAGAAAACGCCATCTATCAAGCTGAAAAAATGCCTGATGAATACAAGGACAAAATTAGCGACGAAGACAAAGAGACCATCAAAAAGGCCGTCGAGGATGCCAAAAAAGTTTTAAATGACGAAAAAGCCGACAAAGACCAGCTCGAAAAAGCCGCCAAAGACTTAAGCGACCGCATTATGCCTATCGGCGCTAAGATGTATCAACAAGCTTCTGCCGATGACAGCCAAAAATCTGACGGCAACGCAGAAGACAAAGGCGACAAAGACGAACCCGTCGAAGGCGAAGTCGTAGACAAATAAGCTTTTCTAACAAAATGACCCCCTTACCGGGGGTCATTTTTTACCTAATTAAGCTTCTGGCTTTGATTCTTCTTGTTTTGATTCCGGCTTAGCTTCTTCTTTCACGGGCGCTACTGCTTTCTTTTCCTCAACGCGTTGCTTTGCACCAACCACGGCACCACGAATGTCGGCGGTGTTTTCCCAAAGACCAACAAAAAGCATAGTCGTTTCAAATGTTAATCTTAGCAAAATTGGACCAATAATCATCACGCCAAGACCAACCAAGAACATGATACCTTGTTCGCGCCCCTCCCAAATGGCATAAATCATTAAAGCGATACCGCCAAAGATAAAAAGTAGTGAGCCAAAGACGTAAAGGAACTTCATAATTCCGGCAATCCAAATCTTGCGGAAGTTCAAGAATTCCTTCCACCACTTTGCAAATCTTGATTCTGGATCCTTTTTCCTAATTATTAAACCAAAGAAAATTATAAATGCAATGACAAGTGATAAGGCTACTGTCACAATCCCAGCTGGTAACAAGAACTGTTCCGGCTCCTTATTAAAACCTCTACTTGGCGTGTCATCCAGCTCTTCTATGATGCCAGTTACTTCGTCTTCCCAGGAACTCACTGGCAAAGACACTTCTCGTTTGTACATAAAATCCTCCTATTTCTCTCATTATACCATAAGCATTTTCTGCTGCAAACACAATCCTTCAATCGTTTTTCTCTCTGATATGATATAATGAAAAGTATGAAAATCGTATTCCCAGAACTAACTCAAAACTCGATAGCACAAGAAGCCATCCAAGCCTTCCCCGATATCGAGTTTTTTGATGCGCCGGACCTAGGTACCGCCGCAGAAATGCTCGCGAGCAGTCAAGCCGATTCCCTCATCTCCGGCCTCGACTATCCTTCGCGCGATGTTTTGCTCGCTTGTAAAGCTCACATCCCCCTAAAATCACCGTATTTCTCCAGTTGTTTTGTTGGCAAAAAAGACGGCAAATATCTCATCATCGCCGACGGTGGCGTTAACAAACAGCCAAACCAAGACCAACTCTACACCATCGTCGAAGACACTGCGAGAACTTGTGAAGTATTCCTAGAAAAACCCCCAAAAATTGCCATGCTTTCCTACTCCACCAAAGGCAGCGGCGGCAAGAACCCCGACCTTGAGAAAATCTACTACGTCATCAACGAGATCCGTAAGAACCATCCTGATTGGCACATCGACGGCGAAATGCAGCTCGACGCCGCCATCATTCCCCGCATCGGCGAAAAGAAAATCGGCACTTCCGACGTCGCCGGCCACGCCAATGTTCTCATTACTCCTGATTTAAACTCCGGCAACATTCTCTATAAAAGCATGGAGCATCTCGGCGGCTGGATCATGGCCGGCCCGATTCTCCAAGGTTTTGCCACACCCATCGCTGATCTCTCCCGTGGCAGCACCGTAGAAGACGTAAAACTCACCATCGAAGTCATCAAAAAACAATTCGAAAGGACAAGAAAATGAAATACTTTGGTACCGACGGCATCAGACAACCAGCCGCTAAATTCACCCCAGAATTTTTATTTAAAATCGCCAGTGGTCTCGTCGACTACGCCGGCGACGGAATCAAAGTTCTAATCGGCGGCGATACCAGGGAATCCACCGAATGGATTATCAAGGATCTCGAATCTGCTTTCGAGACTCTCGGCGTAGAATACTCCACTGTCGATGTCCTTCCCACCCCCGCTATCAATTTTTGCTTCTATCAAATGAATTACGACTTCGCTATCGACGTCACAGCCAGCCATAATCCCTACACCGACAATGGCATTAAGATTTTTGAACGCGGCAAGTCTTCCGGCGCCAAACTTTGCGAAGAAGGTTGCCAGGCTATCGAGAACTCTCTCGACCAACCTCTAACGTACGACCCAGTCCCCACTACTCTCCGCGAAAATCTCCACGAGGAAGCCGTGGCACTTTATAAAGAACATCTCCTAAATTACTTGCAACCAACCGACTTCACCGGCCTTAATATCGGCATGGATTGTGCCAACGGCGCCACATCTATCATCAACAAGACTATCTTTGAGCAACTCGGTGCCAATGTCAGTCTCATCAACGCCGATTCGTCCTACAGTCAAAAAATCAACCACGACTGTGGCTCCACTCATCTTGAAAAACTACAAACTCTCGTTAAGGAAAATCATCTCGACTTCGGCGTAGCTTTCGATGGCGACGGCGACCGCTGCTTGATGGTCGATAGCAAAGGCAATGTAGTCGATGGCGACGAAATCATCGCCATCCTCGCCGACTACCTAAATCTCGATAAAATCGCCATCACCGTAATGGCTAACCAGGGCATTATCAATTGGGCCAAAGATAATCATATTCACGCCGAAATCACCGCCGTAGGCGATAGTAATGTCGCCGAAGCCATGCGCTCTCACGATATCAAAATCGGCGGCGAGCAGTCCGGCCATATTATTCTACCCGGCGAAGCCACCGGCGACGGTATGCTTACTGCTCTCATGGTCACCAAAGTCGTTTCCGACACCAAAAAGTCTTTAAAAGACCTCGCCCGCATCATCACCAAATTCCCCCAAGTCATTGTCAATCTCGACGCCACTCCAGAGCAGAAGCAAGCTCTCAAAGAGAAAGATTCCGCAAAACAACTCCTCCTCGATTACAGCAAGAAACTTGAGACCGTCGAGGGTCGTCTACTTGTGCGCCCCTCCGGCACCGAACCACTCATTCGTATCACCTTGTGGGGTAACGACGAATCCGCCATCAAATCCCTAGCTGAAGAATTAAAGAATAAATTAGGAGAAATACTATGATTATCAAGACTTTAACTGAATACACCCCGGAGACCGCCACTCGCATCCGCGAGCTATTAATCCAATTATCACGAAGTGGCAAGGATCGCGGCGAAATTCCAAAAGAATGGTTTGACGATATAATTAATTCCCCTTCTCACGATATGCTCCTCGCCATCGACGATAATAATAAAATTCAAGGCATCGCCACCCTTTCCATTATTATGGGGCCCATCGTCCGCAAAGTCGCCTATCTCGAAGATTTCGTTACCGACAGTTCCGTCCGCGGTCAAGGTGTCGGCGGTCAGCTTTGGGAAGCTATGCTTCAATGGGCCAAAGCTAAGAATTGCACCGAGTTAAACTTCACTTCCGGCCACGGCCGCGAAGCCGCCCAAGAGTTTTACAAGAATCGCGGCGCCGAAATCTACGACACCAACTTCTTCCGAAAAAATATAGTATAATATATATAATATATGGTAGATAAAACTCACAAATTTTTCACTCCTTCCGATCCTCTCGATCAGATCATCGAGGCTACCTTCCCTGAGAAAAAAGTCTTAAACACCGAGCACATTTTAACCGGCTGGACCAATATCGTAATCGAAGTCACCACTGACCAAGGCTCCTATTTCTTCCGCTTCCCCAGAAACCCTTTCTGGTCTAAGATGATTGTAAAAGACGCCACCGTCTGTAATTTTGTCGAAGGCAAGACTAGTTACTACACCCCCCAGATGAAACTCTGCTACGACGATAAGGGTCGCCCCTTCTCCGTCCATCAAAAAATCGAAGGCTACACCCTCGGCGACCGCATCTATCACTTGTCCCACACCGCCCTCACTGGCGCCGCCTACGACATTGCCAAGTTCATCAAGGAGTTAAGTAGCATCGACTTAAAAAACGCTCCGAGTGAAGTTAGATACCCTCTAAGCGACTTTCTCCACGAACTCGATTACGAACACTACGACCACCACATTGATAAAGACCACGCCTACATCAAATCTACCGAGAAGAAAAATCTCGTCCACGGCGACCTCAATCTCGGCAACATCTTACTTGACGACCACGACAAAGTCATCGGTGTGATTGACTTTTGCTTCGCCGGCACCGGCAACCCCAATATGGACGCCGCCCGCATTCTTTCCCGCCCCGCCCCAGCCGAGTTCGAAGATGCCTTCCTTGCCCAGTTCAGCGATAATAGCGAAAACACCAAAGAAATCACCCGCATGAAGACCGCCTGGCAGCATATCGACCGCGGCTACGCCGACCACATCAAGTCCCACTTCCCCGAAATCAACTTGAACCAACTCTAACTAAAATCTCCAGTGGCAAAATTGGCTATGCTTAAGTTTCAGGAAGTGGGGGGTTGCAATTAGTTTTATGTTGTGCATATAATACGCTCGGGTTGGAGAAGTTTTAGTTTGCGAAAAAAATAAATCCTCCACGAAGGGAGCGGGTGATGAGTCGCCCGCTCCAGAAAGGGGGGATTTATGCGTGACTGTTCTAGATAAAGTCTAGGTTAATCTCCCTAAAAGAAAAACAAAAACTTTGAAAGGAGATACGCTATGGAAATAGAGTTCTACTTTAGATTCGTGCGTAAGCCTAAAACTAAAAAAGTTACTGTCGTCGTAGAAGACGAACAGTAACTACATCCAACCAAAGCGAGTTTCTAGGGCTCGCCCTTGCCACTATTATACGATAGTGGCAAGGTCCAGTCAAGAGACTTATTCTAAACTTCCAGGAAGTTTGAAGTGGCGCACCCTTCTCGGGAGGGCGAGCCGAACATTGTTACCCGGGGTTTAAGAAGACGGAAATTAGATAACTACTGAGATACGCAGCGGACCGTGAATCCGTTGCGCTTGCCGACGTTATACGTCCCGGGGTAGACGTTGCTACTGTTGAGGCCCAGGCCGTAGGCGCTGCTGTTACTGCACGCAGAAGACGACCAATAGCGGCCGTAGCTGCTACGATTGCTCGCCTGGGCACCACTCCAGTACCCGGAGTAAACAAAGTTATTTGGGAATGAACGCCACTTAACAGACTGAGTAGAACCTGCGGTGCTAGACTGGCTTTGACCAGTACCACCCATCACTCGGTCTAGGTAGAAGAAGCCACCTACACGCCAAGTACTGCTGGCTTCTTGGTTGTCTAGTTCTCCAGTAGATGTATCGCCTAGTGGTAGATGCCAGTTAGATGGGCAGATGGAAGTACCAGCGGCATCAGAGCCATTATTTCCACTATAGGTAGTGTAGTATTCAGTGTTTGCCATAGCTGCTGGCCAGTTGTAGTAGTTACCGTAACCATACCATCT
>JAGAEN010000011.1 GCA_017613135.1 Candidatus Saccharimonadota bacterium | reverse complement strand
CTGAGATATTATATCACAATTTTTTAAAAATAAAATATCTGGTGGGCGATACAGGAGTCGAACCTGTGACCTCATCTACGTCAAAGATGCGCTCTAGCCAACTGAGCTAACCGCCCGCTCCAAATATTATATCACAAAAACCGAAAAATTACTAAAAATCTCTACCATTAAGGCATGAGATTGAAGTTGGAAAGATCAAATTCATCTTCGTATTCTTCGTCGCTTAAGCTAGAACCGTACATTTCGTGGAAAAGACTGTAGCTTGGAATAAGCTCAATGTCTTCATCGGTTAATGGGAATACGTTGACCATATCTTCTAGCATGCTGGCATCTGATAGATTTGAGGTGATCAGGCCGGTAGTTTTGTCGGCAGAAACAACTCCGTTGAAGAGGTTGATTGCGAGATTATCGGAGGTATAACCACTTTGGGCTGCCAAATCATTGAGATTATAGCCTGGCATAATAAAGTGTACGGTTAAGATGAATTCGTCATCTGTCTCTTCAAAATCGTAATCATAAATATTCATTAGCCCAGAGCGGTAGATGCTCGCGACAGAATATGCACGTAACAAAGCGTTGGCCAACTCTCCATCATCGGTTTTTAGATAGTAGATGTAGTTGGAAGAAGTAATATAGTAAGAGCTATCGGGGCTGCTTGGCTCGGAGTCGATATAGCCACGCTTGAATGAAAGATACGAATTGCAGTTTTCGATCATGCTACATTCTGCAGGGTCTTTGACTGGTTTTATGACAGCATAATAATCGTATTCCTTGGTCTCGAAAAAGTCATCGCTGGTGTCAATATCGGTCTCGCCATCTAGATATTTGCGAAGGATTGACAGTTGGTCATATACTCTGTGGGCTTCTTCCTCTAGTTCGTCCGAGTCGCTATGAGAGCTTCCGAGGATCAAGCCAAAATTGGTTCGCTCCTTAGAAACGGCATTATATACCTCATCCTCGACGTAATTTTCAGGAAGAATGCCACGGGCGTCTTCTTGCGTCATCAAGAAAGCGAGCGCTTCCTCCTTGGTGAGGTCTTCAAATTTAGTTTTACCAACCGGCTCGTCTGGTTGTGGGGCCGGGGTCGGAGTTGGAGTCGACTGTTTGTTGATCATCGCGAAAGCAAGGCCGCCACCAACGGCACCAAGACAAACAATAACAAGAATGATTATTACGAGAAAACCTTTACTCTTTTTGGGAGCCGCGTTGGTGAAGGCGATGTTGTTGTCGTATGGAGTTGGGGCCGGTTGAATTGGCTGCATTGGCTGCTGATAAGCCATTGGTTGCACTGGTTGCTGTGGCATTACCGGTTGTTGCGGCGCCATGGGTTGCTGTGGTGGCAAAGGCTCAGGCCCAGCAGGGTAAGGGTTGTTATTAAAATTGTTGTTTGTCGGTTCCATTTTTTTTGTTTTCTTGTTTTATTAGCTATATTTTACCATAATCTAGTTCAAATCAATAGTTACGGTCAGGGCCTGGTGGTCTGAAACCGTCGCGTTAATCACCTTGAAATCGTGATATTTGAGACCCGGAGTCACGAGGATATGGTCGCAGGCGACATCTTTTTTGAAGCGGATATTGCGAAGAGTGGTTTTAACATTGTTGATGGCGGTAAGATCGGTAAGAAAATCTAGCTCGCGCATGGCTGGGGCTTCGGTGGTGACGTTTAAATCGCCACACATCACAACTGGGCCGGGCTCGTTTTTAATCATGTCTGCCACGCGGCGCATACATTCTACCGAGGTTTCGTCGCCAAGTGGGTCTTTTAGCCAGTAACCGTGATAGTTTAAAATCGTGAGGCCATTTTCGAGGGTAATCTTTTGCGCCGGCCAGCGGTGATAGGAAATAACATCATGGAAATTCTCTGGGCTGTCGGCGATATGATAATCTTTGACTAGCTGGATTTCTTCAATGTTTTTGAACGGGATTTTGCTAAGCACCGCGTTGCCGCGTTCAATTCGAGTGCTACCATCTAACACTTGGATACCATACATCGAAACGCGGGTTTCGTAATCAAATCCTCCGACGGCCTTGATTTTGTCTACGCTATCCATAAAAAGATCGATAAAGCCAACGTCGTTTTCGCTCCAAACCGCCTCCTGCAAACAGACGACGTCGTAGTTGCCGTCGGCGATAAATTTACTTAAGCCGTCTTTGATGCGACCGCTCCAGGCGTTGAGTTGAAGAATTTTGATGCTGCTCATGATTATATTTTATCATAAATTTGCTTGGTTTAATACAGGGGTAGATATTGACTTTTAAGATAAAATATGCTATAATGAAAGAAGCACTACCCTGCAAAAAAATATATTGAAAAGGAGGGATTTTTTATGGGTGGTAAGCTGATAGAAGTGCACCTTTATAAGGTGGAGAAAAAGGAGAAGACGAGTAGGGATTTAGGTGAGGATATAATGAGTCTATTTAATGCTCCCCAAACTATCTCTACCAAGGAGGTAAAATACTTGGGATGGTTTTATGGCGTCGTCGACGAAAAAGGCGATTTCCTGTGTAGAGAAAACAAATGGAGGAGGAGAAAAACGCGCTATTTGTTTGGCAAAATCTATGACGATAAGATTATATTCAAACTCTTCGACAGACGTCTTTTTAGCAAACATGAGGAGCTTATAACGATCCCGGCTATCGGCGAAAAGGATGCCTACTCGTCATCTGGAGCTAGATACGAGATCGCGATCACGACCCGTGAGTCTGCTCTTGACCAAGAACGTTATAAAGAATACGGTGATTCTTTAGTCGAGGACGTGAAAATACTTCCAAAATGGAGGCGTGAACAGATGTTCAAAGATGGCACATCATTCTGTGATGTAGCTAGGGAAGTTCAAAAGTCCGAAGATGCCAAAGCCCGGACGGAAGCCATGGGCAAAGAGTCCTTCGAGGCCGAAGCCGCCGGAAGGCGATAATGGCCAGACCCAGAGAGCAATCTCTGGGTTTTTTCTTGGCGAGTAGCCAGGCTAAAATGTGCTATAAAAAAGCGTAAGAAACAAAAAGTGCACGAAAAAGATGGCCGGAGCAGCTATTTGCTATTTGGGAAATTTTTGACGATTTCTTTGAAAGGCTCAATCAAATCAGATGGCTCGTCGTAGAAAATAACCTCCGTAGCGAGGTCGGCGATGGTTGAGGAAATGTCGCTGCCAGTTTTAGCGATTACGAAAATCGGTTTGCCGATGGCGTAGCAGTAGCCGGCGTTAATACCGAGACCAACGCCTTTTTCGCTAAATTCGATAATGTTGCAGTCGCATTTCTGCATGGTAGGGAAGGCGTAGTCGCGCATCAAGGTCTTACCTTCTGGAATTTTGGCCTCGCCCCATTTTTCGACGTCGCGCGCCATCAAAGTGATTGTAATTCCGGCGGCGTTGAGAGCTTTTTCGATCGCTTCGACCTTGGCCTTATCGGCGTCGCCTTCGTGAAATTTTAATGCAAAGAAAGAATGAATAGTTGTCATAGAAATATTATAGCACCAGTGGCTCCGGGGCGCTCACTTCGTTCGCTGGTCGGCCCCATTTTTTTATTGCATAAAAAAAGAAGTGGCTCCGGGACGCTCGCGCTACACGCTCGCTATCTGGAGCCACCAAAAAAAGACCTGACGGTCT
>JAGAEN010000010.1 GCA_017613135.1 Candidatus Saccharimonadota bacterium | reverse complement strand
TGATAATCTATCATCTTCTTCTAATCTTACTTTGTCTCAGTTTAATGATAATGTCTGGGGCTATGCACTAGGTACCATAGATAGTAATACTACCTATTCTGGTCTAGTCTATAATACAGACACCGTAATTAATGCTACTACCAATAATACTGGTACAGCAGCAAGCAGTGGCTGTGTCTCTACTTGTTCTGGTACCAATAGCACAAACTTCACTATTGCAGCCAAAGCTTCATCTACTCAGGCTTCGGGGGATTATAGTAATGTGATTATATTTACTGTAGTAGGCAACAGACCGCCAGAATATCTATATGATAAAGTGGCAGAACTCAGCAGAGGTACTCTGGCCCAGAACAGTATCTCGCTTACTGATGCTATCACTACCCCTACTTCTACCAATAAGGCCACCGATACTTCTAACTCCGGCGTATTCATCTATGATGCTACTCTTCGTGGTGCGGCTAGCGATGCGTCAAATGATCATACCATCTACTTCTACCGTGGCATTCTAGAAACAAACCCTGGCACTTATGGCTCTGCTGGCTCTGCCAATGCATATCCTAACTATGTCAAACTGTCTAATAATACCTGTTGGCGTATTGTGAGGACCACCGGCTCTGGTGGAGTGAAGATGATTTATAACGGTACCTGGACTGGCTCCACTTGCGCCAATTCATCGTCTAGTGCTCAACTGACGACTCGCTCTTTCGCTTCCAAAGGCACTTCTGCCAATTCAACCTGGTTTCGTAATATGGCCTATGTAGGTTACACTTTTAATAATGACGTCACTGACTCTACGACGAATACCCCGCTCTCTACTATTTTTGGTAGCGACACCCATCCAGAATACAATAATACTCGCTCAAATATCAAGGCTTACATTGAGGATATTTGGTATGCTAGTAATATGACCGCTTATACTAATAAACTAGAAGCCAGCGCTGGGTATTGTGCAGACCGCACGGTCTATAATTCTTCTATCGTCTTGCAAAGTGAATCTACGGAGACTTTACCTTATTCATCATCTACCACAGAATATAATTATGCCGCTTTTGGCGCTAGAGTCAGAAGTTACACCATAGCGGGAGCCACTCCATCATACGCGTGTCCGCGTAGCACAGTAGATCTCTACCGCTATGTAGTAGGTAGCACTGGCACTTCCAACGAATTAAAATACCCTGCCGCACTGCTTACTGCTGACGAAGTAGCATTGGCTGGCTCAGGCTGGGGCGCATCTTCTACTAATTATAGTGCTCAGTCATTCTTGAGGTCCGGTTCGCACTTCTGGTTGCTCTCGCCGCACAGCCGTGATTCGAGTGGCATTGCTAACGTGTTCATCCTGAACAGCGGTGGCCTCCTCTACCTCGACATGTTCAACTACTCGTACGGTGTGCGCCCGGCCATTTCTCTTATCCCCGGGACCATAATTTCTGGTGGCTCAGGTATTGCCACCGACCCGTGGACGGTGGAGTAGTCACTGCTTTTCCTTCATGAGTTGTGGGTGGGGGTTGTAATTTGGTGGGTTTGTGGTAGGGTAATAATATGGAGAAGATATTTTTCTTTTATGATCTAGAGACGTCTGGGCTAGAGCCGCGGGGGGATAGAATTATGCAGTTTGCGGGGCAAAGGGCAACGATGAATCTAGAACCGGTGGGTGAGCCGGTGAATGTTTTGGTGAAGATGACTGGTGATGTTTTGCCAAATCCAGGTGCAATAATGGTGACGAAGATTACGCCGCAAGATACTCTTAGGGATGGGATGAGTGAGGCGGAGTTTTGTCGCTATATTGCGGAAGAAATATTTGTGCCGAATACGGTGGCGGTGGGATATAACACAGTGCGGTTTGATGATGAATTTATGCGAGCGACTCTTTGGCGAAACTTTTACGATCCGTATGAGTGGGAATGGAAAGACGGACGTTCGCGGTGGGATATGCTCGACGTAGTGCGGATGGTGCGAGCCATTCGACCGGAAGGGATTAATTGGCCGTTTACGGAAGATGGTAAGCCGACAAATCGGCTGGAACTTCTTACCAAAATGAATGGTTTGTCGCACGAGCATGCACACGATGCGCTGTCGGATGTCTATGCGACGATTGCGGTGGCGAAAATGATTCGTAAGAAACAACCAAAGATGTTTGAATATTTATTCAAAATGCGCGAGAAGAATGCAATAAAGAAACTGGTGAATCTTGAAAACAAACAGCCGTTTGTTTATGCTTCGGGACGTTATGCTAATGAATTTAATAAAACTACCGTGGCATTTCCGCTTACGAGTGGACGCAATGGAAATGTATTGGTTTATGATTTGCGATATGATCCCAAGGTAGCATTCGCTACGTGTTCTGCGGGACATAAAGACTTGGCCAGAGCGGCCCGGAGCGTGCCCGAAGGGCACGCAGCGAATGCTACCTTGGGTATTTTCCCAATAGTTAAAGAAATGTGTTTCAATAAGTGTCCGGCAGTGGCGCCAATTTCTGTGCTTGATACTAACGATGGTTGGGAGAAGATTGGTCTCTCGCGGGAGCAGGTGGAGAATAATTTAAGAGAACTTTTGGAGCATCCCGAATTTGCAGAGAGTATGCGAGAACAATATGAGAATCGGCCGGAGTATCCGAAAGCGATTGAACCAGAAGCGGCGCTGTATGATGGATTTTTGGATGATCTAGACCGTGTGAAGGTAGCGGCGGTAAGAAATGCGGATGCGGAGAGGTTAGCGGATTTTTATCCAGATTTTAATGATGAAAGGTTGCCGGAGTTACTATTACATTATAAAGGGCGGAACTTCCCGGAGAGTTTGTCGGAAGAAGAAACTATAAAATGGGAGACATATCGCAAGGCGAGATTGGAACGGCAAGCGCCGAAATTCCTGGAAGAATTGAAGAAAGTTTACGAAAAAGATGAGTTTGTTGGGGAAGAACTGAAGCTATATTTTGAATCACTTTTTGACACAGAATATTAAACTTATGCTATAATGGCATTATGGATAATAATAAAATTATGATTGTGGGCACGGGGAACGTCGGTGCGAGCATTGCATTTGCTCTAGTTAACCAGCGGACTGCCGTGAATGAAATTGTATTAACTGATATTATCGCAAAGGATGCCGAGGGCGAGGCGATGGACTTAAATGACGCGCTTGCGGTGGCGCCGAGTTATGTGAAGATTAAGAATGGGACATATAAAGATGCGAAAGATTGTGATGTAGTGGTGATTACAGCGGGTGCAGCGCAGAAGCCGGGCGAGACGAGAATGGAACTTTTGAAAAAGAACGTGAATATTTTGAAGGGGATGGTTGAGCAGATTATGGCGAGCGGGTTTAATGGGATATTTCTCGTAGTGACGAACCCGATGGATGTTCTGACTTATTATACGTGGAAGTTTTCGGGGTTGCCGGCGGAGAAGGTGATTGGTTCCGGGACGGTGCTAGATTCAGCGAGATTACGCAAGCGTTTGGCATCATACTTAAATGTTAATCCGAAATCAGTTCACGCTTACCAAGTAGGTGAGCATGGCGATTCGGAGATTACATTATATTCCACAGCTGATATGGGCGGGCAGAAGATTTCGACGATGTTGCCAAAAGAAACCTTGAAAGGTATTTCGGAATTTGTACGGAATGAAGCTTACGATATTATCGAGAAAAAGGGTTCGACGCATTATGGCATTGCGACTTGTGTGGCGCAGATTTTAAACTGTATATTAAATGATGAGATGCGGGTACTGCCAGTGTCGTCGTATGATGCGTTTTCGGATACGTGTTTTGGTTGGCCGTCAGTGGTAGGCCGTGAAGGGGTGGTGAGAAGATTAGATCTTAAGATTTCAGAAAAAGAGGGTGTAGAATTACAAAAATCAATCAATGTATTAAAAGATGCGATTTCTCAAATTAAGTATTAGTGTTGTTTTGTTGGCGTTAGTTGTAAATGCAGCGAATGCTTCGGCTGGAACGGGCGATTTTTATTTTGATGATTTTACGGCAGACTATTATTTATCAAAAGATGCGGAAGGAATTTCGCATCTCAAAGTAGTGGAGAATCTCACAGCAGTTTTTCCGGATTATGAGCAAAATAAAGGGATTTGTCGGAAAATACCATTTACGAATCAGAATAAAGCGAATGTGACTTTGTCGCATCTTTCTTATAGCGATGTGGTTTTGAAGCGAAATGGTGTGACGGAGCCGATTTACAGTATTGAAAAGTATAATGATAATTATGAAGTATGTACGGGGACGGAAGAATACTTGCTTGGTACGCAGGTTTATACTTTGGAGTATGAGTTCATTAAGGTGGTGACGGATTTTTCTGATTATCAGGAACTATATTGGGATACGAATGGTAATGGGTGGTTTCAGAAATTCAATAAAGTGATGGCGCGGGTACATTTTGTGGGTGAGGTGACGGAAGCATTTGATGGTGGCAAGTGGTGTTATGTGGGATCTTATGGTGAAAAAGGTTCGGAAAGGTGTGAAATCTCGGAACTTTCTGACGGTTGGCAATTTAGTGCCAAAAACTTAGACCGTTTTGAAAACTTGACTTTTGATGTGGAGTTTAAGCCGGGGACATTTAAAGTGCCGGCGCCGGAGAAAAACTATCTTTTGTGGTTGATTTTGGCTGGGGTGGTGTTGATTTGCGGATTGGCTGTTTGGTTGAAATATAGAAAATTTAGGGCGGTAAGTGAAAAACGGAAGTTTTATAAAGATTATTTTATAAAGCCGGAATATCAACCGAATGCGAGTTATAATGTGGCGGAGATGACAACGAATTATATTGGTGACAAAAAAGATTCAAAAATCGGAGTGCTGCTAGAAATGATTGTAAAAAAGCAGATTTTAATTATTAAAAATCCGAAAAAGAAAAAAGATTGGAAAATTAAGGTAGAGAAGTATGATGAGATTTCTGAAGCGGGGAGGACGCTACTCAAAATTCTGAATGGTGGAGAAACGGTAGAAAGTGGGGAGGAAATTGAAGTAAAAAAGCATACGGCGACGGCGAGTCTTGCGAAGATTGGACGGAGTTATTATACAGGTATTACTAGTTTGATGAAAAAACTAGGATTGGTGAGTAGTGAGTATACGACGGTGAGTGGAGGAAGCGAGCTCAAGATTTCTGAAATAATAATATATGTGGCGATAGTAGTTGTGGTGAGTTTCTTGGTGTCGACAGCTGCGGTGGAAGCAATTAAGGAAGAAATGACTTCTGGTGTGCTAGACGGAGAGGAACTTTTTCCGGTGTTGACGGCGATAGCGGTGAGCGTGACGGCATTTATTATACTATTATTGGTTAAGGGTACTAAAAAATATGCAATGCGGACGATGAAAGGGCTAGAGGCATCGCGGTATATGGATGGGCTTAAACTATATATTAAAATGGCTGAAGCAGAACGAATGAAGATGCTGCAGAGCGTGGAAGGTGCCGATACGTCGCCGGAGGGTGTGGTACATTTATACGAAAAACTGTTGCCGTATGCGGCGGTGTTTGGGCTTGAAAAAAGTTGGCTAAAAGAAATGGAAAAGTATTATAAAGTGGCAGAAGTGGAAGATTCGGCGTGGGGAAGAAATGATTTAAGTATGAGTGATGTTCTTATAATGTCGAATCTTGCGACTAGGTATGCTAATCAATCGGTGAGTTTTGGCTCATCGGGTTCTGGTATAGCGGGTGGCGGTTCGTTCTCGTCAGGATTTTCTGGCGGTGGAGGTGGCGGATTCTCCGGCGGGGGTGGCGGAGGCGGTGGGGGCGGTGGCCGTTAGGATTTTTGATACATGATACTATTGAAATTTTTAGCATAAGTAGTATACTATTAATAAATACGCGTGAATTTAAAAAAAGGAAAATAAAATGGATCCAATGAATAATCAAATACCAACTCCTAATCCGGCGCCGGTGTCTCCTGTAGCGCCAGTACCGCCAGCAGCTCCAGTTTCTCCTGCTGCTCCTGTAGCGCCAGTACCACCTGTAGCTCCGGTAGCACCTGCGGCTCCAGTAGCTCCAGTTGCTCCAGCAGAACAGGCTTCGCCAGTAAATCCGGTGGCGCCAGCATCGCCGGCGATGGGCGAGCAGCCGGCTCCTGTTACAGTAACTCCGGGTCAGGGTGTAGTGAATCCAGCAATGAGTTCGATGTTTGTGCCAGGAAATGGTGGCTTGGTCGGTGCGACTGACCCAATTACGATGCCGACTCCGCCAAAAGCGCCAGATCCGGTAGAGGAAGAATTGAAGGCTCCGTTTAAGGCAGCCGAACCAGTGCCTGGTTCGATAGGTAGTGCGGTTTCGGTACCAGCAGGTATGACTCCAGAGCCGGGAAAATCACCAAATAATGTTTCGTTTAATGACCCAGCAATGATGAGCAGTTCGATGCCGACGGCAGCGCCAGCCAAGAAACAAACTAGTAAAACTACACTTATTGCGCTGGCAGTGGTAGCGGGCTTGATTGTGATTGCACTAGCGATTTATCTTGTAATGACCATGATGCAAGGTTCCTAATTTCGTAGAAACTACAGAGATTGATTTTAGAGCAAAAGTATTGTAGAATATTTTTATGGAAAAAATTTACATTACTACGGCGATTCCTTATGTTAATGGCGTACCACACATCGGTCACGCGATGGATTATTGTTTAGCGGATACATACGCGAGATATGAACGTTTGATTGGTAACGAAGTAAAATTTCAAGCGGGGACGGATGAGCACGGTAATAAGATTTATTTAAAAGCAAAAGAACTAGGTGTGCCAGTAGAAGAATATGTGGCGGAAAACGCGCGGAAATTTCAGAATTTTGTGCAGGAACTTGATGTATCATATACGGATTTTATTAGGACGACGGATGATGAGCACGTTAAGCGGTGCCAGGAAATTTGGCGGAGATTAAAAGAGCATATTTATTTGGCAAAATATGAAGGTTGGTATTGCACTGGTTGCGAAAGATTTGTGACAGAAAAAGAATGCGAAGAAAATGGTGGCGTATGTCCAGACCATCAGAAACCATATGAGAAATTAGAGGAAGAGAATTATTATTTAAGAATTTCAGATTTTAAAGAGCGGATTTTTGAAGCCATCACGTCTGGCGAAATGTTAATCTTGCCGGAATTTAGGAAAAAAGAAATCTTGAAATTACTCGAGGACTCGCCGGATGTGTCGATATCTCGGCCGCGTTCGCAACTGACTTGGGGTGTGCCGGTGCCGGACGACGATTCGCAGGTGATGTATGTGTGGATTGATGCACTGGCAAATTATATTACAGTGCTAGGTTTCCCAGACCAGGATATTTCAGAATGGTGGCCGGCAAGAGCGCAATTTGTGGGTAAGGATATTTTGAGATTTCACGCGATTATCTGGCCGGCGATTTTAATAGGGCTTGGGTTGCCTTTGCCGCGAACTTTGGTTTCGCATGGGATGGTGCTTTCTGACGGCCAGAAAATGAGCAAATCAATTGGTAATGTGGTGGATCCGATGGAGGTTTTGAATCGTCACGGCTTAGATGCATTTCGGTATTTCTTCTTAAGACATATTGATACATTTGCCGATTCGGATTTTACGTGGGAAAAGTATGAAGCGGCGTATAATAATGAACTTGCTAATGACCTGGGGAATTTAGTACAAAGACTTGCAACGCTGGCAATGAAAAATAGCATTGTGCTAGGCGAGGTGAAAGTAGAAATGGAGCCAGAATACTCTGAGCTGATGGATGCATTTGAATTCAGTAAGGCTTTTGACTTGGTGTGGGAAAAAGTACAGGGGATTAATCGGGAAATTGACGAAGAAAAGCCGTGGATGTTAGCGAAAAATGGCGAAGTGGAGAAATTAGAAGAATGTATTAAGAAATTGATTACTGAATTATTATCGGCAAACTTGATGCTAGAGCCGTTTATTCCAAATGCGGCAGAAAAAATCAAGGCGATTTTTAATGATCCGATTGTACCGCCGGAAACACCGTTGTTTGTGAAAAATAAATAAAAAATAACCCCCTTAAAGGGGGTTATTTTGATTTGTTTTATTCTTCACCAGTGAGTTTGCTAGCGAAGTCGGATAGGTAGAAGCCTACCACGCCACCGATCATTGGAAGCAAAGCATAGACTGATAATGCTTGGCAGATGCCGCCTAAGATTTCACCAAAGTTTTCACCAGCAGTTGGGAAAATTTGGAGCATTAAGGCTGCTGCTGGGTTGAAGATGAAATTGTTGGAAAGGCCAACAAAGACATATGACACGATGAATGAAATTAGCATTGCAAGGCTAATACCACCAGCTATGACAGCTGCGAATGTAAAGGCACTGCGCTTGTAGCGAAGGGCACGAGCATAAAAGAATGCAATCATGATAGCACCCATTAATTCAACCATCGCTACGACCCAGAATTGGCCTTCGCCAATGGCGGATAGAGCTGGGAGATCCATCGCGGTCTCACCACCAACTGCGTGGAATGAATTGTAAATGAGCCAGCCGAGCCAGGCACCGATGACTTCTGCAATGATATACATGAATCCGCGAATGACTGACATGCGACGAGAAGCCATCATGCCGACGGTGACGATTGGGTTGAGGCAGGCGCCAGACCAAGCGTGAACTGCTACGTAGATAGCAATTACAGCAAACGCATAGACAGCAATGTTGGCTGCACCTTGCGAGAAGGCAAGACCAGTTACTGTGAGAGTGAAGAGAAGAAGCATCATTAGCATGGTGCCGATGATTTCACCGAGCAATGCACCGTAAAACTTTGGGGTCTTGAAAACGGTGAGAATGCTTTCTTTTTCTTCATATTTTTTGCCAAAGAAACCTTTTAAGCAAGATTTCTTTTCTGCTGATTTTGTTTCTTCCACCGTTTTGGTTTTAGGAGCCTCGGACACTGGTTTTTCGACAGTCTTCGCGGCAGTTTTCGGTTTTATAGTCTTAGCTTTTGAAGCAGACTTTGCCGATGTTTTTGGCTTTTGGTTGCCATGTTTCCTCCTTAAATAATATTTAACTTTATTATAGCACATTTTGTTGTGGTATAATGAAAAAAGTAAACAAAAGGATAATATGGGTGTAATAGTAAACAAAGAAAATAATTTAGATAATGAGCTGACGCGGAGAATCGATGCGGATTTGCGAGAAAAAATGTCGAAGGCGTCGAAAGTCGAAAAAGGCAAAAAAGACGTGGATCTTGCGGAGGATGCGGATTACGTGAAGGACCTTAAGAAAACTAGTAAATATGGCTGGGTGTGGGTGCTTCTAGTTATTTTTACATTGATTCTTTTAATTGCGCTTGGGATGTCGTTTCAGAATCGATAGATCTTAGCGAAATATGGTGGCATTTTAGCATAAGTGGTATATAATATAATATATGGTTGAAAATAATGACATTTCAAAAGGTGGTGCACCGGGTGTAGCGTCGGAGAATTTGCGTCGCGCAGAGGAGAATGCTGCTTCTAAATCGCCTGAACAATCTGGTGATAGCGTAGAAAATGTAGCGGAGAGTGAAGAAGGAGCAGGAGGATTATACACTGGTATCGGAAGGACTGATGAAAAGAAAACAAAAGGTAAGGGATTTTTTAAGCGCAAAGGCCCGATTGCGTTGATAGTTGGACTGATTTTTGGTATTGGTGGACTTTCGTTTTTCAGTATTTCGACCGAGCTTGTGGCGTGGAAAGAAAACATATATTCGATGTTTGGGCAAAATAGTGCGGTCATTAGCCGACGTTCAAATTTCGTGATGAAAAGATTGCTTAGTACTAATCGTTCCACTACGACGAATACCATTTTTGGAAATACGAAATTTAAAATTAGAAGTGGCTCTAGTTTACAAAAGAAACTAAGCGCGCAAGGGATTGATTATTCTGAGACTGAAGTTGACGGAAAAAAACTAAGACTGCTTGTCTATGAAGATTCGGATGGGCGTAGGATACCGATAGTAGCGTCGGATAGTGATATACCTGGAGCAAATAAATTAGTGGGGACAGAAATAGACGTTGGTGATGGGGTGAAAGTTAAATTGACTGATTCTAGTATGACTTTGACGGAGGCTAGAAGAGTAAATGCAAATTTTGATACAAGTTACGATACGGCCACATTGACTTTCACTGGTAAGATTGCCGGATGGTTTGATGACGTAGTTGATTCTATGTATACTAGAATAATTGGTAAGAATGCACGTAACCAAATGGACATAGATGACCCTGATGAAGAAAAAGTAAATAAGGCATTGCTAAGTAATGCTAGCGATGGGGTTGGTGGATTAGAAAGTGATGATGTGGTCGACTTTGGTAACGGTATAAAGCTTAAACTCAGTGGTTTTCAACAAGAAATAGGTGATGATGGAAAGCCTACAGGCTCTTATGTTTTTATGAGAGACGGGAAGGTACTTAAAAGAATTTCGGTTGATGAGTATAATTTTTTAAGAGATACTATTGGCGCAGATGATAGTATTCGGGTGACTAACAATGACCAGCCGCCAGATAATGCTGAGTCGGCACTTACCGCAAAGGCCAAAAAATATGCGATGACTGCGGCGTCGGCGGGTTGCGCATTCCTGAAGGGTATAGGTGCTATTAGTGCGGCGATTGGTGCAGTGCAAACTATTAATGTGATTAATTACACTGCAAAATACTTGGAGTTAGCGGATAAAATCAAGTATGGTAATGTGGATGAAACTGTTCATATGGCGTTAAATAACTTAAATCAATCTACTAAAACAACATTATACGATAGGGAAGGAAATAAAAAATCTGTAGAGGGAGCGGTTACAGAGAGTAATGGGTGGAATACAGTTTTTTCACCAACAAATATGGTAGATGAAAATGACCCGAGCGCTTTATTTGTCAATCGTGAGTATGCTAATAAAAATGCATTCCGGGTGTTAATGAATGGCGGAGGGGGTGGCTTATTGGAGGGCATTCCTGGTATAGACAATGTAAAGAATGCTATCATTAATGGTGCTGGCGCTTTGGCGAGTTTCGGTGCTTCTATCGTGGTATTTAGAGCCTGCAATGCTTTACAAGGAATTTCCGGAGCTATAAGCTTTATTGCTGATGTTGCGTCGCTTTTTACCGGTGGGCTTGCTAGTATTATTAAGGATATAATAGCTGGTGCATTTAAGACGCTTAAGTTTGCATTGGCTATGACTACTATTTCTACGGTCGTTTCTATAGTTACGCCACTTATTGCTAATTGGTTTGCTGGAAGACTATCGTTGGCGTTCCTTGGAAAAACAGGCGGCTTTTCGTTGCTTAGTGGCGCCCAAAACATTATGGGGAGTAATCTACAGATGAGTACGGGAAAATATGCCGATAAGAAAAATGCGATAGAGGTGTTTGCGCTTACTAAAGATGTTGAGAAAGAATGGGCGGCTTATGAAAGGGCGACGAAGAGTCCTTTTGATGCGACTTCGAGGTATACTTTTCTCGGTTCGATTTATAATTCAATTTTGCCAATTATCAACACGTCCGGTAGTGGAGTGACATCGGTTATTTCATCGGTTGCTGGTTTGGCAAGACAATCTGCTGTGTCGCTAATAAGTCCATCGGCGATGGCAGCAAATGAAACTGATAGTTTTGCTGCTTCATTATCAAGTGAGGGTAACTGTGGCTATTTGGATGCTGTAGGGGTAGTAGGTGATTTTGCGTGTAATAAATACACTGGTGCTTATGTCAACGAATTGGAAGATAATTCAATGACGCCAGAAGAGGTGTATAAATACATGGATAAGATAGGGAGTTTTGACGGAGTAGATGCGGATGGAAATCCAAAAATAAACGTAAAATCAGATTACGCAAAATATGTTGTTGCCTGCGTTTCAAGTGATACTCAACCTGGGACTATGGGTGCAGCAGTTCAGGGCTTTTCTACTGGGAAGTTTAATAATAATATGTTGGCTTCTGGTTTAATCAATTTCGGAAGGAATTTTGTTCCATTTGAAGGAGCGCTGGATGTTTTAGATGCTAAGAGAGATGAAGAGAACATAGTATGGAACAGTGGTTTGGCTTGTACCGGAAATACGAACGATGCAAATCTAAATAAAAAAATTAAGTATTTTTCAATGTATAATTTGGACCAGAGAGTTTTAAATAATATGGGTATTACAAGTACAAACTCGACAGTGGCGTTCTTAAATGATTATTATAAGGAAAATCCTATTGATTATTCATTTGAGGGGCAGATTGCGAGATTTTCTGGGATGAGTAAAGAAGAAGTAGAAGACACTTTAGCCTTGATTGAATACTATAACTTTATTGCACATTATGATGCATCAGAGCGGTATGCTTTCGGCGCGCCGGTGGTGGAAGAGAAACACGATTTAATCTTTGACAACGAAAATCAAGTCGCTAATAATACATATATTATATTGCTTAACGACATCGAGTTTGCCGATGTAAGAAATCGTAATTTTGTAGTATAATATATATTATATGCAAGAACTCGATATACTGAAATTAGAATTAAAAAAATTAAACGCAGAGTACGCGAAAATTAAAGATGTGCCGGCGGAGAAACGGAGTGAATTTGGGCGCGAATTGAATGCTAGGAAGTCGGAGATTTTGGATCGGATGCGCCAAGCCGAAGAAGCGGCTCTGGATGTTGAGATTGAGCCTTTAGATATTACTGCGCCATGCGCGCCGAATGAGAAAATTCCGGATGTCTACTCGGTGTTTCAGGGTTCGAAACATCCTTTGATGACAGAATTTGACCGGGTGATTGCGATTTATCAGTTGATGGGGTTTGACGTGGTGGAATCAAGGCAACTGGATGACGAATTTCATATGTTTGATTCTTTGAATTTCCCGAAGGAGCATCCGGCGAGAGACGGTTATGATACTTTCCGGACGGAAGAGGGGCTAATCCCACCAGCACATACTTCGACAATGCAACATCGGGTACTCAAGGCCTATCGCGATAAACTGGCTGATGGTGGTGAGATTGCCGTAGTGGTGCCAGGCCGGGTATATCGTAATGAAGATGTGGACGCGACGCACGAGCATACTTTCTATCAGTGCGAAGGCGTGTACGTGTCTCGGGATTGTACGATGGGACAAATGCTCGGAATATTGCGTGAGTTTTTTGAAAAGTATTACGAGCAGAAATTAAATATTCGGACGCAGCCGGGATATTTTCCATTTACAGAGCCGAGCCTCGAATTTATGATTGAGAAGCCGAAGTCGTTGGGCGGGAAGAAGGGTGACTTTCTTGAAATGCTGGGGTGCGGAATGATTCATCCAAATGTTCTGAAAATGGCTGGAATCGATCCGGAGATTTATCACGGGTTTGCGTGGGGCGGTGGAATTGACCGCTTGGTGATGCTAAGGTATGGGTTGAAAGATATTCGGTACCTAGAATCGGGTAATCTTAATTTCTTGAAGGAGTTTTAAATGCGGATTTCACTAAATTGGTTGAAAAAATATGTAAACGTGCCGGTGTTGGACGAAGAGTTGGTGCGGTTGATTGGCGCGCGGTTGGTGGAAGTCGAAGGTGTAATTGATGAAACACATAAGTACGATAAGATTTATGTAGTAAAAGTTGTGAAGGCGGAGAAGATTCCGGATACGCACCTGACTTTATGTCAAATTGATAACGGTGGGGATGAGTTGGTGCAGGTAGTTTGTGGCGCACCAAATGTGCGTGAAGGAATGTTAGCGGCGTGGATTGCGCCGGGCGCGGTGGTGCCGGCGTCGGTAGATGAAGATGCGCCGTTTGTGATTGGTAAGCGCAAAATGCTTGGCAAATATGAGTCGAACGGGATGCTTGCTGGTGCAGATGAACTAGATTTTGACGATAAGCACGAAAAAATTGCCGAGATTGATCCGGAAATGGCGAGGCCAGGGGATCTTTTGGCGGATGTGTTTGATTTGAATGATTTGATTTTAGATATTGAAAATAAGTCTCTCACGCATCGTCCGGATTGTTTTGGGCTAATCGGGTTTGCGAGAGAAGTGGCCGGGATATTGGGTGAGAAATTCATTGAAGATGGGGTCCTGTTCGAAAAGACTTTTCTTGGGCCGCGTCCGGCCGGCCCGTCGCCACGGGCGGCCGGCGCTCATTCTCGCGCTGCCGCGCTCCGAAGGCCCTTCGAAAAGCCATTTTCGACCACCCCATCTTCAGTAAGTATTTCTTTAGAATCTGCTATTTGCTCGCGATACACTGCGGTGGTGATGGAAAAGCACGGGGAGATGAAGAAAAAATATCTCTCGTGGATGGATACGATTTTATCGAAATCTGGTATGCGGCCGGTGGATGAGATTGTCGACGTGACGAATTATTTGATGCTACTTACCGGGCAACCTTTGCACGCTTTTGATTATGATAAATTTGTAGCGGCCAGTGGTAAAGATAGGCCGGAAATTAACGTAAGACTTGCACGCGTGGGCGAGAAACTGGTATTACTCGACGGTAAGGAAGTAGAATTAAACGAAAACGACATTGTGATTTGTAGTGGCGAGGTGCCTGTGGCACTAGCTGGTGCAATGGGCGGATTATCGACAGCGATTGACGAAAATACACGAAATATTATTCTCGAGTCGGCGACATTTTCGCTTTATAATTTGCGTAAGACCCAAATGGCGCATGGGATTTTCTCAGAAGCGATTACGAGATTTACCAAAGGTCAGCCGGCGTATCAGACTTTAACTGTGGCGGAAGAGTGTGCCGAGATGCTTTCTTCTGGATTTAGAGTAGTTGGTGTGGCGGATGAATATCCACATCCGGAAAAAGAGATTGTGGTAAAGGTCACGACGGAGGAAATTAATGGTTTACTTGGTACGGCATATAGCAAAGATTTGATGATACAGACTCTTGAAAATGTCGGATTCAAGGTGAGGGCACATAAAGATTTACTAGAAGTCACGGCTCCGGCTTGGCGGACGGATATTCATATTAAAGAAGATATCATTGAAGAAGTGGGGCGGCTTCTCGGCTATGATAATATTGCGCCGACTTTGCCACGACACGCGACGGCTACGCCAAACAAGATGCTAGAACTTAAAACTAAGGTACGCGAAATTTTGAGTAGCTTTGGGGCGAATGAAGTGCTCACATATAGTTTTGTGAGCGAGAGACTACTGAAAAAGGCGGGTCTTAATGTAGAGAATTCTTATAAAATTGTCAATTCGATTAGCCCAGATTTACAATTAGTGCGGCAATCTATCGTGCCGAGTTTACTTGACAAGGCTTATATGAATCAAAAAATTCCGTTTGATAAGTTTGCGCTCTTTGAAGTAAACAAAGTTTATCAAAAAGTATGTGGAATGAATGATGAAAATGTGCCGGTGGAAGAAATGAAGCTAGGTTTGGTGCTAGCCGAAAGAAAGACGATGGGTACGGCTTACTATAAGGCTAAACGCTTCACGGAAGAAATGTTCTCTAAACTCAATATTCCGGTGAGGTTCCTACCTATCAGGGATGAATCGGCCGAAAAATTGCCATTTGAAACACGCCGCGCGGCAGAAGTCTGGTCAGGTGATAATTATCTTGGCGTGATGGGCGAGTTTAAAAACTCAGTAAAACGTAATTTTAAGTTGAATAATTATCTCGCGGGTTTTGAGTATGATATGAGTATGATTTTGAAACTTCAGAGTATAAAAAAACCAAGTGGAAAATTTGAAGTGAAGGACAAGCAAGACCTTACGATTGAAACGACTAAGACTTACGCCGAGGTCTATGCGGAAGTGACCGAGAAATATCCTGATGCGGTGGTGACTCCAGTGTCAATTTATCAGCCAGACAATTCGGATGTAAAAAATATTACACTACATTTAGAGTTTTTCTAGCCAAATATTAATGTTTATGGTAAAATCGTAGTATGATTTTACTCGATTCGGTTTCGAAAACTTATCCAGGCGATGAGAAACCGGCACTAGATGAGGTGTCGCTTCATATTGAACCGAATGAATTTGTGTTTCTGGTCGGGAAGTCTGGTGCCGGGAAATCGACTTTGATGAAAATGATTACTAAGGAAGAGGTGCCAGATTCTGGGAAGATTATTATCGGTGGAATTGATCTTGACTATGTAAAGAAGCGTCATATTCCGGGTTATCGTAGAAGGCTCGGGGTGGTGTTTCAGGATTTTAAACTGTTGCCTAGACGGACGGTGTATGAAAATGTGGCGTTTGCACTAGAAATTGCAGGGATGAGTGGCAAGGAGATTAGACGGACAGTGCCAAAAGTGCTGGAGTTAGTAGATTTGTTAGATCAAGCAAAGAAGTTCCCGGATCAATTGTCTGGTGGGCAACAGCAAAGGGTGTCGATTGCACGCAGCGTGGCAAGGCAGCCGAAGATTTTGATTGCGGATGAGCCGACGGCAAATCTTGATAAACTGACGACGGAAGAAATTATTGGCTTACTTAAGAAAATCAATGATTTTGGAACGACGATTCTGGTGACGACGCACAATGAGAATATCGTGAATAATCTACAGAAGCGGGTAGTGACAATGAAGGACGGTAGAATTATTGATGACCAGAAAAACGGCGGGATTTATAAACTGGATGAAACACCGAGCTTGAAGTTGAAGCGAGAAATGCAGGCGCCAGGGCACGCTTTAAAACCAAGACCTAAGCCGAGGATGATACAATGATTAGAAAAAATAATTTACCAAAGGAATCAAAAAAGGATTTAAAGAAGGCCGCGAAAAAAGGTCTAAGGACGATGCGAAAAACGCGCGCCAAGCATCCTTTGCGCGAAGAAGGACGAATTATTAAATATGGCGCGAAGGGCTTTGGGCGGAATATTTGGTTGTCTTCGGCAGCAACGATTGTGATGGCGATTACATTAATTATTTTATTTGTGACGGTGGTAGCGAGTGTGATTCTCACCAACACGGCGAATATGATGCGCGATAAAATTGATATCACGATTTATTTCCAGCCAAAGACTTCGGCGGAAACGCTGGGTGAGTTGAAGAATATTATCTCGAAAGATGGAAATATTAAGAGTGTGGTGGTATCGACTTCGGAAGAAGAATATGAAAAGTTTTTGGCGGAGAATGCGGAGAGTGATGAGATTTTGAATGTGCTAGATGACGAGATGAAAGCGCTGATGATTTCGAAAATGCAGGCGACGATGCGAATTAAGGTTTATGATGTAGATAATCTTGATAGTATTAAAAATGTCGTAGAGAAGGATGAAAAGTTCCAAAAATATCTCGATGAAGAGATGGCGCCGACTTATGACGTAAATCAAGTGGAGATTGCGACAATCACGTCGTGGGCGAGAATTGCTAGGACAGGTGGGTTGGTGCTTGCGATTGTGTTTTTGGTAATTTCGGTACTGATTATCTTTAGTACGATTCGGATGGCGATTTTCTCAAGGCGTGAAGAAATCTATATGATGAAATTGGTGGGGGCAGATAAGCATTTTATTCGTGGGCCGTTTTTAGTGGAGGCGGAAATTTGTGGGGTGATTGCGGGGCTAATTGCAGCGACGGTGAGTTATTTTGGATTTATGTTCTTGGCACCGAAATTATCGGGGTATGGAATTAATGTGGATGAGATTGTGACGCTACTTGAATCGAATAAATTAATCTTGGTGTATTTAGTATTTGTGGGAGCCGGGATAATTATTGGACGAGTGTCAGCAGATCTTGCGGTATCGAAGTATTTACATAAGGCTTAGCTTGACTTATCAAAATGGTTGTGCCATAATAAGAGTATGGTAGTGCTTATTCAACCGAAGAAATTGTTGTTAGGGCTTGTGATAGCAGTGGTTTTCGCGACGCCGGTTATTACAAATATTATGATGGTGAGAAGCGCTAGTGGCATGTCGCTTGCTTGCAGTAGAAGTGCAGAATGTCGAGCGGCAGTAGAGAGAGAGCAAGAGGCAAATCGTAATGCGGCGGCGGCTAGTGATTCGGCGAATATGTTGCAAGCGAAGGTGAGTGAACTTAATATTCAGATTGCTAGTGCGGAGCTAGCAATTGCGGAAACTACGGCACAGGTGAATGATTTAACTAAGCAAATTGAAGAAACGGAAAAGAAGTTGAAGGCCGAGCAGGAGGCACTGGCGGAGCTTCTAGTAAATATGCATTTTGAAGGCGATGCGGAGCCGATTACAATTCTGGCGGGGTCAAGTTCAATTTCGGATTTAGCAGAAAAGCAAGCGCGTAGCGAAGTGGTGAAACAGCAAATTAGTGCGACGGCAACTAAAGTAAAATTGGCCAAAGAAAAACTGGAAGCAGATAAGGCAAAAGTGGAAGAATTATTGGCGAGTCAGAAGGCAGCAAAGGCGGAGTTAGTTTCAGTGAGAGCAGAACAACAGGCTTTGGTAGAGAAATATAAGAATGATGCGGCAGCATATGAGGAAATTGCGCGGCAAGCTCTTGAGGCGCAAAGGGCGGCAGAAAAGGCAGAAAAGGAAGCTCACCCAGAATTATATGGTGGTAGTACTTACACGGGTTATAATACTTACCCGTGGCAAGCGGATTGTCCGGGAAGGCAGGATGCTTATGGCACTACGATAAATGGGATGTATATTGGTGGTTATGTTTGTGAGTGTGTAAGCTATGCGGGGTGGAAGGCTTATGAAGCATATGGCGTGGTGCTAGCTTGGGGCAATGCGAATTACTGGGATGATCGGGCGAGAATGTTTGGTTATCGAGTGGATCATACGCCAGAAGCTGGCTCGATTGGGCAACTTGATGATGCGCTTTATGGTCACGTATGGTGGGTAGAAAGTATCAACGCAGATGGCTCGGTGAACGTGACGGAATACAATAACGCTTATGCTACGCAACTTTATTCTGGTATTTATCAATATGGTGATTTCGGAGCGCGGACGATGAGTGCGGCGCAGGCCTCGAGATATAAGTATATTCATTTTTAGCTTCGTTTTGTAAGCTACTTGTGCTATAATAAAATAATGATTGAAAAAGTAGAGTGGAAAGAAAAAAAGACTAGTCTTGGTAATGCAATTATCATTGGTACAGTGATGACGGTGGTGGGGATTTTTGTGGGGGCGAATTTTAATAATTGGTTTTCTTCTTTTGCGCCATATTTAGGCTTGAGCGCAAATTATAGTTCGGGTGTGGATTGGTCTTCGCTTGATGAAGTGTATAATAAACTGTCGTCGACTTACAATGGCGAAATGGTGACAAGTAAGATGATTGATGGTGCGAAGAAGGGGATGGTGGAAGCACTCGGCGATGTTTATACAGTTTATATGGATGCAGAAGAGAGCTCGGATTTTTATGATGACCTTCACGGTAAGGTGGGTTCAGGAATCGGTATTGAGATGGGGCTTCGTGATGGTTATGTGAGAGTGTTAAGGACTTTACCAGATAATCCGGCCAGAAGGGCGGGAATTCTCGCGGGGGATATTATTTATAAAGTTGATGGCGAGGAGGTATGGTCGCTTAGTTCGGACGAGGTAGCAAAGAAAGTGCGTGGTGAAGAAGGAAGTGAAGTGACGATTACGGTGGTGAGAAACGGCAAAGAAAAAGATTTCACGATGAAACGTGAGACGATCAATAACGTGTCGGCTTATGTTGAGTATGATGGCAAGACGGCGATTATCACGGTGACGCGATTTGATAATGATACGGGAACGATGGTACAAAAGATGGCGCAAGAGTTTGCTTCAAAGGGCGTGAATAAGGTGATTTTAGACCTGCGTGGTAACGGTGGTGGGTATGTGTCGGCGGCGCAAGATTTGCTGAGTTTGTGGCTTGATAATCAAAAGATTTTGGTACAGAAGTCGAAACATTATGGTAATACGACGACAAATACGGCTAGTGGGCGAGCGATTCTTAAGGATATGAAGACGATTGTGCTAGTGAATGGTTCGACGGCGTCGGCTTCGGAGATTGTGGCAGGAGCGTTGCAAGATTATGGTAAGGCGACGATTCTGGGCGAGAAGACTTATGGTAAGGGTGTGGTACAGAGTTTGTTTGACGGGCTTTCTGGTGGGGCGACGCTAAAAGTCACTACGGCAGAATGGTATACACCAAAAGACCGCTCGATTAACCAGACAGGGATTACGCCGGATGTAGAAGTGGAACGCACTTACGAAGATATCAACGCGATGCGCGACCCGCAACTCGATAAAGCAAAGGCGATGTAATGAAAATTGTGATTGCGACGGCCGTTTACTCACCGATGATAAACGGGGTGGCAGTGTTTTCGCATAATTTGGCGGTGGGTTTAGCGGTTCGGGGGAATGAAGTGTTGGTACTTTGTCCGTCGCAGACTGGGCGAAATTATAGTGAGATGCAAGATGGGGTGAAAGTTTGTTATTTGAAATCGGTGGAAGCGAAGGTTTATCCAGACCAGATTCACGAAGTACCCAAAAAACGGCATCTGTTTTATCGACACGGATTTAGGGTGTCGGTATTTCCGCGGGCTGAGGTTGCAAAGATTTTGAATGAGTTTAACCCGGATGTAGTACACGTGCAGGTGTCGGATCCGATTGGCCTTTCGGTGGTAGGGTATGCGAGGCGTCACGAAATACCAGTGGTGACAACAGAACATAATCAGCCAGAGGTTTTGACGGAGCCTTTGCATATACCGAGATTAGTGAAAAAGCCGGTGAACGCTTTGCTTTCGGCGTATTTTAGAAATCGGCAGAGCAAAAGTGATTTTGTGACGATGCCGACGAAACAAGCGATTGAGCATTTGATTTATGCGAAAGGTGAAGAATTCCCAGTGCCGGTGGCGGCGGTGTCAAATGGAGTGGATTTGTCGCATTTCAAACCGGGACGAGCCGAGAAGGCGATGTATGAAAAATATGGTGTACCTGAGGGACGACCAATAGTATTATATGTAGGGAGAGTTGATCCGGAAAAGAAAGTGGGGGTGGTAATTGAGGCATTTTCCTTGGTATTATCTAAGGTGCCGGAGGCAATGCTCGTTGTGGTGGGCGACGGAGTGGACCTTACGAGGCTGAAAAAAGAGGCTGCGAGGTTGGGCGTTTCTAAGTCGGTGAAGTTTTTGGGAAAGGTGCTAGTGCCAGATTTATACGAAATTTATAAAATGGGTTCTGTGTTTGCGACGGCGTCAGAGATTGAGACGCAGGGAATTGTACTAATTGAAGCGGCGGCTTCGGGGCTACCGCTAGTGGCGGTAAATGCAGGGGCGGTGGCGGAAGTATGTGTGAATGGAGAAAATGGTTTTTTGTGCGAAGCCGGGAATGTGTCTGAAATTGGCGGAGCGATAGAAAAGATTTTAGTTGACGATAAATTGCGTGAAAAGTTTGCGCGGAGGTCGGTAGAGATAGCGGCAGAACATGATTTTGAAAAAACTTTAGACAAGTTCTTAAACATTTATCGTCGAGTATTAAACCACAAGGTTAAGTAGTTTGGCTTTTTTCACATAGATGGTTTTTTTTATACTATCATTCAGATATTTTTGGAGTTTTTCGTCGTTTTTAGCCAGAGTGATGATTTTTTCTTCATCTTCGAGATCATCGGTGCTGACGGTGAGTTTAGCGCGGAGTTTGCCATTGATTTGGACGATTAGTTCAACGGTATCTTCGGTGAGATATTTGTCATCCCAAGTAGGCCATTCGTCGTCGGCGCCTAGTTTTTCGAGCATTTCGGAGGCGAGATGAGGAGCGAATGGTTTTAAGAGTTTGGCGAGGGTAATAAGGTCGTCTTTGGTGGCGCCTTGTTTGTAGAGCTCGTTGACGTATTCCATCAGGGTCGCGACGGCGGTGTTGAATTGACATTTGTGAATGTCGGTGGTGACTTTCTTGATGGTCTTATTGCGGAAGATGACATTTTCCTTCACTCTCGAACCGCTTCGCTCGCGCCCGTCGTTACGGGGCTCGCTCGCTATTCCGCTCCCGTTGTCGCGTATGTTCTCGAGTGAAGGAAAACTGTCATTCTTAAACACTAAGGTCCAGCAACGGTTCAAGAAACGGTAGACGCCGCCGACTGAGCGGGGGTCCCAAGCGGCATCGAGCTCGACGGGGCCGATGAACATTTCGTAGACGCGGAGGGTGTCGGCGCCGTAGCCGTCGTTTATCACGTCGAGAGGGTCGATGACGGTGCCTTTACTTTTGCTCATTTTTTTGCCATCGGGGGCGTTGATGTATCCGTGATAGATGAGTTTTTTAACGGGTTCGCGGAATGGTAGGTAGCCTTCGTCGGCAAAGAATTTACACCAAAATCTGATATAAAGAAGGTGAGCGACGGCGTGGTCGGCGCCAACGTAAATGTCGACTGGTTCCCAGTATTTGATGGCGTCTTGGTTCCAGGCGGCATTTTTATCGTGCGGGGAAGCGTAGCGCCAGAGATACCAAGAGGAACAGGCGTAGCCGTCGAGCGTGTCGCTTTCGCGGGTCATTTCTTCAATTTCACCTGTTTTTTCGTTGTAGAGTTTGACTTTGAGCCAGTCGGTGGCTTTAGATAGAGCAGAGTGGCCGGAATTGTCGGGTTTATAATCTTTGACTTCGGGGATGAGAACCGGGAGTTGGTCTTCGGGAATTGGGTGAGGGTCGCCGTCTTTGTCGTAAGCGATAGGAATCGGACAGCCCCAGTAGCGCTGGCGAGAAATTAGCCAGTCACGCATACGATAGGTAATCTTGGGGGTACCGTAAAGGTCGCGGTCGATGAGGTCGGCTTCGACTATAGGCAAGTTGAACTTTTCGGCGAATTCGCGGTCGCGGTCGTCATAGGCTGGGACGGCCATAATAGCGCCGGTGCCATAGCCAGCAAGAACATAATCCGCGACGTAAATAGGGATTTTTTCTTTGGTGGCGGGGTTTATGGCGTAAGAGCCGGTGAAGACACCAGTTTTTTCTTTGTTACTCGCACGTTCGATTTCGGATTTTTTGAGAGCGGCGGCTTTGTAGGCGTTGACGGCTTCTCTTGTGTCGTCGTTTACCAAGGTGTCGAGACCGGGATATTCAGGAGCGACAACAAGGAAGGTGGCGCCGAGAATCGTGTCGGGACGGGTGGTAAAGACCTTAATGGAGCGACCGGTCGCTAGATGGAAGTCGATCTCCGCGCCGACGGAGCGACCGATCCAGTTTTTCTGCATCGTCTTGATTTTGTCGGGCCAGTCGAGATAGTCGATTTCAGATAATAATTCATCAGCATATTCGGTGATTTTGAAAAACCACTGTTTCATTTTTTTCTTTTCAACTTCCGCGCCGCAGCGCCAACATTTGCCATTTTCGACTTGTTCGTTGGCGAGGACGGTCTGGTCGACTGGGCACCACCACTGATAAGATTCTTTTTGGTAGGCGAGGCCTTTTTTATAAAGTTGTAAGAAGCACCACTGGGTCCATTTGTAATATTCAGGGTCGGAAGTGTTGATTTCACGGGACCAGTCGATAGCAAAGCCAAGGCGCTCGGCTTGTTTTCTGAAATTTGCGATATTTACTTTGGTGATTTCTTGTGGAGCGGTGCCAGTCTTGATAGCGTAGTTTTCAGCGGGAAGACCAAAAGTGTCGTAGCCAAAGGGCCGAAGAATATTTAAGCGTTGCTGTGCATAGAACCGCGCGAGAACGTCGACAATGGTGAAATTGCGGACGTGACCAACGTGAAGGCCGGCGCCAGAAGGGTAAGGAAACATTTCGGCGAGCATTTTCTTGGGCTGGCCTTTAACCTCAGTGGCTTTAAAAGCTTCCGTATCTTTCCAGATTTTTTGCCATTTTTGTTCAATTTTTTGCGGTTCGTATCTATCCATTTTTATATTATACCATAATTTGATATAATAGGGGTAATGAGAAATCATCTTTTATCGCAACATTTTTTGAAAAATCCGAGGTTGGCGCTCATTTTGATTGGGCATTCGAATCTTAAAAAGCGGGATTTGGTGGTAGAGATTGGCGCGGGGTCGGGAGTGATTACTACGGCGCTGTCTAGGAGGGTTAGAAAGGTAATTGCGATTGAGCCGGATTTTGATACGGCGAAGAAATTGCGCGAGAATTTAAAGAAACGGGGGTGCGAGAATGTGGAGGTGGTGGAGATGGATTTTATGGACTTTGAATTGCCGAGCGAGCCGTATAAGGTGTTTTCGAATCCGCCGTTTCACTTAAGTTCGGCGATTGTACATAAGTTGATTGAGGCGGATAATCCACCGGAGGCGTTTTATTTGATTTTGCAGAAACAGTTTGCGCTGAAGCTTCTAAATACTGATAGGCATTATACTTCGCAGCTGGGTTTACAGGTGATTCAAAAGTATCAGACGAAGATAAGGCTGCCTTTAAAACCGACGGATTTTACGCCGCCACCGGCAGTGCCGACGGTGCTATTTGAAGCAAAGAAGATTTAAAATTTACGTTTTTGCATTAGCATTTTGAAAAAAAGTGTGGTATGATGGTAGTAAGAATATTAAATAGGTGAGATTATAGCTATGGTTAAAAAGCATATAATAGTGACTGGAGGGCTGGTAGCTCTTGTAGTGCTGTCTAGTATAATACTAACTAATCCCTTGGCACTTGCGGATGATTCGCATATTGACACGATGAGCGTATCGGTACCGGAGTCGTGTACGTTGACGAGTAGCGGAGTGAATTCGCATAATGCAGAAATCAATAATGGTCAGACTAATGATCAAATTGGGGAAACTACGATTAAAGTCTTCTGTAATGACAATACTGGATATGCTCTATATGCCATAGGTTACACTGACAATGAATATGGCAAGAATGTATTAGTTAATTCAGTAATTGATAGTAGTTTTGATATTGCAACAGCAGCTACCATTACGACTGGTACTTCATCCTGGGCTATGAAACTCACTAAGACTGGCTCTTCATATCTTCCTATTGTTGCTGGCTCTACTGACGATACTAATAAACAAACAGGTGACCCAGATTTCTCAGGCTTTGCAGCAGTACCAGCCGAATATACAAAAGTGGCGTATTATTTAAGCAGTACAGACTCTGGGGCGACAGCGTCAGGGTCTAACCTTACGACGACTTATCGGGCTTATATCTCTCCTACTCAGCCTGCTGGTACATATGTAGGACAAGTAAAATATACCCTAGTCCACCCAAGCACTGCTGGAAAACCTGTGACACCACTTAAAGATTCGGATTGTCCAGCCGGCTATGTCTGCTATGCGCC